>JBMSAU010000027.1:0-2096 GCA_049414625.1 Thermodesulfobacteriaceae bacterium
GGGGATAATTCCACGCACTACTTTATACCCGGCATAGGTATTTACAATCTTGACATAGAAAAGGCAAAACCTGTAAAAATCTTATACGATTTCTTAGATGACATCGGGGAAATTGACAGATTAAAAAACTTAGACCACTTGGGTGATGTGAGGGAGGTTATAGACGGAGCAAGACATTCAAGGTTTGATTACATCGCCTTGATTTTTGCTCTGATAGATAACTGGGCTCAGAAAGTAGAAGAAATTCATGCATCCTCCAGGGTAAATGTTGAGCCTAAGCCTGAACAAGGAGAAGAAGTAAAAGGGAAAGATCTGATCAAATGCTGGGCTTTATTATTAAATGTTGGACATTTAGACTGGACATTTTATACAGAAAGAATTCTGTTAGAAGTTCTTCTTAACAAGAGGCTTCATACAAAATTGATAGAGGGTATCGGAGATGAAAAAATAGAGAGAAAGGCTGAGGAAATATTTGAACTTCGTGATTATAACCACTTATATCAGATCTTAGCTTATTTGAGATTTAAATGTCTGTATAAGAAGTATAAAGACAAACTAGATGAAAGCTGGTTTGAGAGATATAAGTGGATGTTTAAAAAATACATTGTTGATGACTTTTCTGACAAAGTGAAAGAAAGTAATATAATTTACTTAAAAAGCCTATATCGCACTGTGAGAAAAATTGCCTTCCTTCTCTTGGACTCATTTTACACTCCATCCGGGCTTAACCTTTCCTCTGTATTACTATTTGATAATCCAGAACTTATACGTAGTATATTTTTCGGTGAAACCGAAATTTCCAATACACTGAAATTTCTTAACAGACAGTTGTATAAAAGCGTGTATTTAAATGAGAAGGTCTTGGCAATACAGAGCCTATACTATAAACCTTTGAAGGAGAGATTAACGGAATTAACAAGCAAAGTAGAGGGCTTGAAAAATGGAGAAAATATTTGTGATCTTATTGAGGAGATTTACAAGGGACTGAATATTAAAAAACTAAGAGAAGAGTATAGGAAAAAGAAAAGTGAATATGCGCCAATTATGAGGTTTGAATTTGAAGATGATGACCTTGGTGAACAATTAAAAGAAAGATTGGATAGATCTTCCTTGGTATTGGTAGAAAGAAGTTTAAACTGCTATAGAGTAGTTTGGAAAACGCCTTTGAACTTCTACGTAATTCAATACAATTCCAAGTTTGATAGACAGAGTTTGATAGCAACATTTAAAAAATCATTTGATATAGTTAAAGAGTTTTTAAATGGAATAAATTATAAAGACTTTGGAGTAAGCTATAGCTATATAGAATATAAAAGGGAGGCAATAGAAAAAATAGCCAAGAAATATATAGAACAGGCACTGAAACTCTTCTTTAATAATGAAGATATAAGATGGGAATGGGATCATACTTCCTTTCTCAGAAGCTACTTCAACTTCCCTGATGCAGTTATGGGTTTTGTAGATGACGTCTGTGAGTTCTACCGAAAAAATATAATTTCAAAATTTGAAGAAAAATACAATAAAAAATCCAAAATAAGCGAATTGTACGAAGAGAAAATGGAAAGTATATTGAAAGAGTTAGAAGCAAAACTTAAAGTTGCTGAAATGCTTAAAGAAGGAGAAGAATCAATAAAAGGAAAACCGAATATTCTCTGCATAACAATATCAAATCTAATTGCATATCCCAGAAAGAAACAGCAATCTACAGGACAGTTCATGGAAATCGATGGTATGATTCTTGGTTTAACCACCGAAAAACAACTCTTTATATGCTTAATAGAAGCAAAAAGTGGTAAAAAGGATAAAGCTGTAAGGGATATGACATCAAAAATTCGCAATCGTGAAAACGGTATTTTCAGAGGATACGATATATCCAATTTGGAAAGTTCAGTAAAAGGTTTGGACGATAACAGCATAGCATACTTGATAATAACCGACGAGAAAATCCCAATCTCCTTCAATCCTTGACTTTTTGCTAAATGAGAATTATTATCAATAAGAGGAGGAAACGGAATGGAGAGAGTTTATATTTTTGACACTACCCTTAGGGATGGAGAGCAGGCACCGGGTTTTTCTATGACCGCGGAAGAAAAGCT
>JBMSAU010000028.1:0-2173 GCA_049414625.1 Thermodesulfobacteriaceae bacterium
ACTACAAACCTATAATCATAGGCAAGGATGGACAAAGGCTAAAGTCCATTGGAAAGATGGCAAGGGAAGAGTTGGAGCTTATAACTGGCAGAAAGGTCTATTTGGAACTCTATGTTAGGGTAAAGCCCGATTGGAGGAAAAGACCAGACTTAGTACAGAGCTTTGGGTATAGGATTGAGTAGTAAAGAGTATTGTCTAGTCGTCGCATTTTAAAAATTCCAAGATTTCGTTAATATATTTTTTCTCGTTTTCCTTAATAAGCCTGTCTTTTTCTTCTTTGTATGCTTCAAAATAGAAGTCACGAAGTCTGGAGTAATATTCAAACATAGAGGAAGAGTCAAACACACTAAATCTTGAAATAATATTTTTTAGTCTGTGCCCCTCAATCTTGATAGTTTTAATTTTCTTAGTCTTATATGCGATTTCAGGTATTCTATGTTTAGGTTCAACAATAGTAAAAAATGCGACGATCTTCTTCACTTTGGATAAAATGCTTATGTGCAAAAGGACACCATCAGGACATATTACAGCATACGCACTGTTTAGTATTTGAACTGTCTTTTCTATACTATCAGTGTATATACCTTTCACCGCATTGTTTAAAGAAGCTATCAGTTTTTGACTATATGTTTTGGCTTCCTCATCATAAAGGATTAGAACTTCATAACCCGATTGGATGATGTTATTGCATAAATTAATCCAAAAATGATCAGGAATGTTCCTTAGTTCATCTCTTGAATAAGCAAAAAGTATAACTGTCTTTTGTGAAGGAAGCATATAATCATCTATATTTCTAAGTTTGGGTATTTTTTCTTTTACAGCAAACCCACAGCATCTCAACAGATTTCCCAATGATTCTCCGTAAAAACTATCGCGTAGATCGTATGCATTACAGTCCTTTACATTTATATTACCTAAAACCCTGAGCTTAGGTCTCCTGAAAGCGAAGTCCAAAGGATCATAGCATATTTTATATCTTGCTTTTATTAAGGGAAGAATTTTGAGATACCTAGTGAAAGGCGATGAAAAAATAACTAAATCAAATGACTTGTTATTAGCTCTCAAAATTCTAAGTAGTTCCAGTTTACTTTTTGGTGGATGAATTGTATTAATATTTTCATAATCCAACGCTTTCCAAAAATTATGGTGAGGGGATATTATATATACTTCTAACTTCTCTTTGCTATCTAGCAAATCATGCACATAATATGAGAGCATTATGCTGTCTCCTAACCCGTTATGAGGTGGTAGAATTAATATGCTATTCACTTTATCTGGTTCAAACTTTAGTTTTTTGGCGAAATATAATCTTAGTAATAGACCGAATGGAACCTTTATAGCAGGCTTTAATACTTTATAAGAAAAACTGATTATTTTAATCTTTATATTCTTAAGCATTTCAATTCTCCAACTCATACACCCCAAAATACAGCCTAAAAATTATATCTCATCCCAAAGTATAAGGATATAGCATTTTTGATCACTTCAAGCACCATTTACTTTAGCTATATTTTAAAGATTTTTGGGCTTTCCGAATTTTCCACCTGAGGTTCGCTCAGGATAGTAATAAAATAGAAAACATGAGAACTCTACTCTTCTTCCTCCTGCTTCTTTCTTTTGCCCTGCCGAGGGAACTTTTGATAGCAACCACCTATCCCATATACTATCCCTTGCTCTATTTGGCGGGAGAGCTTTATGAAGTAAAGGTCCTTATCTCCACAAAGACCGATGTGCATCACTACGAGCCAAAGCCCCAAGACCTTAGGAACTTAAGGGAGGCGAAGTACGTTTTTACCTTAGGCCTGGAAAAGTGGGAGAGAAAACTGCCCGTGCCAAAGGAAAAGCTATACCTTCTCAACCAAAACCTGCCCTTAATAGGCAACGATCCGCACCTCTGGATGTCCCCCAAGTCCTACCAAGCGGTGGTGGACAATCTCTACAAGACCCTTCTGAAAATAGACCCAAAAAATCAAAACATCTATGAGAGAAAATACAGAGAGTTCTTCAAAAGGTTAAAAGATTTGGATGAAAAATACCGCCAGAGCCTTAGCCAATGCAAAAACAGATGGCTTGTATCCACCCATCTATCTTTGAGGTATTTGGCAAGGGATTATGGGTTGAGGGCGGAAGGTCTGAGGGGTGTCCATGGTGAGGAGGAGCCAAAACCTTCGGA
>JBMSAU010000029.1:0-3394 GCA_049414625.1 Thermodesulfobacteriaceae bacterium
TCTCTCTTTTTTAAGAGGTCTTCCAAAGTATTTTAGCTCCCCCGAGGTTGGCTCGATTATTCCAAGAAGTATGTAAAGAAGGGTAGTTTTACCCGCACCATTAGGTCCAATTACCCCAAGTATATCTCCTTTAAAAAGAGAAAAGGAAACATCCTTTAAGACAGCCTTTTTCCCATAGCTTTTAAACAGTCTAAAAACTTGGACAACTGGCAACATCAAGGAGAATGAAAAGAAAAAAGAAGGGGCTTACTGTAAAAAGTAAGCTCCCTTAGTTTGTGGTCTCTTCCTTTTGAGGTTCAATCTTTGCTTTTTCTAAACGGGCTAAGGCTTGGTCTAAGGTCATGATGCCTTTGGCTACGGCATAAGCAACATAAGAGTAAACCGTTGGGTCATAGCCCTCAGGACGGGGGAAAAGCCCTTTCCTTCTTAGCTTAGCAAGCTTTTCTCTACGCCTTCTTCTTCTTTCAATCTCCCTTTCCCTTTCTCTCTTCTTGTGGCGTGCCATCTATCCTCTCCCCTAAATTTTTTCGCTAAATATAATCCTTTATGAGGTCTTGTCAACTAAGGTTGACGCACTAAGCAAACTTAAAGCCTCTTCTTCTGGCATTGGCTTAGCAAAGTAAAACCCCTGTAGGTAATCAACACCCAAAAGGGTAAGAAGTTTTACCTGTTCTGTCGTCTCTACCCCTTCAGCAATTGCTTTAAGCCCAAATTTTTGGGCAAGGTCGACTAAAATTTTAACTAACGCTAAATCTTTTGAACTCCTTGTTATATATTTAATAAAATAATAATCTATTTTTAAAATATCGACTGTTAGATCTTTGAGATAGCATAAAGAGGAATAACCAGTCCCAAAATCATCGATAGCTATCTTTATATTTTCGTTTAGTTCTTTTATCTTTTTGAATAGAGTAGAAAACTTATGGATATCTTGAACAATGTTTCTTTCTGTTAACTCAAGCACTAAATAATTTTGAATCTCCTTAGGTAGATTTTCTAATATACTTATCAAATCATTCTCTTCATTCGCTAAGATTCCCTTAGCTGAAAGGTTAATAGAAATTGGCACAGCAAAGTTTAATTTTTTTATTTTTTCCGCTATAGTCTCTAAGGCCCATCTTTCAAAGTTTTTAATGTATCTACTATTTTCTAAGTAATCGATAAATTTCCCAGGTGTATACAAGGTTCCATCCTCATCAATAATTCTTATCAGAGATTCAAAGCCTGCTATTTTAAGGTCTTCAGCCCTAAAATAGGGTTGAAAGTAAAATCGAAATAATTTTTTCTCAAATGCCTTTTTAACGATTAATTCAGCTGATAGATAATCTTTTATCCTTTCGTTCAAGCTTTTTTCATAGAATTTGATAACATTTTCACCCTCTCTTTTAGATAAATTTAGAGTTAAGATACCATTGTTTAACAATTCTTCCAAAGTTTCTCCATCTCTGGGATAAAATACTATGGATGCGTTGTAAGAAACATGGAAAGCTTTTTCATTTATTTTTATCTCTTCCTCCAGGGCTTGGCGAATTTTATATATAATAGTAGGACTTTCTTCTACATTGGGAACGAATACAGCAAACTCATCGTTGCCAATCCTTGACACAAATCCTTCTTTAAAAATTGATTTTAAAATTCTGGCAATGCTCTTTAGAATTTTATTGCCAATATCATAACCGTAAGTTAGATTGAGATATGACATTTTTAAAATATCCAAAAATATGAGCATAAAGCTTGAGTAAATCTTATCTTTGATTATGCTTGAAATTTTTGCTTTAAAAAATTCTAAATTATAACTTTCTGTTACGAGGTCAAAATACTTAAATTTATTAATTTCTTCTTTAAGTAAAATTTCTTGCGATATGTCCTTTCCCATAATTATACGTTTACAATTACCATCTGGTAATAAAACTTCTGTAAAAATTTGGTCAATAAAAAGGATATTTTTATCTTTTGATGTAATCTGAAATATACCTGAAAATTCTTTTCTTCTGATTAAATTTTCTAAATCCTCTTTGTTAATTGTTTGATAAAGAAAGCTTATGTGTTGGCCAATTAATTCTTCAAGCGAAAAACCTGTTAATCTAACTGTGTATTCGTTTGTGTATTCTATCATATTTTTATTATCTATTATTAGTAGTAATTGGTTAGATTTTTCAATAATATTTTTAAGCATAATATTTTCATTATTTTTCTCAATTTTGTCTAATGCAAATGAAATATCCTGCTGTATTTCTTGGAAAATACTAATATAGTCTTTTCTTAAAGTGTATGGCTTTGTAGAATAAATGTTGATAGTTCCATAAGGCTCTCCTCTTTTCTTTAAGGGTATAGCTATAGATGAATAAATCTCTCTTTTTAATAGCTCATCCTTCCATGGTTTCATAAATTCAGAGGTCAAGGTGTTTTCATTTATTATAATTCGACCTTCTCTTATAGCTCTTCCTGTAGGTCCTTGCCCTTCAGGAAGGTCCTCCCTTGTGCTTGTCCTTATCTTTTCTACATACCCTTCATCTTCACCATGCTTGTAGATAGGTCTTATCCAATCACCCTCTTTTATTCCTATCCAAACAAACTTAAACCTGTGCTTATCTACTAATATTTCACATAACTTTTTAAAAAGTTCTTGTTCGCTATCTACGGTTATTATTAATTTGTAGATATCCTTTAATACCTTTAACTGTAATGACATGTTTACCCATTCTTTCGTAAAATCTGATAGTTCTTTAAATTCTGCTAGTTTTTTCATTTCCCTTTCATCAACATTGATTAAACCTAAACTTTCAATTAATTTAGATATCCTTTCTTCATGCTTAAGATAAAAATTGGGTGATACTAAGAAATAATGATATAGAGGAACGGTAAGCTCTTTTAAGCAAAATAAATTTTCTTTGCTTTCCTTATCTAAGCTATGATAAAAATTTTCATGAACTATACCAACTTCGCAAGTTTCTTTATTCAGTTCTTTAAAGAGGTCGCTAGAGGTCTCAAACAAAATAAGGTCTTTGTAATACAGCTTTTCATGATGTAAGATATAATAAGAGCTTAAGCGGTCTATCAGTCCAATTTTGTTTGCTTCTTCTAATTTTATTTTCTTTTTACTTATGAGATAAAATTTTTCCCCTTCAGTTTTGTAGCGTCCGATTATTCTATAACCTTTTCTTAAAAGGATAACCGTGGCACTGGGATTGGCATAGTAGATATCAGGGGCATAATCATCAACAACTAACCAAGCTTCCTCTTCTGAAAAGCTTTTATATAGCCTAAAATCAACTTCCTCCCTCAATATGTTTTCTAAACCTTTAACTATCTCTTGCCATTTAAGTCTTTCTGCTTCGGAGATATGAGGGCAAACCCTGAATAGAACCATCCCCATACCTTCTTCCCTATTAAT
>JBMSAU010000030.1:0-3747 GCA_049414625.1 Thermodesulfobacteriaceae bacterium
CCGTCTTCAAAGTTCCTTCCATTAGCTCCAAAACAGACACCCAGCAAGCTCTGAAAGCTTTGCACAAGAAAAATTATATCACTTCTCAGAAGCTTTTCCTTAGTTTGTATTTTTAGAACACTCTCATTTCTCACCCGACGTTTTTTGATATAATATACGTATCTACAATGGGATGGTCAATTTATAGGTCTCAAGGGTTGCCAAATTTTGTAAGGTATTTTGATATAGGGATTGGAAAGAAATTATTAAAGGATAGTTGGCCATTGTTATTAAGTAGTGTAGCTATCTCAATTTATAATAGGATAGATCAAGTAATGATAAAAAATATGCTTGGAAATAGGAAAGTTAGTCTTTATTCTACTGCTATAAAGCTTGTAGAGGTTTGGCATTTTATTCCTATTAGGGGGTTTAAATTATGAAAATCTTGCATATAATAGTTTTGGATAAGGTTATTCCACCTTTTATAAAGTTTATAAATGAAAATTTTAATCCAAATGAACATATATTTGTTATGATAGGTAAACCAAGAAGCGATTATGGCATGGATTTAAATGTTAAGAATGTGTATTGGATGGATAAAAAATCAAAAATATTTGAATTTGAAAAGTACTTGTACAAAGCAGAAAAGATTATATCGCATGGGTTATGGGATGAGAGGGTTTTAAAATTGTTAGCAGTTCAGCCATGGCTGTTGAAAAAATCTTATTGGGTTATGTGGGGTGGAGATTTTTATTTTCCAGAAGAGCAAACTAGATTAAGGAAGCATATCATTAAAAATATAAGTAATGTCATTACACATATAGATGGGGATGTTGAGTATATAAAAAAATATTATAAAGCGAAGCCGAAAAGGTATTATAAGTGTTTTATGTATGTGAATAATGTTTTCGATGAATCAAAATATAAAAATTGTCAAAAAATGAAAAAAGATGAAATATGGATTTTAGTTGGCACTTCCGCTAGTAAGCCAAATAGGCATGAATTTGCTTTTAATAAATTAAGTAAAATTGAGTTAAAAGATTTGAAAGTCAAAGTTATTGTTCCTTTATCCTATGGAGATCCTGAGTATAGGAATAAAATATTAAAGATTGGAAAAGAAATTTTTGGAAACAATTTTTATCCTTTGTTAGATCTCATGCCTTATGAAGATTATCTTAATATACTATATAATATTGATATTGCTTTGTTTGCCCATAATCGACAAGAAGGAATGGGCAATTTAATACAGCTTTTGGGCTTGGGTAAAAAGGTTTATTTAAATCCCGAAACATCTCAATGGGATATGTGTCAAAGTTTAGGAATAAAAGTATACGATATTAATGGAGATATTGATTTGAATATTAATGCTAAAGAACTTGAAAATAATAAGAAGATAGTGAGAGAGTGGTTTTCTTTAGAGAATTTAATGAAACAATGGCAGGAGATTTTCAATGGCTAAAAGAATAATAATTTTAGCTACCACTAAGAAAGGATTTTTAACCCTAAAATCTATTTTAGAGAGACCTGATTATAAGAATTACATAAACTATGTAATTACTGAAAGGGAAAAAGGAGTATTGAAAGATTTTAGTTACGATATAGAAGAATTATGTAAATTAAAAAATATCCCTTGTATATTGAAAAATGAATTTGAAAGAAAATTTAATAAGTATAATTTGAAGAACTTTGTACTTATAGCAATTGGATGGAAATGGATCATAGATCACCCAGAAGTTTATATTATTCACGATTCTATTTTACCAAAATATAGAGGATTTGCACCTTTGGTTAATATGCTTATAAATGGAGAAAAAGAAATTGGAGCGAGTTTAATCAAAGGCACTAAAGATTTTGATAGAGGGGAAATAATACTACAAAAATCCATCTCCATAGAATATCCAATCAAAATAAATGATGCAATAGAAAAAATCGCTTCTATTTATGTTGACCTAAGTAATTTTTTAATTGATTCAATCATCTCTAATAAAGAAATTAGAGGAATGCCTCAAAATGAAAAATTGGCATCATATAGTGTGTGGAGAGATGAATATGATTATTTTATTAATTGGTCATGGAGTTCAGACAAAATTATTAGATTTATTGATGCTGTTAGTTTTCCTTACAAAGGAGCAGCTTCATATATTAATGGCAATAAGATGGTTAGAATTTTAAGTGCAGAAAAATACCCTGACTTAACCATAGAATCACGAGAAGATCATATTGGCAAAATTCTTTTTTTTGACAGAGGTTGTCCAGTTGTAATTTGTGGTTCAGGACTGATTAAAATTACAAGTATTCTTGATGACAAAACAAGGGAGCCACTGACTATAAAGAGGTTAAAAACAAGATTTACAAATTATAAATTCGGACAAGACGGGGAATATAATGACCTTCAAAATCCCGTTTAATAAACCCTGCTATACAGGCAATGAAGATAAATACGTGTTAGATTCTATGAGAAGTTTACATATTTCTGGTAATGGACCGTATACCAAAAAATGTGAAGAATGGTTTGAAAACAGATTAAAATGTAAAAGAGCTTTGCTTACTTCATCATGCACCCATGCCTTGGAGATGGCAGCAATTTTGATAGATATAAAACCAGGTGATGAGGTAATCATGCCTTCATATACATTTGTATCAACAGCCAATGCTTTTGTTCTAAGAGGAGCTAAAGTAGTTTTTGTAGATATAAGACCTGACACGATGAATATAGATGAAAATCTTATTGAAAATGCTATAACTGAAAGGACAAAAGCCATATGCGTCGTCCACTATGCAGGTGTTGGCTGCGAAATGGATAAAATAATGGAAATAGCTGATAAGCATAATCTTTATGTTATAGAAGATGCGGCACAGGGGATGATGGCAGAGTATAAGGGAAAGCCTCTTGGAACCATAGGACACTTAGGTGCCTTTTCTTTTCATGAAACAAAGAATTACACTAGTGCCGGTGAGGGTGGACTTTTAATTGTCAACGATGATAAATTTATAGAAAGAGCAGAGATAATAAGAGAAAAAGGTACAAATAGAAGTCAGTTTTTCAGAGGTATGGTTGACAAATACACATGGGTAGATATAGGAAGTAGCTACTTGATGAACGATGTTAGTGCTGCTTACTTATGGGGTCAGCTTGAAGTAGCAGAAGAAATAAATGAATTTAGATTGAGGGCATGGAATAGATATTATAATGGGCTTTTGGAATTAGAAAAGGAGGGTTTTATAGAGCTACCAACTGTTCCCAAACATTGCCGTCATAATGGGCATATATTTTATATAAAGGTCGAAAACTTACGCATAAGAACGGAATTATTAAGCTTTTTAAAAGGACAAGGAATACAAGCAGCTTTTCATTATGTGCCTTTACACTCATCACCAGCGGGTCAAAGATACGGCAGATTTTACGGTGTAGATAAATTTACAACAAAAGAAAGTGAAAGACTAATCAGACTACCTTTGTTTTTTAACATCAAAGATGAAGAAATAGACTATGTAATAGAAAGTATTTATAGATTTTTTAGGAGGTGATGAAAATGATCAAAATCTCAGAAGAAATAAAACAAAAAGTTAGAAATCAGATTGAATCGGCTGCATCAATTCTGGGAATAAAAGATATAGATTATTTATTTAATAAAATACGTAAGGTTGGAAAGGGAGATAAGAACGGTATACTGAAAAATTATGAAGAATTTTTAAACACTCCGGAGGAAGATAGGATTGGAAACCTTTTTAAAATTTTCAGGAGAGGGGCATGCAATGAGTCAGTAT
>JBMSAU010000031.1:0-3644 GCA_049414625.1 Thermodesulfobacteriaceae bacterium
CATGGGCTGATGCCCAAGCGGAGAAAGGTCAAGGATGGAAAGCCTTCTGTGTCCCAAAGCTATGGGAAAGTCTTTATCTATAAACATTCCCGCATCATCGGGTCCGCCATGAACAAGAGTATCACGCATAAGTGTAATGGTTTCTTTAGGGGAGTAAGAATTATTGAAGTTAAAGTCAATGAATCCTGCTATTCGGCACATGGTTAATCAAGTTTTTTCTTTTGAAAAACAAATTCATTGCATCCTATATTTCTACCTCTTATTATGTCAAAGACATTACTTTTAACTCCTTTCCCACATGGCAATTTAGTTGGAGCATTTATCAAGTTGAAACCCAGATTTTCTACATATTCTCTTACTTCATCAAAACAAGCAAACTCGTAAGGTAAACCTCCTAACCAATCAATAGCATCATAAAAAACATGCATTCCTCTTTCTCTTCTCAATTTTAGCGTCCTTCTTCTGATCATAAAACCCAAAGTTGCGTAGCTACCGTATAATGCAATAAGTAGTGGTTGTAGTAAAGTATGTTCATTATAAAATTTCTTAACTTTTAACCAAAACTCAGAGGATGGAGCATGATTATAGATTGCTAAAATTAAATACCCACCGTCTCTCACTAAGCTTGCTGTATTTTTGATAGCTTCCCACATTTTTCCAGTATGATGTAGCACTCCCCATGAATATACAATATCACCTTTTTCTTTAAGGTTCTCAACCAAATTGTTGTCAAGAATGTTGCCCTGAAATATGTCCCACGAGTAGTTTGAAGGTAAAATATGGGAAAATTTTTCCTTTAACAACAGAGTTGCCTCTATGCTTGCAGGGTCTATATCAAAGCTTATAACATGCTTACAGCCTAACAAAATAGCTGACAAAGAGAAAAGCCCAGAGCCACATCCCACATCAATAAAAACCTTATCTTTAAACCCGCCCTCAGGGAGATATTTCAGTAAGCTTTCCTTAGCTTCTTGTATAACTCTTTCATCTACAACATTCTTTACATAATTTTTCCAGTTCTTTCCAAAGGAAAAAGTTATCTTCATCCCAAAACTTCCTTCCATTCTTCAACTATCTTTATCAATTCTAAAATCCTCCACCCTTTGCTTAGCATTTTCTGAGTAGTATCTTCTTACGCTTTCATCTTTAAGTAGTCTATCTATTGTTTCGACCCACATAATTTCCTTTTCCTCTAATGACTCATTTGCAGTTTCATATCTTACATCAAACACAGGCATTATTATACCATACTGTGTGAACTCCGAATGAGAGTATCGAGCATAGATGTAATAGTCTCATCAAGCGAATAAGAGTTTTTGAAGTAAAAGTCAATAAAGCCTACTATTCGGCACATGGTTAATTATTGGGCTTTTTTGCCTGAAAATAAAGATGTGGTCCCCCATGCTGGGCTTTTTTGATATATACAAAAGCAAAGGGAAAAAGCAAAGCATTTCTCATTAGTTTAATGCCTTTTAGAAGGTAAGCTCTAATTCTTTCAGAGTATGAAGTAGAACCTGCTACTATATCATCTACAAACGCAGTTGCTTTCCTTTTATCGCCAAGCACAAGACCTTTGACTAAATTTCTCAGCCTATATAACTTGCCAAAGAGCTTCATTTCAATGTAAGGATAGAGCACTTCGTATGTTAATATTGCAAAAACATTAAGATCCTCAAAACCAGATAACTTTATAGCGTTTTCAAGAGATTTCCGAGAAAATCTTAAAAAATGATGAGGTGGAAAGTCAACATGCGTATATTCCCAGAAGGATTCAACTAAAACCATCTCCCTATTTGGCACGCTTCCCGCTATGTATCCTCCTTCTTTCAAAAGTCCTTTTACCATCTCCAAAAAATCCCTTGGTTTATCCTGATGTTCTAAAACCTCGAAAAAGGTGATTACATCAAACTTTAAGTTTTTCTGCTTAGCGTATTCGTAGAACTCTTCCAAGCTCATAGCAAAAACGGTGTTAATACCAAGGTTTCTTTTTACATTCTCTACAGATTTTCTGTCAAAGTCTATTCCCCATACTTCAAAGCCTTGTTCTTTAGCGTGTCTTAAAAATCTTCCATCTCCACAACCTACATCCAAAAGCTTACCTCTTACGCTGGAAGGAAAGTGTTTAAAAAATACTTTATGATTTTCACCAAGCCTTGTTCCTACACCCTCGTGGAATGCAATGTAATATTCAAAAACTTCACTTTCATAAAACTCTGGAATAATCTTCAACGGCTCCCACCAATGGACATCGCAGTTTGGGCACTCGTAGCGTTTATACTCTTGGTTGTTGTAAGGAGAAACATAAGTTTCTTTAAAATTCCTTTCTTCAACCTCTGTGTAGCATATGGGACATTTGAGTTTATCCATGGCTCTTTATTTTATTTTAACATACTCTTCCTCCACCTAAGACATCGCTTTTAGAATAGACCCAAGCACCCAGAAGCTCCAGAGAGTAGCATAGACAGTGGATGCTTTCTTTACTAAGCCCTTCCTCCGCAATTTAAAACTTGAACCAATCTTTCGCTTCATGCTGTCAAACACCTGCTCCCATTTCCTTAGCTTTCTGGACGGTTAATACTCATTCTCCTACTTTTAATAGCTTCTAAAACGAGTGCAACAAATATGCCTAAGAACAATCCTGTTATAAATCCTATTGATGTATAAAGCAAGGGCTTTGGCTTAACTGGTTTTGAAGATGTCTGAATTTCAGTTAATAGAACTACAAACTCCGGGTTCTGCAACCATCTTAAGATTTGCCCCCTCTCTGTTACTAAGTCAGCATACTTAGAAGGATCATAAATTGTTCTATTGCCCGAGGTAATATCACGAATAGTTTGGTCTATAGAACTTAGTCTAATGTTAAAATTTTTATTAATCTCTTCTATTTTTGGAAGAAATAATTTTTTATTAATTAGCTCTATAACTTTTTCAAGATTTTCTTTAGCTAACTGTGGTGATGCACCCTTTACTACTCCTATTTTAGCTATATTGTTTACTACAGTATAAACTTCAACTTTTTTTAGTAACTTTTTTAAAGTTTTGTCTTCTGTAGCTTCGTAAAGAAGTTTAATACCACCCAGAATTTCCAGTACGCTGATATTTCTAACTTCAACTATAGCTTCTGCTTTATAAGTCTTTGGCATAAGCACTGAAACTAAGATGGCTAATACAGTAGTAAATGCCGTAATTCCTATTATTATCCACCTTCGTTCATAAAGTTTTTGAAATAGTTCAAATAAATCAATTTCATCATTGTATGTCTTGTCTTGCTCCATTTTTAACCTCCCGAAAAATATCTTTTACACCGATTATTTTATCATAAGCCTAGTAAAAATTTTAGCAAAAGCAGAGGCTGTTCTAAAAATCTCTCATCGGAACCGTCCCTTCAATCTCAGGGATAGCAGGCGCTTGCCCCTACGTTTTCATATTGTTTTATACACTTGGCGGAGCCTGTTATGCAATTGGTCCGATCTTGTTCATCTTGAAACTATTAGAATTACGGATTAAAATTAGGAGAGTACCAAAAGCTTGGAGGCGTAAGAATATGAAAGGGATTTTGCTTGCTGGAGGCTCGGGGACAAGGCTTTATCCAGTGACCCTTACGGTTAACAAGCACTTCTTGCCTATCTATAACAAACCAATGG
>JBMSAU010000032.1:0-15469 GCA_049414625.1 Thermodesulfobacteriaceae bacterium
AAGAAATATTGAGGTAGCGTAGGATGAGAGAGATACCGCTTTCGGGTTTTTCCCCGAGATAAGGTTGATGATATGTTCAAGCATCCCCTGCTCTTTTCGCAAAAGGGAAACCCTTTGGGTAAGCTCCTCAACCTGGGCTTTGATTGCTTCAGACCTTTTTAAGTTTTCTTCAAGCCTTGCAACCTCTCGGTCAATTTTTTCTTTCTCAAGCCTTAGCCCCTCAACATTTTCTTTTAGGACCTTAAGCTCAAAAGAAACCTCATCAAGGCTTATCTGGGAAAAAACTTCGTGCTTAGTTCTTAGCTCTTCATCAAGCCTTGCCAAGCTCTCAGTTAGACTAAAGAGACGCTTTTTATAGTCCTCAACCTCCTTCTCAAGCCCTTCAAGGTAAGCTACACGGGAGATGGCTTCTTTTAATTCGGAAAGCCTAAAGAAGAGCCCTCTTTTTTTCAGAGAGAAGACCTTGGCTAAAGCCTCCCTATAATGCAAAACCTCTCTTTTAATTGAATTCCTTGTCTCTTCAAGCTTAACCTGAAGTCCGCTTAGCTTTCTTGAAGACTCTTCTTTTTTGCCTGTTAATTCATTAAAAGTTCTCTCAAAGGCGGTGATCTCTTTATTCAATTCTGAAAGCTCTCTTTCCATCTTTTCAAGGGATGGCTTTTCTTCATAGCCAAGCTCAGAGAATTTAACTTCAACGCTCCTTAGTTGCTCTTCAAGCCTTGCCTTATCCTGAAGAAGAGCCTCCTTTTCTTTATGAAGATTTTTTACTTTATTTTCAAGCCCTTCTAATTCCCTCTTTAATTCATCTTCAGAAAGGCTTTGAGATAGTTTAATATGGGGAGACCCCTCGGCTTGCGCCTCACGGTGATAAACTTTGTTTTTTAAGGCAGACCTCAGGGTTTCAATTTTTCTCCTTAATTCCTCTTCAAATTCTATTTTTGTTCTTGAAAGTAGGCTTTTTCTTTCTCCTAAAAGCTCTGACCTTTTTTCTCTTTTCTTCCTTAGTTCTTCTTCAAGCTTTGGGATCTCTTCGGAAAGGATGGTTATTCTTTCAACATCTTTCTCGCTTAAGCTTGCCTTATGGGGATGAGAGGTTGACCCGCAGAGCGGACAGGCTTCCCCTTCTTTCAATCTCTCAGCAAACCTTTGAAGAAGGCTTAGGTCCCTTAAAACTTCATACTCTTTCTTCTTCTTGTTAAGCCTTTCTTCAAGGTCTTTGATGCTTGCTTCAAGCTCCCCTAAAGCTTTTTCTACTTCCTTAAGCCGGAGGAGGTCTTGATACTCCTTCTCAAGTTTTGAAAGCTCAACCATAATGTTTATGGCTTCCTTTTCTTCCCTTAGCCTTTCAACTTGAGCTGTTAACTCCTTTAGCCTCCTTTCTAAGCTCTCAAGCTTGGCGTTAGCTTCTTTTTCTCTTTGCAAAAGCTTAAACAGGTCTTCAAGCTTTATCTTCTTTTCCCTTAGAGCGGAAATCCTCTCCTTTTCTTTTTCAAGCTCGCTTAGCCTTTCTGCTATCTTCTTTAAGGCTATTTTTTCCTCTTCAAGCTGAGCGAGGGTTTCCTTCTCTGAGCTTTTTAACCTTTTTAGCTCCTTCCAGCGTCTTCTAAGGTCTTCGTAATAGGGCAAAATCTCCTTGAAAGCCCTAAGCCTTGCCACTTCCCTTTCCTTTTCCTCAAACTCTTCTTTTTTCTGCAAAAGAAGCCTTTTTTCTTCTTCTAAGGCTTTTTTTCTTTCAAGAAGCATGTAGAGGTTTTCTAATCTTTTTAGGCTTTCCTCTTTGCGTCTTAGCTCTTCTTTTAGGAGGGCTTCTTTTTGATGAAGCTTTCTTAAATCTTCTTTTGTCCTCACGACCCTTTCCTTTAGCTCTTCTAAACTTTGGGCTTCGCAGGACCGAAGAAGGGTTGAAAGCTCGGTGGTTAAGTTATCCAGTTCAGCCTTTAGCTCTTTGTTTTTCTCTTTCAGATACTCTTCAAGTTTAGAGAAAATTTCAAGCTGAAAGAGCCTCTCAAAAAGGGCTACTCTTTCCTTTTTTTCAGCAAGCAGGACCTCGCGGTATTCTCCTTGGGGAAGGAGCAAAACCCTCTTAAACTGCTTAGCATCAAGCTTAAGAATGTCTTTCAAAATTTGGTTTACCTCTGTGAACTTGTTTGAACGGAGCCTCCCGTTAATCCAAAGATAGGCTTCTCGGTCTCTGAGAGCTAAGGCTGGAAGCCTTCTTACAACCTTAATCTCATCCTTCCCAAAAAGAAAGCGGAAGCCAACCTCTGGGACCACCCGAGCCCCTGGTTTTATATAATGGGAAATGAGATGCTCAACCCTTCTTTCAGGAAAGCTTGTCTCGCCGTATAGGGCAAAGAGAATGGCGTCAAAAAGGGTAGTTTTTCCAGCTCCAATCTCCCCAAAGATCAAGAAAAGCCTGCTATCCTGAAGGAGCCGAAACTCCTCCTCGGATATCGAGACCCCCAAGTAGGGACCAAACCCCTTGATGGTAAGCTCTAAAGGAAGCATCTAAAAGATTTTTTACTTTATCTTTCCTTTATACTTTCTGTTGAGCTCCCTTTCAAGCTCTCTCCGTTTGATATCTTCCCTTCGGTCGTGGACCTTTTTTCCTCGAGCAAGGGCTAACTCTATCTTGGCAATGCCCCGGGAATTAAAGTACACCTTTAAGGGGATAAGGGTATAGCCCTTTAGTTGTACCTTGCCAGCAAGTCTTTTTATCTCCCTTTTGTGAAGAAGGAGCTTTCTCGTTCTTGTTGGGTCAGCAAGCTTTGCCTCCCTGCTATGAGGGTATGGGCTTATGTGAAAGTTATAAAGATAGACCTCGCCATCAACCACTCTGGCAAAGGCATCGGATAGGTTTGCCCTACCTTCCCTTAAAGATTTTACTTCCCAGCCTTCAAGCACAATCCCAGCTTCATAAGTTTCTTCCACTTCATAAAGATGGCTTGCCTTTCTGTTGGTGCAGACAATCTTTTTTCCAGCTTCTCCCATACTCTTTAAAGATAACATCAAAGTGCTAAATTTAAAGCCATGGAAAGCCAAAGAAAAAATCAAATTCTTCCGCCAAAAGAAGTCCTTGAAAAATCCTTTCTTGCAGACCTTCATATCCACAGTAAGTTCAGCCAAGCAAGCTCAAAAAATATGGAACCAAAGACTCTTTGGGAAGTAGGGAAGTTAAAAGGGCTCTCAGTCATTGGAACAGGCGATTTTACCCATCCAGCTTACCTCAAAGAGCTAAAAGAACTCCTCGAGTATGATGAAAAAAGCGGGCTCTACATCTACAAGGGCTCAGCTGGGGAGCCCCCCTATTTTGTGCCAACCGCAGAAATATCCCTTATCTATTCCACAAAGTCTAAAACAAACCGCCGAGTCCATCTTATTCTTATTGCTCCGAACTTTGAGGTTGTAGAAGAGATAAACAAATATCTTTCCAAGCTTGGTAATCTTCTTGCTGACGGACGTCCAACCTTCGGGGTTCAAGCAGAGGCTTTAGTGTTAGAACTTATGAAGATTTCGCCTGAGGTCTTGGTAATTCCTGCTCATGCCTGGACCCCTTGGTATTCTGTTTTTGGAGCCTTCTCAGGCTTTGACACCCTGGAAGAAGCCTTCGGCTCGGCAACACCCTACATTTTTGCCATCGAGACCGGTCTTTCTTCTGACCCGGAGATGAACTGGCGTATTTCAGCCCTTGACACGATTACCCTTGTGTCAAACTCAGATGCCCACTCCCCGGCAAAGATTGGAAGAGAGGCAACCGCCTTTTTCTTACCCTTAACTTATGAAAGCATCCTTCGTGGGGTTAGAGAAGGTAAGATTGCATACACCATCGAATTCTATCCTGAAGAAGGTAAATACCATTACGACGGGCATAGAGCCTGCGGAGTAGTGCTACATCCAAAGGAAACGAAGCTCAACAGCGGAAAGTGCCCCAAATGCGGAGCTTCGCTTACCATCGGTGTCCTTCACCGGGTTGAGGACCTTGCCGATAGAGACGAGGGCTTCATTCCCCAGAATAAACCCTATTCTGTCCATTTGGTCCCTTTGATAGAAATCCTTGCTGAGGTCTACAACCTCAACGCCTCGAGTAAAAGCGTAGAAAAGCTTTACCGAACGGTCATTGAGCGAGTGGGCACGGAGTTTGACATTCTTTTGAAAAAGTCACTGGATGAGCTTAAAAAGGTTCTTGACGAAAGGCTTGTTTTAGCTCTTTCCAGGATGCGGGAAGGTAAAGTTTTTGTTCAGCCTGGGTATGACGGGGTGTATGGAAAGGTCTTGGTTTTTCCTCCTAAGGATGATGAAGAAAACACAAAAGCATCTGGGCAACAATCTTTGTTTACCTTACAAAAATAGCAACGCTTTAGCCTAAGAAACGACAAATTTGTCGAAAGATCAACTAAGACAAAGCTCTTTTGCTAGGGAATAAATCTTGCAATAAATTTATAAAACACAAGAAACACAAAGGAGGTGGGCATATGAAAGGGTTATTTTTTCTCTTCTTTTGGCTTTTGGTGTTTGCACTTCCTCAAGGCTATGCCAAGGATGTAGACTTAGGCATTTCTCTTTCAGATGGAAAAGTTAGAAGCTTCTATTTAGCCATCGGAGATTATTTTAGGGTTCCTGAAGAGAAAATCATAATCATAAAAAAAAGGTATCCGGTAATAGTTGAGTATGAGCTTCCGGTCCTTTTTTTAATCGTAAGGGAAGCGCGAGTTTCTCCTGATGTGGTCATAAGGCTTCGGCAAAGAGGTTATTCTTGGGTTGAAATCATGCTCCGCTTTGGTTTAAGACCGGAGGTCGTGTTTGAAAGGTACATCGTCTATGGTCCCCCTTATGGTAAAGCCTGGGGACATCATAAGCATCGTAAAAGAAAGATTGTCTTGACTGACCATGATATAATCGTCCTTTCAAATGTAAAATTTATATATGAATACTACCAGGAGCCTCCTGAGGTCGTTATCAAGTATAAAGAAAGACACCCTCGCTTCGTTGATGTCCATTATGTAATGTATGAAGAAAAAAGTGAAAAAAGAAGGAAAGGTTTGTAGAAGAGAAGCGGTTCGAATTAGTTTGAATAGTAAAAGCTTTAAAAGAAAAAAGGGGGCTAACGCCCCCTTTCGTTAGAAATTACTAAATTACTTTTTCTCGGCTGGTTTTTCTGCTGGTTTTTCAGCTGGTGTTTCAGCTGGAGCCTGCTGACCAGTCTGGTTACCAGTTTCATTTCCTGCTGGCTGAGCAGGCTGTTCTGGCTGAGCGGGTTGGGTTGCGGGAGCTTTCTCTGTCTTAGGAGCTTCTTCTTTCTTTTTGCAGCCAGCTGTTACACCGACCATACCAGCAACAGCTAAGGCGAGGACCAAAGAAAGCACCTTCTTCATGATTAATCCCTCCTCCTAAAATTTTTTATTAATAATCCTACGGTTTTAAAAGTTGTCAATAGGTTAAAAAAGGGCTGTTTAAAAAAATTTGTGCAAGCCCCCCTGTTGTCTCCCCGAGGCGTCAGCCGAGGGGTCCCTCGGCACTTGCGTGCCTCGGGATGACATCCCGAAGTGCCGTCTCGAACGAAGTGTCTTATGGGACGCCGTCCCGAACGAAGTGAGGAGGGACGCCGTCCCGAGCGAAGCGAGGGATGCCTCGCTATCGCTCGGCAAGACAAAAAAAGGGTTGCTCGGCAATACAAGAGAGAGGTTGCTCGGTAGGAACAAAGTAGGGTGACATTTGAACAGCCCCCATTTCTTCTTGAATTTTGGTTAGAAAATACTAAATTAAGGGAAATTCTGAGAGGAGGGTCTTGATGAGTGGTTCTGGGATGACTTTAGCGGAAAAGATACTTGCCCATAAGCTTGGCGTGCCAAAGGTTAGCGCTGGGGAGCTCGTTGAAGTCCCTGTTGACTTAACCTTAGCAAACGATATAACCGGTCCTCTTGCTATAAAAGTTTTCGAGAGCACTTGCATAAACAAGGTGTTTGACCCAGAGAAAATAGCTCTGGTGATGGACCATTTTACCCCCAACAAAGATATAAAAAGCGCAGAACAAGTAAGAATTTGCAGGGAGTTTGCCAAAAAATACGGAATAAAGCACTACTACGAGGGCGGAGTTTGCGGGATTGAGCATGCTTTGCTTCCTGAGCTTGGTCTTATTGTCCCAGGGGATGTGGTAATTGGGGCAGACTCCCACACCTGCACCTATGGAGCACTTTCTGCCTTTGCCACAGGGGTTGGCTCAACAGACTTGGCAGCTGCCTGGATTACCGGTAAGACCTGGTTTAAAGTGCCAGAAACCATAAAGTTTGTGTATTACGGAAAGCTTAAGCCCTGGGTCACAGGAAAAGACCTGATCCTTTACACTATCGGCGATATAGGGGTTGACGGTGCTCTTTACAAGTCAATGGAGTTTACGGGAGAGGTCATCGAGAGGCTTTCCATGGCAGAAAGGATGACCATGGCAAACATGGCGGTCGAGGCAGGCGCAAAGGTTGGGCTTATGGTTGCCGATGAAAAGACTTTAGAATATTTGAAAGGAAGGGCTAAGAAAGAGCCTGTCATCCTTCATCCAGATAAAGACGCAAACTATGTGGATGTGCGGGAATACGATGTATCAAAGATAGACTTGGTAGTTGCCCTTCCTCATCTTCCTTCAAATGTAAAGTTTGTGAAAGACCTTGGTGAGAAGATTTACAT
The DNA here is from genome assembly GCA_049414625.1 of Thermodesulfobacteriaceae bacterium. Classification (GTDB taxonomy): domain Bacteria; phylum Desulfobacterota; class Thermodesulfobacteria; order Thermodesulfobacteriales; family Thermodesulfobacteriaceae; genus WYEG01. Next base: position 6,676 of record JBMSAU010000032.1, read on the forward strand.
CGACCAGGTGGTGATCGGCTCTTGCACGAACGGAAGGTATGAAGACCTGTTGATGGCAGCCAAAGTTTTGAAAGGGCGGAAAGTGAACCCGAATGTGAGGTGCATCATCATTCCGGCAACGCCAGAAGTTTATCGCCAAGCTTTAAAGACTGGGCTGTTAGAGGTCTTTGTTGAGGCTGGAGCCATAATATCACCGCCAACCTGCGGACCTTGCTTAGGTGGGCATATGGGTATCCTCGCTAAGGGGGAAAGGGCAGTTGCCACGACGAACAGAAACTTCGTTGGCAGGATGGGACATCCAGAGAGCGAGGTCTATCTTTCTGGACCGGCGGTTGCTGCAGCATCAGCTGTCCTTGGCTACATTGGGACCCCTGAAGAGCTTGGGTTAAAAGAACCGGAATAAAACTTTTCAAAGGAGAGGAGCTATGGAGAGGATAAAAGGTAAAGTTTGGAAGTTTGGAGACAACATCGACACCGATGTAATCATCCCTGCTCGCTATTTAAACACAACCGACCCAGAGGAGCTTGGCAAGCATTGCATGGAAGATGTTGACCCAGAGTTTCCTAAAAAGGTCAAAAAGGGAGACATCATAGTTGCCGGAAGAAACTTTGGATGCGGCTCCTCAAGGGAGCATGCTCCCATCGCCATAAAAGCCTGCGGAATATCCTGCGTGGTTGCTGAATCCTTTGCTCGCATCTTCTACAGAAACGCTTTCAACACCGGGCTTTTGATCTTGGAGGCTCCTGACTTTGCCAAGGAAGCAGAAACCGGAGATGAGGTAGAAATTTACCCTGACGAGGGAAGGATAGTCAACTTAACCAAGGGAAAAACTTATTACTTTAGGCCCATACCTGAATTTATGAAAAGGATACTCGAGGATGGAGGGCTCATTCCACATATCATGAAAACCTACCAGGCACGCTGTGAAATTTAGTCTAAACTTAGGCTAAGCATAGGCTAAACTCACCCCATGCCTTCTCCTCCTGAATTTACCTTTGAGAAACCGGCTGACCTTTCATCCCTTTGGGAGCTTATCGAGGCTTTGCGTGGGGAGGATGGCTGTCCCTGGGACAAAAAACAAACTCCTGAAACGCTGAAGAAGTATCTTCTTGAAGAGACCTACGAGGTTCTGTCTGCCCTTTCAGAAGGAAACCTTGAGGAGCTAAGGGAAGAGTTTGGCGACCTGCTTTTCATCCTTCTTTTCATCATCTATCTTTTTGAGGAGAGAGGGGATTTTACTCTTCGGGATGTAGTCTATCTAAACTTTCAGAAGATGATCCGTAGGCATCCTCATGTTTTTGGGGATGCGGTGGCAAAGTCTGCTGAAGAGGTTTTAGCCCAGTGGCAAAGGATTAAGAAAGAGGAAGGGAAGGAAGATTCTGTCCTTGGCAACATTCCGAAAATACTTCCAGCCCTGCAAAGGGCTTTTAGGATTGGCGAGCGGGCAAGCAGGGTTGGCTTTGACTGGGAAAAGGCTGAGGATATCCTGGATAAGCTTCGCGAGGAAACAGCTGAGCTTGAAAGAGAGATTAGGGAAGGAAAAGATAAAGACAAGCTTGAGCTTGAAATCGGAGACCTGCTTTTTACGGTGGCAAACCTTTCAAGAAAGCTTGGTATAAACCCTGAGGAGGCTTTACATAAAACTTTAGCTAAGTTTGAGAGAAGGTTTAAGGAGATGGAAAGGTTGATAAAAGAGCGAGGACTAAAGATAGAAGACCTCTCTTTGGAAGAGCTTGATAAATTCTGGGAGGAAGTGAAAGCCCTTGAGAAGGATCGTTGAAGTCAAAGGCTTAAACCTTTCTTTCAACGGGGTCAAAATCCTTGAAGACATAGACTTAACCATTGAAAAGGGTGATTTTTTAGCCATAATTGGACCAAACGGTGGAGGGAAGACCACACTCCTTAAATGTATCCTTGGTTTTTTGAAGCCTCAAACCGGAGAAATCAAACTCTTCGGGAAGCCTATTGAAAGCTTTAGGGAGTGGGAAAAGATTGGGTATGTGCCCCAGAGGAGTAAGGATTATCACATAAAGCTTAATCCTCTTACCGTTGAAGAGTTCATAGCCCTTCCCTCAAAGCTTTACGGGGTAAAGCTTAATCAAGATAGGCTTTCTGAGCTTGCCAAGATTTTTGGTTTGGAGGATCTTTTGGCTAAGAAACTTGCCAATCTTTCTTTTGGGCAGGTCCAGAGGGCTCAGATCGTGCAAGCCTTAGCTTTAGAGCCAGAGGTCCTGTTTTTAGATGAGCCTACCGTGGGCTTAGATTTTATGAGACAAAAGAATTTTTATGAGCTCTTGACGGAGTTTAACCGGCAGGGGCTAACCATAGTGGTCATTACTCATGAAACTTGGCTTCTACACAGTGGGATTAGCAAAGTTGCGTGCCTAAATAGGAGACTTTACTATCATGGGGTTCATGAGGAATTCTGCCAATTGGCATGGCTTGTAGAGGAAGGGACCTTCCCAGATTTTCATCTTATTGGTCACGACCATTGGTAAAAGGGTATGGATGATTTTTTAGGCTTCTTAAGCCTGATAAAGTGGGGGCTATTAGCCTGTCTTTTTTTCGCCCTTTCAGCAGGGCTAACCTCGCCTTTTATTTTGCTAAACAGAAACGCCCTTCTTCCCCATGCCTTAACTCACATCCTTCTTCTTCCTCTTCTGGTCATCTCCGTTCTCTTCCCTAACCTTGATGAGTTCTTTCTTATTCCATTAGCGGTTGCTTTAACGCTTATCCTTAGTCTTTTTATTTGGGTTTTAGAGCGAAGGCTTTCCATCTTTGAAGATTCGGCAAGCGCAATCGTTATCCACCTTAGCTTAGCTTTAGCCTTGGTGCTTGCGGTAAAGGGTTCGCAGTATGACTATAGGCTCCTTTCCTATCTCTTTGGAGACATCTTGCTTGCTACAGAACAAACCTTCCTTATCTCTTTTGTGGTTTTTGTTCTTACGCTTATTTTCTTTCTCAAGCATCGATATTCTCTTCTTATATCAGCCCTTGGCTGGGAGTTTCCGGGAATAAACACCGCAAGACTAAACCTTATCTTTTTGCTTTTCCTTTGTCTTCAGGTTGTTCTTGGGGCAAAGATCCTGGGAGTGCTCCTTGTTTCAGCCTTCTACAACTTTAGCGGACTTGTAGCTTTAAAGCTTTCTCCATCCTTTCGCAAACTTCCTCTTTTTCTTCTCATTCTAAACTTGGCTTCCGTCCCAGGAGGAGCGACCCTCTCCTACCTTTTTGATATTCCCTTTTCGGCAGGGGCTATTATATTTATGAGCTTGTATCTTTTCTTCATGACCTTGAAAGGAAGGTAGAAACATGGAGCTTGTTGATAGCCATGCCCATTTGAACATGGAAAACTATAAAAAGGATTTAGACGAGGTCATAGCCAGAGCAAAAGAAAGGGGAATAATCAAAGTCCTTGTGGTTGGAATTGATAGAAAAACGGGAGAAAAAGCCCTTGCTTTAAAGGAAAAATTTCAAGACTATATTGAAGTTGCCCTTGGTTTTCATCCCCATGAAGTAAAGAACATAAAGGAGGCTGATTATTCTTGGCTTAAAGAAAACATAGAGAGAGCGCTTGCGGTTGGCGAGATTGGTCTTGACTTTTATAAAGAATATTCTCCTCGGGAGCTTCAGTTTGAGCATTTTGAGAAGTTGCTAAGCTTAGCAAGAGAGTCAAAAAAACCGGTTGTGCTGCACTTGAGAGGAAATGCCGAGTTTTGGGATGTTGCCCTCTCATTTTTGAAGCCCTACCAAGACTTAAAGATGGTGTTTCATTGCTTTACCGCAGACTGGGGGGTAGCAAAAAGGCTTCTTGAGTTTGAAAGCCTGATATCCATCCCTGGGGTTGTGACCTATCCCACAGCAAACGACCTAAGGGAAGCGGTAAAAAACATCCCTTTAGACAGGTTAATCTTGGAGACAGATTGTCCTTTTCTTTCCCCTCAGCCTGTTCGTGGAAAAAGAAACGAGCCAGCCTACCTTGTTTATACCGCAGAAGCTATCGCCGAGTTAAAAGGGTTGCCTGTAGAAGAAGTAGCTGAGCAAACAACCAAAAATTTCTTTAGATTTTTTGAAATTAACGAAGGGGGGAATTAGAGGATGAGGCTTAAAAGGACGCATTTTATCGAAGAGCTGATAAGGGAAGACCTTATAGGGAAAGAGGTTGTGGTATCAGGCTGGGTTTTGAGAAGGCGAGACCATGGCGGGGTTATATTTTTAGACCTCAGGGATAGGACGGGGCTTCTACAGGTTGTGTTTGAAGAGGGAGTGGCTCAAGAGGTCTTTGACATAGCGGACAAGGTTCGGATTGAGTATCCAATCTCGGTAAAAGGGATTATCAGAAGAAGACCAGAAGGCATGGAAAACCCTAAGATCCCCACTGGGTATATTGAGCTTTCCGCTACGGATGTGGAGATACATAACACCTCTAAAACGCCCCCTTTCCCCATGGATGAGGACCTAAGCCAAGTCTCGGAGGCTATAAGGCTACGCTATAGATACCTTGAGATGCGGGCGCTTGGCGGGCATGCTCCTTTCATCTTTCGCCATAATGTAAACTTAATTATAAGGAATTTTCTATCCGAAAAGGGCTTTATAGAGATAGAGACTCCTTTTCTCACAAAGAGCACTCCTGAAGGGGCAAGGGATTTTCTTGTGCCAAGCAGGCTTTATCCGGGTAAATTCTACGCTCTTCCCCAATCTCCCCAGCTCTTTAAACAGATCCTCATGGTTGCTGGGTTTGAAAAATACTTCCAGATCGTTAGATGCTTTAGGGACGAAGACCTAAGGGCTGATAGACAGCCAGAATTTACCCAGCTCGACCTTGAGATGTCCTTCGTTGACGAAGAGGATGTGATGAGCCTTTGTGAAGAGCTTTTAGCCCATCTTTTTGAGAAAACGCTTGGAATAACCCTTTCCACGCCTTTCCCCAGGCTATCCTATGACAAAGCCATGGAGCTTTATGGAACAGACTCTCCAGACCTGAGGTTTGGGCTTGAGCTTAAAGAGGTAACCGACCTGGCTAAGGAGACACAATTTCAGGTCTTTCGCGGAGCCATTGAAAAAGGTGGCATAGTCAAAGGATTAGCAGCGCCGGCTCATTTCTCAAGAAAGGAGCTTGATGAGCTTACAAAATTTGCTCAAGAGCTTGGAGCCAAAGGTCTTGCCTGGATAAAGTATACGAAGAATACAGGATCCTTTGAGGAAAAGATGGGCCTCTCCGATCGTTAAATTTTTCCCTCGGGAGGTTTTAGAAAGGCTTGAAGAACGGTTTGAGCTCAGAGACGAGGCTTACACCCTCTTTTTTGTTGCTGATACCCCACAGCAGACAAACCTTGTCCTTTCTGAGCTAAGAAAACATCTTGCAGAAAGGCTAAAGTTGATCCCAGAGGGGGTGTTTTCCTTCCTTTGGGTTGTTGATTTTCCGCTTTTTGAATGGGATGATGAGGAAGGAAGGCTTGTTGCGGTTCATCATCCTTTTACCCATCCTAAGCTTGAAGACCTTGACCGGCTTGAAAGCGATCCCCTGTCTGTTCGCTCAAGGGCTTATGATATCGTTCTAAACGGAATTGAAGTGGGAGGCGGTAGTATCCGTATCCACCGTAGAGACCTGCAAGAAAAGATTTTTAAGCTTTTAAGCATAAGCCAAGAGGAGGCTGAAGATAAGTTTGGCTTTTTGCTTCAGGCTTTGGAATACGGAGCCCCGCCTCACGGTGGAATAGCCTTTGGGCTTGACAGGCTCATAATGCTAATGCTTGGTAAAAAGAGCATAAGAGAGGTTATTCCCTTCCCAAAGACTCAAAGAGGGCAATGCTTACTCACTGCAGCCCCAGCTGAGGTAACGCTAAAACAAATCCTTGAACTCCATATCATGCCTGGATGGAGGGAAACCTTAAGTCAAAGAGAAAAAGAATCTTTTTAAGGAAAGCGAGGAAAGGATGAATGACAAAGCTTTTTGTTGTAGAGTCGCCAACGAAGATTAAAACCCTAAAAAAGATACTAAGCGGAGAAAGCAACTCTTTTATTCTCCTTCCCACCTTTGGGCACATTAAAGACTTACCAGAGTCCTCCCTTGGGGTAGACTTAACCACCTTACAGCCTACCTTTGTTTACCTTCGGAGCAAATACAAAGTCTTAAAAGAGCTAAAAAGGCTTGCCAAAAAGGTCTCTGAGGTCTATTTAGCAACCGACCCTGATCGGGAGGGCGAAGCCATAAGCTATCATGTTAGGGAATATCTTTTAAACTACAGGAAAGATTTAGTATTCTACCGTCTAGACTTGCGAGAGATAACGCCCTTGGGTGTAAAATCAGCTCTAAGCAATCTAAGAGAGGTAGACGAAAGGCTTTATGAAAGCTTTCTTGCCCGAAGAGTGCTTGACAGGCTCATCGGCTACTTAGTCTCACCCTATCTTTCAAAAGCCTTCAAACAGCCCCTTTCTGCAGGAAGGGTGCAAAGCCCAGCCCTTCGGCTCATCGTTGAGCGCGAGCGAGAGATCGAAAACTTCAAACCCGAAGTCAGCTTCGGGCTTACCCTTACCTTGAAGAAAGACAGAATAACCTTTACCTCCGAGCTTCATAAGAAAAAAGGAGGCTTTAGAACAAAAACCAAGGAAGAATTAGAGGAGTTTTATAAAAACTATGTAAAAGGTCAAAGGATATATGTAGAGAAGGTTGAGACAAAGGAGGTAAAAGAGGCTCCTCCACCGCCTTTCAAAACAAGCACACTCATTGAGTCTGCAGGAAAAGCCTTTGGTTTCTCTGCCAAGGAGACGATGTACTTAGCTCAAAGGCTTTACGAAGAGGGCTATATTACCTATCATCGCACGGACTCAACCAGAGTTAGCCCCTTGGCTAAAGAAATGGCAAGAAGCTTCATTATTGAAAACTTTGGTCCGGAATACTCAGCCCAAAGGCAGAGGCGTGTTAGCGGAAAGTTTGCCCAAGATGCTCACGAAGCGATAAGACCAACAAGGCTTGAAGAAAAAGGCGTTGGGCTTCCTCCAAAGGAACGCATGCTCTATCAGCTTATATGGCAGAGATTCTTGGCAAGCGAGATGGCAAGCGCGGTTTACTTACAAGTTAAGGCTGAGATTAAAACTCCCAAACTACCCCAAGGCTTTAGCTTTGTTTTTTCTGGAAAAAAGCTCCTTTTCCCCGGGTTCAAAGTGCTGTTTGCCGAAGAAGCGCCTTCTCAAATCCCCGATTTATTCGAAAAGGAAGAGCTAACCTTGGTTGGCTATAAAATAGAAAGGCACGAGACAAAGCCCCCTTCTCGCTACACTGAAGAATCCTTAATCAAAAAGATGGAAAGCCTTGGCATTGGGCGACCCTCAACCTACGCAACCATGCTCGATATCCTCTACCAACGAGGCTACATAAAAAAGGAAAAAAGGGAGCTTGTGCCAACCGAGCTCGGCAAGCAAGTCTGCGATTTCCTCTGTCAAAGGACCCCTTTCTTCATGGACTATAAGTATACAGCCGAGGTTGAAGAGGAGCTTGACGAGATTGCAAAAGGAACAAACAGCTACGACAAAGTGGTAAAAGAGGTGTTAGAAAAACTAAGAGAGTGCTTGAAGGCATGAAGCTTGATGAAGTGTTAACCCTTCCCAAGTTTAAAGCAACCTTCATTGAACGGATAAACCGGTTCGTTGTAAAGGCTGAGCTTGAGGGAAAGCTCATCCAAGCCTACCTTCCAAACCCCGGAAAACTTCTTGAGCTCCTTCTACCCGGAGAAACTTTAATACTTACTTTAAATAGGTCTCAAGGAAGGAAGGCGGATGACTGTAAGGCAAACAAGCTTCCCTACCTTGTGTTAGCGGTCCTAAAGGATGGTGAGCCTGTCCTTCTTCACACCCATCTCACGACCAGGATCATCGCAGACCTTATAAAGCAAGGGAAAATCCCCCTCTACAAGGGATATGAAGTTTTAGCCTTTGAGCCTTCCTTTCAGGGTTCAAGGTTTGACCTTATTTTGGAGAAGGATGGGGAAAGGCGCTTAGTTGAAGTCAAAACCTGCACGCTCTTTAACGATAAGGTTGCCATGTTTCCTGATGCGGTATCCCAAAGAGGAACAAGGCATCTTTTGAGCTTAGCTAAGGCTAAGGAATGGGGATATGTTCCACAGTGTCTTTTTGTGGTGATGAGCAGAAAGCCAGACTACTTTTTACCAGCCTTTCACATTGACCTTGCCTTTGCTTACGCCTTCCTTGAGGTTAGGAATTCAGTAGAGCTCCGCGCTATAGCCATCTCCGCCGATGAAAGATTAGAGACTTTTAATTTTGTTAAGGAAGTAAAGATCCCTTTTGAGAAAATAGAAAGCTTGGTAAAGGATAGTGGGGTCTATCTTTTGGTGATAGAGGTTAGGGATAGTCTTGAGGTTGAGGTTGGGGCTTTGGGGAGGTTAAATTTTAAGCCCGGATATTATGTGTATGTAGGAAGCGCAAAGGCTAATCTGCAAAAAAGGATAGAGAGGCATAAAAGAAAGGATAAGCCTTTGAAGTGGCATATAGATTATCTGACGGCAAGGGCAAAGGTTTTAGCGGATTTTCCTATAAGGTCAGAAGAAATATCAGAGTGCGAGCTTGCAAGGATGGTTAAGCACTATGCCGATGGAGAGGTTCCAAGGTTTGGCTCTTCTGACTGCCAATGCGAAAGTCATCTTTTTTATTTTTCCGAAAACCCGCTAAGAAACAAGGATTTCGTGTATTTGATAACTGACCTAAGGCTCAGGGTTTGAAAAGTAGTATAGTTTGACCTTTCATCCCCTATTCTGTATGGCTGAAAGACCTTTTCTG
>JBMSAU010000033.1:0-17948 GCA_049414625.1 Thermodesulfobacteriaceae bacterium
TTCGCATAAGGGTGTAATCTAATATGTCCACCCAGTGTATTATTGCAAATCTTTACTTGGAGAAAGGGGTTAAGAGTGGTGAAAGAGAAGGATGTAGAATGTGGAAAGTGTGCCCTTTGTAGCTTTGAATGCCCCTTGGGTTGACCCCTCATTTAAACAATCATCAAACCCTATGTTACAACTGTGGAAAGTGCGTTTCCGCATGCGAAAGGATAAGGGAAGAAAAACATCCGCTCAAGTTTAAGATCCTTTGAACATGTAGCCAAACTGTAGCCAAACCCGTTAACGGTAACAATGTGCTTAGATTCAGATGGGTCATCCTCTAATTTTTCTCTTAAATGCTTGATATGAACATCCGATACTCTGCTTCAATCCTAGATCTTTTTCTTTTGCCAAAGCTCTTTCCTAAGCTCTTCTCTTGATACCACCTCATCAATTTTACTTACTAAAAGACTAAATATCTTCCATTCTGTAGGAGTAAGCTTAACCTCTTTATCATTTTTAAAGACCCTTTTGACATAAAGGTCAATCCAGAGATTGCCGACCTTTAACCCCCGAGCTTTGAGGTTAGTAAATAGTTCTCTCTTTCTAATAAGGGCTTTACACCTGCTACGAGCTCAAGAGGCTCAAAGGGTTTAGCTAAGTAATCATCTGCACCCATCTCAAACCCCAACACCTTATCAGAAACCGACCCCTTAGCTGTAAGAAGAAGGACTGGCAAGATAGGATATAATGAGTTTTTAGCTCCTTTAGCCAAATTAACCAGTTTTCATCTGGGAGCATGATATCCAGGATGATTAGATTAGGCTCAAAACTCAAGAAGAGCTCTTTTGCTTCCTTTAAGGTCTGAGCTGTTTTTTACTTCAAAACCTTCGAGCTCAAGGAAAGCAGAAACTACCTTTAAAATGTCTGGATCATCATCCACAACAAGGATTTTTTCTTTCATGCCACTATTTTATCTTGAGGTATGGAAAAGCAAAAGATAGCTCCCTTTTCTCTGTTTTTAGCCCAGATTTGACCCCCCATGAGCAGAAACATAAGCCTTGGCTATGACTAAACCAAGTCCATATCCTTCAGTTTTAACTTTATAAAACTTTTCAAAAGCTTATCAACATCCACTTTCAATCCTTTACCTTCATCCCAGACCTCAAAGATAATCTCTCGCTTACCGTCAACTAAAGCTTCCTTTGCTTTTATGGTAATTTTTCCATTTACTGAGGAATGTTTTATGGCATTATCTAATAGATTTAGCAAGATTGTAATTATCTTTTCTCTGTCTGCTTTAATGAAAAGTTGCTCGGGGGCATCAACTTGAATTTTGATATTTTTTTATCTTTCATCAATCCTTCAACTAAGAGTAAGCATTCTTCTACCATATCAAGAGCAGAAAAATTTGCTTATCTCTAGTTTTCTAAATATATACCTTCATGATCAGCAATCCATTTTCTTGTGATAACTATCTGTTGATAAATCCTTTCTGCCTGTTTTCTCAACTGCTCATATAGCAAACTTTTAAAAAATAAATCAGGTTTAGATAGATAAAGAATTTTTTAGCAACTCTGAGCTTTAGTAGAGAAAGCATTTTACGCAGAAGGCAAGGATTTTCTAAGAAAGTTTATAAACTCTTCTGCCCTCTTAAGCTCATCAAACTCAAGGACAAACACTGTTTTCTTCCGCTTTTTCTTTACCTCTACCTTCGTCCCAAGAAGCTTACTTAGTTCTTCGGATAAATAGGCAAGGTCAGGGTCTATCCTTCTCTCTTTTTTCTGCGGTTTCCCTTCGAGGATTTTGCGAACAAGCTCCTCTGTCTGCCTTACTGAGAGCCCTTTTTTCAGAATAAGCTCTCTTACTTGCAGAATGCTATCAGTATCTTGTAAGGATAGCAAAGCCTTCGCATGTCCAACAGATAAGCGCCCCTCTAAAAGGTCTTGTTTAACTTCTTCCGGTAGCTTTAGTATCCTTAGAAGATTGGCAACCGTTGCTCGGTCTTTGCCAACCCTTTCCGCAACCTCTTCTTGGGTAAATCCAAACTTTTCCATCAAACTTTGATAGGCAAGGGCAGTTTCAATGGGGTTTAAGTCTTTTCTTTGGAGGTTTTCAATCAAAGCAATAAGAAGCGCCGAGCGGTCGTCAAGTTCTTTGACTATCGCTGGAACTTCCTTCCAGCCAAGCTTTTTAACTGCCCTAAGCCTTCTTTCACCAGCTACGCATTCATAAAGCCCGTTCCCCAAGGGTCGAACAAGAATAGGCTGTAAAAGCCCTTCCCTCTCGATCGAGGCTAAAAGCTCCCTAAATTCCTCATCCTCCTTAAAGGTTATCCTTGGCTGAAAGGAAGAAAAAACTATACTTTCAACGGAAATTTTTTGGAAAGCTTCTTTTTCGCTTAGCTCGGGGATTAACTCTGAAAGCCCTCTTCCAAGCCTGCTCTTTTTATTCATAGATCCTTTAGAATAGGAGGAATGAGCTCTAAGTTTAGCTCCTTTTCCATCTGATAACCAAGAGATAGCACAAGGTCGTCTCCAAAATGGGGTCCTATAATCTGAACACCCAATGGTAACCCATCTTTTGTGAACCCGCTCGGTAGACTTAATCCTGGAAGACCGGCAAGGTTTACGGGAATGGTAAAGATGTCAGAAAGATACATCTGCAAGGGGTCAGAGGTCTTTTCTCCGAGTTTAAAGGGTGGGGTTGGGGACACAGGGGTTAAGATAAGGTCTACCTCTTCAAAGGCTTTTAAAAAGTCCTGTTTGATAAGAGTGCGGACCTTGCTTGCCTTAAGATAAAAAGCATCATAGTAACCAGCGGAGAGGGCATAGGTGCCAAGCATGATCCTCCTTTTTACTTCCCTCCCAAACCCTTCAGCTCGGCTTTTTTTATACATTTCTATAAGGCTTTTCCCTTCAACTCTAAGTCCATACCTTACACCATCGTAGCGTGCAAGGTTTGACGCTGCTTCTGCCGGAGCAATAATGTAGTAAACGGAGACGGCATACTTTGTATGGGGAAGGCTAACTTCTTTTACTTTATGGCCAAGCCTTTTCAAAAGCGAAATCATCTCTTCAATGTTTTTCCCAACTTCAGGATGGAGCTCGTGCTCAAAGTATTCTTTCGGTATACCTACACGGAATTTACTATTTGCATTTTCTTGTATGATTTGAGTAAAAGAGGGGACTTCCCTTGGCGCTGAGGTGGAATCATAAGGGTCATGTCCTGAGATCACCTCAAGGAGAAGGGCTGTATCCTCAATGTTTAAAGCAAAAGGTCCGATCTGGTCAAGGGATGAGGCAAAGGCAACAAGCCCAAAACGGGAAACCAAGCTGTAGGTTGGCTTCATCCCAACCACACCGCAAAAACAGGCAGGCTGTCTGATTGAACCTCCAGTATCAGAACCTAAAGCCCCCAAGCCCATCCTACAGGCTACAGCAACCGCTGACCCACCTGAAGAACCACCAGGCACCCTCTCCAAATCCCAAGGGTTTTTAGTAGGAAAGAAGGCAGAGTTTTCAGTAGATGAACCCATGGCAAACTCATCAAGGTTTGTTTTACCAAGAAACACTGCCCCCTCTTTTTTAAGCTTGAGAATAACGGTTGCATCGTAGGGCGCAATGTAGTTTTGCAGGATCTTTGAGGCGCAGGTTGTAGGATGCCCTTTGATCAAGATGTTATCTTTTATGGCAAGGGGAATACCAAGAAGCTTTCCAGGCTTTCCAGCCTTTCTCCTCTCATCGGCAAGCCTTGCCTGCTCCAAAGCCCATTCTTCGTTCACATAAATATAAGCTTTGACCTCGGGGTCTACTTTTTTGATCCTTTCAAGGCAAGCTTGAGTAAGCTCTACGGATGAAATCTTTCCTTCATCTAAAAGCTCAAGAGCCTGTTTAATGGTTAGCCTGTTTAAGTCAAGGGAATTCATCTATCCTTCCTCCAAACGGGATTATCGCTCTAAGGCGCCTTTACTACCTTGGGAACAACTATCATATTTTCCCAAAGCTCAGGCGCGTTAGCTAAAATAGCTTCAATATCTTCAAAGGGTTTTACTTCGTCTTCTCTCATGGGTGTATTCCAGGTCAAAGGATGAAAGGTTGGTTGAACATTATCAGTATTGACCTCTTTCAGCGAAGCAAAGTAATCGAGTATTTTAGAAAGCTCCTCAGTGTAAATTTGAGCTACCTCTTCAGATAATTCAAGCCTTGCTAAATGGGCAATCTTTTTTACTTCATCGATGCTTATACCCATAAAAGCCTCCAAGGTCTTAGATGCTTTGCTCTTAATATAATCAATACTTTTAGAAATGCTATTCAGTTGATAGTTGATATTTCAAAGATAAAACATGAAAAAACTTTTAAATCTTGAAGAAAAAAAACAAAAAAAAGGAATTGTTAAGATTTTTCAGAAATTTCTTCTCTTGACTTTTATCAAAGATATTTAAAATTAAGGTGTAAAGTTCATCCTAGATCATAGGAGGTGCATGATGTCAGAGGTTTACTTCAAAAGACCGATGCCACACGGTGGTAAGCTTGTTGAAAGGGTCATTACTGATAAGAAGATTGCAAAAAAGTATGTTCAAGCATGCGAGAAGTATGGCGCTGTTTATGATATTAAACCAACTCTTCATTACAAAAGAGGTGTCCCTGTCCGGAATGTTTATCGCGAGATCATGTCTGTATGTTATGGCTTCTTTAGCCCTGTTGAAGGTTCTATGACCTCTGCAGAATTGGAATCTGTTTTAACGAAAAGGAGGCTTTTGAGCGGATGGGTTTTCCCTTATCCTATTCTCTTTGACATTTCAAAGGAGGATTTTAAAAAGTTAGGGGTCAGTGAGGGAGATAGGCTTCTTCTTAGGCTTAAGGGGAAACCTTTTGCTATCTTAGATATTGAGGAGATCTACGAAATAGACCCAGAGGAGCTTGCCAATAGAACTTTTGGTTCTCCAGAGACAAATCCAGAAGTAGTAAGAGAAAAATTTGACGATAAGCACCCTGGTTGGGTTATCTACAGGTCCCATCAGCCAATCATTTTAGCTGGTAAGTATACTATAATTAACGAGCCTATTTTTAAACCGCCCTTTGATAGGTTCTGGGTGCCACCAAGAAAATGTAGGGAGATCTTTGATCAAAAGGGTTGGAGAACTGTTATTGCTCACCAGACAAGGAATGTTCCTCATGTTGGACATGAGTTCTTAATGAAGAACGCAGCTTATTCAGGCGATGTTGAACCCTGTCATGGAATTTTGGTTAATGCTATCATCGGTGTGAAGAGGCGTGGTGACTATCCAGATGAAGCAATTTTGGAAGCGCATGAGGTAGTGCATAAGGCAGGATACATTAAGCCTGAAAGACACATGGTCACCTTTACCCTTTGGGACATGAGGTATGGTAATCCGCTTGAGAGCCTGCTCCATGGTATTATCAGGCAGAACATGGGTTGTACTCATCATATGTTTGGTCGTGACCATGCAGCTGTTGGTGAATATTATGATGCGTATGCAACTCAGATCCTTTGGCTTAAGGGTATTCCAAGCTACGGGTTCGATAAACCTGTTAACGAAGTAGACGGTGGACTTTTGATTAGACCACAGAACATGAAAGAATTCTGGTATTGTCCGGTATGTAAAGAAATGGCTTACAGTGATAACTGCAATCACACAAAGGAAAAGGAAAAACTTTCTGGTAGTCTTATCCGTGGGTTGGTTGCTGAGGGAGTTCAGCCACCTACAGTTATCATGAGGCCAGAGGTATTTAAGATTGTGGTCAAATGGTGGAAGAAGTTTGGTTATCCGTTTGTTAACGAAAAGTATGTGCAGTGGAAAGAAGAGGAACTTGAAGTTGACCTTCCCGACCTTGATTAATGATAAAAAAATACTGGGGGTGAAAAGATGGAATACATTATAGAGGTTTTTCTCGATGATTACAGATTGGAAAAGATTAAAGGCTCAGCAGTAGAACAACAGATTGAAGCTGTCTTTGGTGGAGAGTTAAAGGTCTTAAGAGTTAAGGTTGGAGAAGAGGTAAAGAATGAGGTCTTGAAAGCCTTTGAATCAGCAAGGATTGATTCTCGTGCTTGCATCACTGACACACCCGTGGCTTTTAGGAGGGCGCTTTTTGAAGAAATCGCCAAACAGAAGAGTTTGAGTGAAGAGGTTGTTAAGGCTGTTCTTGCAAGAATCGATGAGATAAAGGAGCTTGCGGCAAAGGAATCTGAGTATCTTCCCCCACCAGAGATTGAGACTGAATAAGTTTGGTTAAACAGGACTTGACAAAAGAAAGTTAATGTATTATAATAATAAAAACAAAAACCACAGAGGAGGTTGGCTATGCCAAGCTATGTAAACCCTGAGAAGTGCGATGGTTGCAAGGGTGGTGACAGAACAGTTTGCATGTATATTTGTCCTAACAACCTTATGGTCCTTGATCCGGAGGCTATGAAAGCTTACAACCAGGAACCTGAACAGTGCTGGGAGTGTTACTCCTGTGTAAAGAGCTGTCCTCAGGGAGCTATTTCTGTCCGTCATTATGCCGACTTTGCCCCATTAAATGGTACTTGTCAGCCCATGCGTGGAACTACTGACATCATGTGGACTATTAAATTCAGGAATGGTTTAGTTCTTCGCTTTAAGTTTCCTATCAGGACAACACCTGAAGGTTCTGCTGACCCGACGCTTGGTGGGAAGGAGCCTGACCCAGCAAAGATCAACACAAATCAGCTCTTTACCGAGGCAGTTGATGGTGTAGAACCAAAGAAGCCACAAGCAGTTTTGAACAAAGTATTCCCATGCATTAACAAGACAATGACTATCTAAAATTAAAAAAGGATAGGAGGTGGTAATATGCCTAAAATTTGGAGTTATAACTTTGGATTACCATGTGCTGAGCCAGAGATTGTTGAGAAGGAAACAGATATTCTTATCGTAGGTGGCGGAATGGCCGCCTGCGGTGCTGCTGTAGAAGCTGTTCGTTGGGCTAAACCCTTTGGTATTAGGATCATACTCTGTGATAAGGCTGCTATGGAAAGGTCTGGTGCTGTGGCTATGGGGCTTTCAGCTATTAACACCTACATTGGTGAAAACACGCCTGATGATTACGTGAGAATGGTTCGTTGCGACCTCATGGGTATTATTCGTGAAGACCTCTCCTTCGATGTAGGTCGTCATGTTGATGATACCGTCCACGCCTTTGAAGAGTGGGGTCTTCCTATTTGGAAGCAAGATCCCAACACAGGTAAGACTCTTGATGGAGCTGAAGCAAAGGCACGTGGGCTTACTCTTAAGGCTGGAGCAAAGCCTGTCCGTTCTGGTCGTTGGCAGATCATGATCAATGGTGAATCTTATAAGGTTATCGTTGCTGAAGCAGCAAAGAATGCTCTTACTTCTTATGATAAGGCAGAAATCCTTGAAAGGTGCTTTATCGTAAGACCACTTCTTGATGCTAACGAAAAGAATAGGTGTGCTGGTGCAGTTGGATTTTCAGTAAGAGAAAACAAGATCTTTATCATCAAAGCTAACGCAACTCTTCTTGCTACTGGTGGAGCAGTTAATGTTTATCGTCCTCGTTCCGTCGATGAGGGTAAGGGTAGGACTTGGTATCCTGTATGGAACGCAGGTTCTGGATATGCTATGTGTGCTATGAGCGGTGCTAAGCTTGTCCTCATGGAAAACAGATTCGTTCCTGCACGGTTCAAGGATGGATATGGACCTGTAGGAGCATGGTTCTTGCTCTTTAAAGCTCGGGCAACAAACGCTTTTGATGAGGACTATGTTGCTAAGCACAAAGAGGAGCTCAAGAAGTTTGCACCTTACAGTGAAGCTTCTGTCGTCGGTACCTGTTTAAGAAACCATGCCATGCTCATTGAAATGAAGGAAGGGCGTGGACCAATCTTTATGCACACTGAGTGGGCGCTTCAGGATGCAGAAAAGAAAATGGATAAGAAAGAATTTAAGCACCTTATTGCCGAAGCTTGGGAAGACTTCCTTGACATGTGCGTAACCCAGGCAGGACTTTGGGCTTGCTTGAACATTGAGCCTGAGAAGAAGCCATCTGAGATTATGCCCTCTGAGCCTTACTTCCTTGGGTCACACGCTGGATGTGCTGGAGCTTGGTGCTGTGGTCCAGATGAAGAGTGGGTGCCAGAGGAGTACAAGAAACCATGGAGAGAAATCGGTCTTTACAATAGGATGACCACTGTAAAAGGGCTCTTCTGCGCTGGTGACACTGTGGGTGCTTGTGGACATAAATTCTCCTCTGGTTCTCATGTTGAGGGTCGTATAGCTGCTAAGGCAATGGTTAAGTTTGTTCTTGATCATAAAGATTACAAACCAACCATTAAAGAGACGCATGAAGAGCTTAAGAAAGAAATCTATGGACCTTGGTACAGGTTTGAGCAGAATAAGAACGCAACAACTGTTTATGAAGTTAACCCCAACTATCTCGTTCCCAGGCACATTCAGGCAAGGCTTATGAAGATTATGGACGAGTATGTTGCTGGAACCTCCACTTACTACATGACAAACAAAGTTATGCTTGAGAGAGGTCTTGAGCTTTTAAGAATGCTTAAAGAGGATATGGAGCTTGCTGCAGCAAGGGACTTGCACGAGCTCATGAGAGCTTGGGAGAACAGACACCGTGTATGGACTGCCGAGGCTCATCTCTTGCATATCCTCTTCCGTGAAGAAACAAGATATCCTGGATATTACTACAGGGCTGACTTCCTGAACATCGATGATGCTAACTGGAGGTGTTTCACCCTTTCTAGATGGGATCCTGAGACTAAGCAGTGGACATTAGAGACTTATCCATATGTCCAGATCATTCCTGATCCTCTTGGACCGTAAGTAGGTTGAATGTTTAGGGGGGCTTATCAGCCCCCCTTTTTTTATACTTCCTTTAAAGAGAATACATATAAGTATTTCCTTTAAAGGAAGTATGAGTTTATAATTAAGGAGGTTGCTAATGTTCAAGAAGCCGATCTTGGTAGTTGGTGGAGGAATAAGCGGGATAACTGCGGCAATTGAAGCGGCAGAAATGGAAGCTGATGTGATTTTAGTTGAGTCTTTACCGACTTTAGGAGGCAGGGTAGCCCAGCTTAGGCATTATTTCCCAAAGTTGTGTCCACCTACTTGTGGACTTGAGATAAACTATAAACGCATGAAAGCTCGTGGAAATTTAGAGATGTATACCATGGCAGATGTCTTAGAGGTATCAGGAAGTGCTGGGAATTTTAAGGTAAAGGTAAGAATTAGACCAAGATATGTTAACGACAATTGCACGGCTTGTGGAGAGTGTGAGAAAGTTTGTGAGGGTGAAAGGTTGAGCGATTTTGATTTTGGGCTTAAAAAAACTAAAGCCATATATTTGCCCTATCCGATGGCGTTTCCAGCGAAGTATGTTTTAGACAAATCAGCTTTAGCGCCGGGTGATTTAGACCGGATCATGGCAGCATGTAAATATAACGCCATTGACCCGGATATGAAAGAAGAGATAAAGGAGTTTGAGGTAGGAGCTATAATTTGGGCTACAGGGTGGAAACTTTATGATGCCACAAAGCTTGATAATTTAGGGTTTGGAAGGTTTGCTAATGTAGTGACGAACATGCAAGTGGAAAGGATGGCCTCACCTTGGGGTCCAACGAACGGAAAAATCATAAGACCTTCTGATGGAGTTCAGCCAAATAGAGTTGCCTTTGTTCAGTGTGCTGGCTCAAGGGATGAAAATCATTTGCCATATTGTTCATATATCTGCTGTTTGGCCACTCTTAAGCATGCATTATACTTAGCAGAGCAAAATCCGGATACAGAATCCTTAGTATTTTACATTGATATACGCACGCCTGGGCGTTATGAAAAATTCCTGTGGAGGGCTCAATCAGAAGCAAAGGTCAATTTTATTAAAGGAAAGGTAGCCAAAATCGAGGAAGATCCCGATACAAAAGATTTGATTGTGACAGCAGAGGATACTATATCGGGGAAAAGAGTAAAGGAACGGGTTAACATGGTTGTTTTAGCTATGGGTATGCAACCCAGTATGGCAGGAATTAGCATACCAGGAGTCTCCATTGATGAATACGGTTTTGTGCGTGAGACTGAGGGAATTATTCCTGTTGGTTGTGCTAAGAAACCGTTAGATGTTATGACATCAAATGAGACGGCAACAGGCGCTGTGATTAAAGCTTTGCAGTATGTTAAATAATATAAAAACAATCAGTTATCTTAAAGGAGGTATAAGATGGAGAAAATCGGGGTTTTTATCTGTAAAAGTTGTGATATAGGGGCTCGTCTTGATATAGCAGAGCTTGAGGCAACTGCAAGAGAGGAGGGTATTACTTCAGTTTATTCTGCTGAATTCCTCTGTTCAAAAGAAGGCAAAGCTTTTATTGATTCTAAAATTCAGGAAGATGGATTGGATGCTGTGTCAATCTGTGCATGTTCTTTTAGAGTAAATTATGATGTATTTAATTTTGGAAAGGTGGCTGTTGATAGAGTGAACTTGCGTGAGGGTGTTGTTTGGAGTAGGTTCCCAGTTGGTGAAAACGGAGAAGTATTAGACGATAGCGTTGAGGTAGCAAGTGGGGTTAGTTTTAAGGATGAGCTAATGGCTTTGGCTAAAGACTACATTAGGATGAGCATTGCTAAACTTAGGGTCTACAAGTTGCCTGAATCTTACAAGCCAGAAGAAGAATTATCAAAAACCATATTGGTGATTGGAGGAGGCGTTGCTGGATTAACGGCAGCTTTGGAGTGTGCGAAGCTTGGTTATCCTGTTGTTCTTGTGGAGAAAGAAAAGGAGCTTGGTGGATTTGCGGCAAAATTAAAAGCTCAATGTCAAACGAATTATCCATACACTGAGCTGGTAAAGCCAATCGTTTTTGATTTAATAAAGGAAGTCGAAAGTAATGACCTTATAAAGGTTTACAAGGGAGCAACCCTTACAAGTTTATTTGGTGGACCAGGTCTTTTTACAGCTAAGATTAAGCAGGATGGAAAAGAAGAAGAAGTTAAGGTTGGTGCTGTAGTATTAGCAACCGGTTTTAAACCATACGATGCATCTAATCTTTCCCATTTAGGATATGGAGTTGTGCCAAATGTAATGACCAATGTAGAGTTTGAGTTAAAGGCAGCTAAGGGGGATTTTACTCGTCCTTCTGATGGTGCTCCCATTAAGAGCGTTCTCTTTATTCAGTGTGCAGGGCAGAGAAGCGAGGAGCATTTACCCTATTGTTCAAGTTATTGCTGTTTAGCCTCTCTAAAACAAGCAAAATATTTAAGAGAAGCCGACCCAGAGAGCAAGGCCTATATCGTTTATGAATACATGAGAACCATGGGAATATATGAAAACTTCTATAAGACTTTACAGAATGACCCAGGGGTATTTTTAACTAAGGGGAAGGTAGTAGAAGTTTCTGAAGGAGGAAACGGAAAAGTTAAAGTGGTAATAGATGAGACTCTTTTTGGAGAAAAAATTGAAGTTGAGGTAGATGCTGTTGTTTTAGCTATTGGGATGGTTCCTACTACCAAGGATGAACCTATTCTTAATCTTCAATACAGACAAGGTCCAGCTTTACCTGAGCTTGAGTTGTTCTATGGTTTTGCAGACTCTAACTACATTTGCTTCCCGTATGAGACAAGAAGGACGGGTGTATATGCAGCAGGAGCTGTTCATCAACCAATGACCATTGATCAGGTTATCGACGATGCACGAGGAGCTGCGTTAAAGGCGATTCAGAGCTTAACTGCTATTGAGATGGGTCATGCAGTTCATCCAAGAACCTGGGATTTTGCCCATCCAGAGTGGGATTTGAAGATGTGCACTCAGTGTAAGAGATGCACTGAGGAGTGCCCCTTTGGGGCTTTAAACGAGGATGAGAAGGCTTATCCAATCCCGTTTATTACTCGTTGTAGAAGATGTGGAACCTGTTTCGGATCTTGTCCACAGAGGATCATAAACTTCAAGGACTATTCGATAGAGATGGTTTCAAGTATGATAAAAGCCTGTGTAATGCCTGAGCAAGGATATGAGCAGTATAGATTTTTAGCCTTTGTCTGCGAAAACGACGCCTATCCAGTACTAGATATGTTGGCTTATCAAAGGAGGTCTTTGCCAGTAGGCATTAGGGTAATACCAGTTAGATGTTTGGGAGCGGTTAATGTGGCCTTTATCAAAGATGCCATGAGTAAAGGGTTTGATGGAATATTGTTACTTGGTTGCAAGTTTGGTGAAAATTATCAGTGCCACTTCATCAAGGGAAGTGAGCTTGCAAACAGAAGAATGGAAAACGTGCAAGAGACTTTACAACAGCTTGCATTAGAGATGGAAAGAGTAACCATCGACACAGTGGCAATTGATGAAATAGATAAGGTCATTAATAAGGCTAACGAGTTTGTCGAATTGATAAAGAGTTATGGTGAAAATCCATTCAAAGGATGGTAAAGGGGGGGAGGAATGGAGAGTATAACAAAGATAGATGCTAATTTAGCAGCTGTAAACCAAATTATATCAGCTGGCGGAGATACGGTTAAAAGGTGTTATCAGTGTGCAACCTGTTCATCTGTATGTTCTTTAGCCTCAGATGAAGCGCCTTTTCCAAGAAAGCAGATGCTTCTTGCTCAGTGGGGATTTAAAGAGAAGTTACTCTCAGACCCAAGCATTTGGCTTTGTCACCACTGTGGAGATTGCACAAAGTATTGTCCAAGGAATGCAAGACCTGGGGATGTATTAGCTTCGTTAAGGCGTCAGGCAGCAAGAGAGTTAGTCCCCTTTAAGTTTATGCATACTTTTTACAACAATCTTTGGGGCTTACCTATATTAATACTAATAGCTTTAGCGGTCATCCTTCCGATTATGTTTTTAACCTTTCAAGGTATCCCGTCACTTAGTAACCCAACCTCATTCCCATATTCACCTACTTATTACAAAATAGGTTTTATGGAATTGCCTGCTCGTGTGGTAATGAACGATTTGATTTTTTTACCATTAGCTGTGTTTATTATAGCAATCATGGCAAGTGCTGTAAGCAGAATGTGGAATAGTTATTTGGAAACATATAAAATCCCACAGGCTTACAGGATTGGATTCGTAGGTGTAATAAAAACATACTTAATTCCGGCTTTAAAAGAAATTCTTGCACATAGCAGGTTTGAGAAATGCGGAGCAAATTCTTGGAGGGCAAAACCGCATAAGATGCTGGTGTTCGGATTTATAATTCTATTCATCGTTACTGTAACAGTTTTCATTCTAGCTGACATTTTGGGGATGCATACACCTTGGAATCCTATAACCCATCCAGTTAAATGGCTTGCTTATATTGGTGGAATTTTATTGCTTTACGGTGTCATAGGGCTTATAGTTGGAAGAAATCGGGCAGTTTTAGAGAATAGTTTGCGGACAACCTACGCAGATTCCTTTCTACTTTGGTTAATTTTAATCGTAGGTGTAACGGGATTTCTATTACCTTTTGCAAGGATCTTCACCTTTTATTATAATTATGTAGGGTATATCTATCTTGCCCATATTATCGCTGTTTTCTTACTTTTCTTATCGGTGCCCTATTCAAAGTTTTCTCATTTAGTTTTCAGAACAACGGCTGTTATTTTTGACCTGTATTATAAGGATGTACAAAAAAAGCTTTAACTTTTTAAGCTCATAGAGGGGCTATAAAGAAAGTAGGATTATGCTATTCAAAGACAAAGGATCAAAGAAAGGGCTTTACGTTGGGACAGCAGTTGGGTTGGTGCTTTTTGCACTTTTAGGTTTCTTCCCAAGCGCAATGATGGGAGGGTATGTAGGGATTAAGCTTGCTGAATTGATCGTAGGGGCACCAGCGGTTGGTATTTTGCCTTATATCTTTTCAGCCTTTAGCATGATAGGAGCGGTTATCTTTACTGGGTTAGTTTTTGTATTAGGTGGAGCTATCGCTGGCTGGATTGTAGGCGCAAGATCTGAGCTAAAAGCAGAAGAAAGTAAGACTTAAAAATCCACAGGGGACAGGGTCGCTGAAGGAAATAACTCCCCATAAGCCTCTAGATGCGACCTTGTCTTTCTTAAGGAGGTGATAGGGTATAAAAAGGGTTAAAAAAGGTTTATACATCGGAGGATTAATTGGTTTAATCTTCTTTGCAATGTTTGGTTTCTTACCCGGGGCCTACATTGGTGGGTTGGTTGGTTTGAAGTTAGCTGAATTTCTCTGGGATCATATCATTGAACCAATGACAGGTCCTCGGATCCTTGTAGCTCTTTTTGATGTATTACCAATAGGCTGGATAATTGGTTATATTTTATCTTAATCGCAAGAAAAGTTAATCTTCATTAAAAAGTGAGTGGAAAAAGAAATTAGAATTCTGAGAGAGAAATAATAATATAAGGGGGGGAGGATGGAGAAAAAGAACAATTCATCAGCTGAGGGCATTATTAGCAAAGAAGAGTTTACTCAAAATTGGTTGCAGTTTCTTAAAGAATTCTTATCTGGTTCTAAAGGCTTTTATATTTTATTACTTCTTTCTGGTTTGATTGTTTTAATATCAACCATGTTTGGTGTTAATGCTATGTATGTTGGCTATAGTCATGTGTATGGAACTTATAGAGAGATTCCTTGGGGGATATTAATTTCAGGCTATGTTTTCTTCGTTGTTATATCGACAGGTTTAACAATTATTTCTTCTATTGGACATGTCTTTGGAGTAAAATCGTTAATACCAATTGGTAAACGATCTGTCTACTTATCAATAGTTACTTTATTTACAGGATTTATGGTAATCTTTTTCGATATTGAAAATCCATTTAGAATGGCTATTTGGAATGTGCTGTCACCCAATTTAACTTCTAACATTTGGTGGATGGGAACCTTATATAGTATTAGTTTGATATTTTTGACATTTGAATTCTTATTGATTCTTTTAAGGAAATATCGATATGCTATGATATTTGGTCTTTTAACATTGATTAGTAAAGTTTTGGCTATAAGTAATCTTGGTGCTGTTTTTGGTATGCTTTACGGTAGAGACTTTTGGTATGGTCCTTTTATACCAATATATTTAGTTGCCTCTGCAATATCATCAGGCTGCACAGCTATTATATTTTTCACCTATCTTGGGTATCGTATTAGAAATGAAAGATTTGATAAATCTATGGAATTAGCCTTGCATGTTGTGGGTAAACTTTGGGCTCTATCATTAGCAATATTGATATTTATGGTCTTTTGGAATATAATAACTGGTCTAGTTGGTAGCGAGGCACAAAGATTAGCAATTAGGGAATTGATATTTGGAAAATATGCCGCTAACTTTTGGTTTTTTGAGATTTTTCTCGGTTTAATTACACCCTTTTTCCTACTTTTTGTTTCGAAGTTTAGAAACTTTAATCAGATGTTTGCTGCATCTTTGCTTTCTTTTATCGGTATTTTCTTTATGAGGGTTGACATGGTAGTTATCGGTCAAATAGTTTCTCATTACTTCGAGTATAAAGTAACGGATTTTCCTGTTATTTTGACGTATAAACCTACGCTTCATGAAATTATGATTATAATTGGGGCTTGCGCATTTTGTATATTTTCATTTTTAATTGGAGAAAAGGTCTTTAAAGGTCATCATACTGAAATTCACTAAGGGAGGGAAGGGGATGAACTGGAAAGAATTTTTTAAGAATTTAAGAACGGAAGAGCAAGGATGCGTGCCCGATGAGACAAAAAGAGAGTTTTTAAAAATAGGATTGATCATTACGGGAGTGGCAGCAGGGGGGAGTTTGCTCCACGTAGTATCAGTGGTTGCTGAAGGCTTGGCTACTTCAGAGGAACTTCATAAAGAATATCCATACAAACCTCACTATTCGATGGTTTTTATAGTAGATAGATGTATCAATTGTCAACTTTGTGTTGAGGCCTGTAGGGAAACAAATAATGTCCCTGAATATGGTTGGCGGACTAAGATTTTAGAAAGAGTGGACACCAAAGCGGTTGATCAACAAAGCCAATTTATGCCCATTCTGTGTAATCATTGCAATAATCCTCCGTGTGTCCGAGTCTGCCCAACCAAGGCAACCTACAAGGACAAACAAACTGGGATCATAAAAATGACAAGCTATAAATGCATTGGTTGTAAGGCCTGTATGGTTTCTTGTCCTTATGATGCCAGATATTATAATGAAGAAAAACGAGCGGTTGATAAGTGTGATTTTTGCTGGGAATCGAGGTTATCTAAAGGGATGGAGATTCCCGCCTGCGTTGAGGTTTGTCCAGTAGAGGTGCGGATCTTTGGTGATTTGTCAGACCCAAACAGTGAAGTATATAAGATTGTCCATCAAATGGGCAAAGCAGTCTGGGTTCTTAAACCAGAAACTGGTGCTAAACCAAATGTATTTTACACTATAGGCTAAGGAGAGGGTAAAGAAAAGAATAATAATTTTAGCTTCAACTATAATTTTGTGGCTCTCAGACCTTGTATTAAGCGAGATAACTGAGGAGGGTTTTAAATATCAAGAAAGTGAAGAAGCAGGAGGCCCAGAAATAGAATACACAAAGCCTGTGAAGGGGGTGCTGTTTAGTCATAAGCTTCATGTTAAAGATCTTGGACTACTATGTGAATCTCGCCATATGGATATCTTTGAGATGGAGGCATTTAAGAGTCAGAGAAATCCTGATTTCAACATGGACTCTTTGTATAAAGGTAAATACTGTGGAGCCTGCCACGATGGTAAGATAGCCTTTGCATCAAATACTAAGTGTGCAACTTGCCATATAGGAGTTAAAGGTTTAGAAAGGCTGAAGAAGAAAGCTCAGGCAGTAGAAAAGAAATAAGAAATAATTCATAGAAGAAAGCAAAGACCAGGAGGGTACTTCTTGGCTTTTTGATTAGTTCAAATTCTGACTAAAGAGAATGACAGAGTTCCCAGCTAAAAGGGTGCGGCCTTATTTTCTCCGTGGCAAAGGAAGTAATAAAAGTGAGAAATGACAGGTATCGCAATCAAAGGTCTGCACATGGGTGTTATGAGAAAATCTTGCTGGGTTCCCTGCTTTTTGGATAACAATATCTTTCATGTTGATAACATCTTTATTTTTGATATGACAGGTTGAGCATACCCTTTCTTGTTCGGAGATGTTGGCAGAAGCAATATTTATTAATTGCCCTCCATGAGCTACTCTCATATGACAAAAGAAACACGATACTCCAGCTTTAATATGAGAGGTATGTTTTGGGTCGATGTCAGGTGTTCTTCTTACTTTCTCAGTTAAGATATCTATCATCCCTTTGGCTATTATCCATTCTGGATTTTTAACCTCTTCTAAGGTTCGAAAATGAACAAGTGGGAGCTTGATAAGCCTTTCTTTACGGAATTTTTCGTTGTAATAATCGGTGTGGCAAAAGAGGCAGCTTTCTGAGGAGACAACCTTGGAAGCATACACCGGGTCAGTAAAGCTTTTGTGAAGCACCTTAATCATGTGTTCCTACCCAAGGAAGGCAAAGTTGAAGGTGTCCTTTAGCCCTTTGGATTTGATGAAGAAATAGTTAATAATCCCTAGTTTAGCATGACAATCAAGACAAGCTACATTATGCTTTGCATGGATGTTATCCTTCCAAGTAAAAACTTCTCCTAAAATACCCGGTGCTTCTTTGGGGTGGCATTTGGCGCAAAACTGAGGTTGACTGGTAAAATGGATGATTTCAATATTGAGGTAGATGATTAATAAAATAAGGATAAATAAAGAAAATAGCACTGTTAAAAAAATGTTTTTCAACGAAGCTCTTAACTTTAAACAATAATCCCGTATCCCCCATAAGCCCTCCTCCTTTCTCTTAAATTTTAAATTTTCACAATTTTACCTAAAAAATCTTGGTTGATAATAAATAGAGGGGGTTGTTCAAAAATTTTAATTAAGGATTAAATTATTAAACTATGAGGAGAAGTGTTTTAACTTTGAAGCATTTATATAGTTTTGTAAAGTCCTATTTACAGAGGATTGAAAACATAGAG
>JBMSAU010000034.1:0-31172 GCA_049414625.1 Thermodesulfobacteriaceae bacterium
GTCAACCATTCATAGACATCCTCTTCAAAGGCTTGATGGAACTTCTTATATTCATCAAGGGAAAGCTCAGAAAGCTCTTTTTTTCTGTCTTCAGCATACCTCACAATCTCACCCACCACATGGTGCGCCTTCCTAAAAGGAACTCCCTTTAACACAAGATAATCGGCAAGTTCTGTAGCTAAAAGATAACCATGCTTTAGATGTTCAGAAATTTTCTCCGTATTTAGCTTTAATCCTTTAACCAAGATAGTCGCCATCCTTAAAGAATTAAGCGTATAGTTTAAAGCTTGGAAAAGGGGAGGTTTATCCTCCTGAAGGTCTCGATTGTAGCTTAAAGGAAGCCCTTTCTGAAGGGTCAGCATCTGAAAAAGGTTTCCGATCACAGTAGCCGACTTTCCTCTTATCAGCTCCGCAGGGTCTGGGTTTTTTTTCTGAGGCATGATAGAGCTTCCAGTTGTTAGTCTGTCAGGCAACGAGGCAAAGCAAAACTCTTCACTTGTCCAGAGAATGACTTCTTCTGATAGCCTTGAAAGGTCAACCATGATAAGGCTTAAGATAAAGAGAAGTTCCGAGATAAAGTCCCGAGAGCTCACAGCATAGACGCTATGCCTTGTTGGTTCGTAAAAGGAAAGGGCTTTAGCCATGAATTCTCTATCTAAGGGAAAACCGCATCCAGCAAAGGCTGAGCTTCCAAGAGGGCACTGCTTTAGTCTTTTTTCAAAGTCAAGGCATCTTTGAAGATGAAGGCGCATCATCTCAGCGTAGGTTGTGAGCCAATGGGAAAAGAGAACAGGCTGGGCGTGCTGAAGATGAGTAAAACCTGGCATCACAACCTCAAAGTATTCCTCCGCCTTATCAAGAATGACCAAAATAAAATCAACAAGCAGAGCCTTTAGTTCCTCAAGCCTTTCTGCTATGTATATCCTCTCATCAGCAACCACCTGCTCGTTTCTACTTCTTCCGGTATGGAGCTTGTAAGCAATATCTCCGATTTTTTCCGCAAGGGCTTTTTCAACATGCATGTGAATATCTTCAAGCTCTATCCTAAAGGTAAAGGTCCCCTGCTTTATCTCCTCTTCAATCTCTGAAAGCCCTTCCAAGATTTGAGAAAGCTCCTCCTCTGTCAAAAGACCAGCCCTTCTTAAGGCTTGAGCATAGATTCTGCTTGCCTTTATTTCAGCCAAGGCAAGCTCCTTGTCAAAACTTATCGACTCAGAGAAGGCTTCCAAAAATTCGTCTATCTCTTCGCTAAATCTTCCATCCCATGGTTTTTTCATAATAAACTCCTAAAAGATGTTTTAATCATTTTAACCTAGGTTGATAAAATTTAATCCTAGAGGCTAAACATGGTGAGGCAAAAATGAAAAGGGTTGTGGTTGCCATGAGCGGTGGTATCGATAGTTCTTTTTCCGCCCTGTGGCTAAAATTGCAGGGCTATGAAGTCATTGGTGTAACTTTTCGTTTGTTTAAAGAAGGCGGCTGTTGTGAAATTGATAAAGCAATCGTGGTTGCTGAAGTTCTTAAAATCCCTCATTTTGTTATTGATGTTACAAATGAATTTGAGAATAGGGTCATCAAACCTTTCATCGAAGGCTACAGACAGGGTCTAACTCCAAATCCTTGTGCCCTCTGCAATAGAGATATCAAGTTTGGCTTAGCCATGGATTTGGCCATAAAAGAAGCAAAAGCAGACCTTTACGCTACCGGTCACTATGCAAGGCTTTCAACCTACAAAGGCTATCCTGTGTTAACCCAACCTAAAAATCAAAAAAAAGACCAGACCTATTTTTTAGCCTTAGTGAAAAAGGAACGCCTGGCGAAACTTATATTTCCCATGGGGGATGTGCCTGAAAAAAGGGTTGCTCTTGAAGCCTTGAAGTCCTATGGTTTAGACCTTTGGCAAAAGGCTGAAGAATCTCAGGATGTTTGCTTTTTGAGAGGGCTTGACTTAAAAAGCTACCTTTCAAAATACCTTCCAAAAAAAGAAGGAGAGATCATTTATCAAGAAAAAGTAGTTGGCAAACATGAAGGCTATTACTTCTATACCATTGGGCAAAGGAAGGGGCTAGGAATAAGGATGGGAAAGCCTCTTTATGTGGCAAGGATTTCCCCTGAAGAAAATCGCATCTACCTTGGGAATAAAGATGAAATCTTTTCTGATAAACTGATGCTTTCTCAGCCTAATTTTCACCTTCCCTTTGAGCTCTGGGAAGCACCTTTAGCCCAAGTGCGGTATAGGAGTAGCCGAGAGGCTGTTGCCAGAGTTGAAAGACAAGATGATAAGCTTTTGGTTGAGCTTAAACAAAAGGTCTTTGCCATAACCCCAGGACAAGTCTGCGCCTTTTATGAGAGAGAATATTTACTTGGAGGGGGCATAATAACTTCTTCCTCTTGACATTATTTAAGTTTTATGATTTTATAAAATCGACCTCTATCAAAAATTGGCCCTAAAAAAAAATTAGCCCTTAAAAAATGCTCAAATCAGTTGACTTACAGAGTCTTATTTCTACAGTTAAAGAAGTAGGTAAAAAGCTCTTAGAAACGCAAAGGTGCACCTTAGAGGTTAACCATAAAGGTCCTATCGACCTTGTAACCAACGCTGACCTTTATTCTGAGGAAAAATTAAAAGAATTGGTCCAGAGGTTTTTCCCTCATACTCCTGTGGTCTCAGAGGAGAGCTTTACAGGAAGCATAGAGCATGAGACTTTTTTTGTGATTGACCCGCTTGATGGAACTACGAACTTTGCCCATAGGCTACCTTGGTTCGGTATAAGCATAGCCCTAATTGAAGCTGGGAAACCCATTCTTGGTATTATCTATCATCCTGCGCTTGATGAGCTCTTCTTTGCGGAGAAAGGAAAAGGTGCCTATCTTAACGGAGAAAGGATCAAGGTCTCAGACACAAAGGATTTGAAAGAGGCTTTACTTTCAACTGGGTTTCCTGTTTCTAAAATCATTGAGAAACCAGAGCCATACCTTGTGCCCTTTCGGGAATTTCTTAAAAAATCTCAAGGAGTTAGACGGTTTGGTGCAGCAACCTTAGACCTTGCCTACACTGCTTGCGGAAGATATGACGGCTTCTATGAGCCTTACCTTAACCCCTGGGACACCATGGCTGGTGTGGTCCTAGTTGAAGAGGCAGGGGGCAAGGTCTCAGACTACTACGGAAACCCTTACACCTTAAGCTCAGACACCATCATTGCAGCAAATCCATACATCCATGAAAAGCTTGTAGAGGTCCTGAAGGATTTGCATCCAGAAAAGGTAAAGCCCTTCAGAAATCCCTTTCCAACCGTTGATGTCATTATAGAATACGAAGGAAGGATCGTTCTTATAGAAAGAAAGAACCCTCCTTATGGTTATGCCTTACCTGGCGGATTTGTGGAGTATGGAGAAACCTTAGAGGAGTGCGCAATAAGGGAAGCAAAAGAAGAAACCGGCTTAGATATAGAGGACCTTGAGCTCCTTTCTTGCTACTCAGACCCAAAGAGTGACCCTCGATTTCATACCATAACTACTGTATTTGTAGCAAAAGGTAAAGGGACATTGAAAGCCGGTGACGACGCAAAAAGCGCTTTTTTAGTATCTATAGACCAAATACCTTGGGACAATCTTTGCTTTGACCACGGGAAAATTCTAAAAGATTATTTAGATTATTTAAATAGGAGAAAAGCGAATGCTAAATGAAATTTTAGATAAAATCAAAAGGGAGCTTAAAGAAACCCCTCGGATCGTGATTTTTGAAGAAGAAGATGAAGCTAAGGAGCTTATTGAAGAAGCTTTAAAGTATCATGGAGCCGAAGAAATAAAGATTTTAAAAAATGAAGAAGAACTTTTCTTTTTTCTCTCAAAAGAATGCCCTACCGTTCTCGTCTATTCCTTTGGTGGTGATTTTCAAAAGGTTATTGCAAATATCAGCCAGATAAAATCTCTTTTTCCTAAGCTAAAGGTCTTTTGCCTTGCTCCTTACGATGATGAGGTTGATTTAGCAAGGCTTTTCTTTTATGGAGCTGACGAAGCTATACAAAAACCCTTCTCCATAGGAGAATTTATCGCAAGATTGGCGAAGCTTTTGCGAACCTACTACTTGGAGAAAAAAGTTGAACAACTTCTGGTTGAAGACCCGCTTACCTCTGCTTACAACCGGCGTTTCTTTGAGGCAAGCATAAGGGAAGAAGCCTTAAGGGCTTTAAGGTATGGCTTCCCTCTTAGCTTGGTCATGATAGACCTTGATAAGTTTAAGTATTACAACGATACCTTTGGGCATGCCGAGGGAGATAAGGTTTTACAGGGTATAGCTGTTCTGTTGTGCGAAAACACGAGGTTTAAGATTGATAAAGTTTGTAGATACGGTGGCGATGAGTTTGTCATCATCCTTCCCCATACCGATTGGAAAAGGGCTCTCATAGTAGTAAAAAGGATCATCAAAGCCTATGAAGAGAACGCCTTTGAACCCGTAACCCTATCCTTCGGAATAGCAACCCTTATAGACAGAGGAGAGCTTGAAAGGTCTGTCTCTGATTTGATCAAAAGAGCCGATTCTGCCATGTATCAGGCTAAAAAGATGCCGGGGAATACCTTCGTCGTTGACCCTGAAACGATCATAGCAAGCTCAAAAGAAGAAGCTCCTCCCGTGGTTCAACCCTCTCCACGCTTGCAACAACCTCATCCCCAGGATTAACCTGAGGAAAACTTCCCCTAACCTCTCCCATAAGGTTAAAATCTGGCAGATAAACCTTAAGCAACCTCTCTTTTTTTTCTACCACAAGCCCTTTTAAGGGTTTTACTTCAACTTGTCCTTCCCTTTTAGCATAGTGCTTAGCAAGATACTTTAACAGAAAATAGCGCACCCTTTTTTGCTGTATCGCCTGTGCCCTTCTCAAGTTTTCCTCTAACTCTGGGATCAGCCTTTGTAAATCCTCCTGAGACAAGGCTTTTTCTGAAAAGAGATGGCTTTTTATCTGATGATGAACGATCAAATCTAAGCTCCTTCTTATGGGTGAAGTAAGAGTGGTGTAAAAGTTAAGACCAAGGCCGGAGTGAAAGCCAGGCTCCGTTGTTAGCTCAGACCTAGCAAAGTATCTAAGTTGTAAAAGCTTGTAAAAAAGGGAATGTTCCGCCTCTGGAAAAACTTGAAAAGGAGGGTCTTGTTTCCGATAGATGATAGGGATGCCTGCCTCGTAACAAAACTTTGCGGAAAGATGGTTGGTCAAGATCATAAGCTCTGAGATTAAGTCTCGAGCAGGCGTCATCTCAAACCTATTTACTACTATTTCCCCATTCTCTAACACCCTAACCTGAACCTCAGGTAGAATGATAGCAAATGCTCCTTGCTCCTGCCTCTTTTTCTTATGCTCTAAAAGTAGGGAATATAGGTTCTTCCAAAAGGGATGCCCCTCCTCAAGGTAGGTATCTACTTCTTCGTAGGTAAACCTTTTTTTAACCTTTATGATGGCTGGGACAATCTCAAAGGATAACACTTCAAAGGGCTTTTCTTGAAGCTCTATCTTAAAGGTAAGGGAAGACCTAAGCTCACCTTCAAGAAGACTAAATTTGTTATGGGATAGCGAAAAAGGAAGCATAGGTATAACTTCATCCGGCATATAGAGGGTTGAAGCCCTCTCAAGGGCTTCTTTAAAGAGGGGGCTTCCAATCGGTATAAAGCTTGACACATCCGCTATATGAACATAAACCGTTGTTATGCTGCCCTTGTCTTCAATGCTAAAGGCATCGTCAACATCCTGCGTCTCAGGCGCATCAACCGCATAGGTCTCAAGATGGGTTAGGTCCTTGAAACGGTCAAAGTGGGGTAAATCTTCAAGCCTCATCCTCAAGCATTCTTCAGCTTGAGAAAGCGAAGCCTGAGAGAACTCCCGCGGAAAGCCAAACTTTAAAAGTTCAAGGTTTTCATCCTCCTTAAAAACACCTACCTTGACAAGGAGCGAAAAAACCTTCTGAGGCTGGGCTAAATTATGCTCAGAAAGCACATTATAAAGGTCCTTACCCAAGGCTTGCTCGTTTTCAAAGATGGCAAACTGCTTTAAAGCGGAGAGGAAGCCTTCGTCGTTAGAGGTGATCTTACCTTCAGAAAGCCTTTGCAGAAAGTCTTTAAATCCTTCGCGAAGAAGCTCCTTTTCTCTCTCTTTTTCCCGCTGATGAAGGATGTTTTTGACCTCTTCTTCGGATAGGACTTCCACCTCCTCAAAGCTTTTAAAACGAAAGTAAACCTTTTCTTCAAGGATAAGCCTTAGGAAGGCGCAAATCTCATCCGGCTTTGGCTTCCTTCCAAGGTAAAGTTCTACAAGATAGTCTGGGCTTGCTGAGGTAAGCTCTCCCTTCACAACCTCCCAGAGCTCTTCAAGGTTAAACTGGCTCTTTAGCTCCTCTCTTAAAGCTTGGGCGCTCTTAAAAAGCTCTGAAAGACTGTTTAGGTCTACCTTATCGCCAACCTTTATCCCTACGCAAACCAGGGCAGAATGAGAAACAGACTCCTCTTTTCCCGTAGGAAGATAAACAAGAAGACGCTTTCCTTTTACCTCCTTCACATAGGCAGGATAGATTTTATCTCGGTAGAAGATATCAACTAACCATCCCTTAAGGCTTGCTAGGTCCATTTTGATTAAAAATTTGCTTATTATGAAGGACTTTCAAGATATCTTAGAGCAGCCTCTAAATCCAAGGTTCCTTCGTAGATAGCTCTTCCAGAGATGGCTCCAAAAAGCCCCTTTTGACTTAAGGGTTTGAGAAGCTTTAGGTCTTCAATGGTTGCCACGCCACCAGCAATGATAAGAGGGTGCCTTGAAACTTCTAAAGCCTTGGTTAGCCTCTCAAGGTCAATGCCTGCCTGCGTGCCATCCCTCTCAATCAAAGTTAGGATTATAGCAAATAGCGGGAGGTCGTTTAATTTTTTGATTAAATCCAAATACCTGACAGATGAAACCTCAAGCCAGCCAGAGATGGCAACGAACTCTCCCTTTACATCAACGCTCACGATGACCCTTTGGGGGAATCTATCACAAAGTCTTTCCAAAAAGCTTAAGTCCTCTACCGCCTTTGTGCCGAGGATAATTTGAGAAACACCCCCCTCAAGGTAAGAGAAAACATCTTCCTCAGTCCTTATTCCGCCTCCTACTTGAATAGGGATGCAGATTTCTTTAACCAAGCTAAAGATCAACTCTTTATGAACAGGTCTACCCTCCTTTGCCCCATCAAGGTCAACGATGTGAAGCCTCTTTGCTCCAACCTTTGCAAAGTGTTTGGCATAGGCAAGGGGATCATCTCCGTAGACCTTCTCCTTTGAGAAATCACCCTGAAAGAGCCGAACTACTTTCCCTCCCTTTAAGTCTATGGCTGGGATTAGGATCATCTGGCAAAAGGCGACCTACTGAGGATTTTTTCTAAACCGTTCTTGGCGAGCTCTTCTGCGGTGAGCCATCTTATGGTCTTATAAAGGCTTAAGTTTAGGATGTTTTCGAAAAGGGGTTTTTGAGTCTCATCAAAGACCTCATGCCAAAGAAGCTTTCCCGTTTTTCCGTCGTAAAGGAAGAGGGCAAAGGCTACGCTTGCCGGCTCAGTAACCCCTATACCCCTTCCTACTCTTTCTTTAAAACGATAGACCCGTAGATAAAGAATTGAGCCAGCTTGTGTAGACTCCGCTATCATTCTAACCGCAAGCTCAGGGCTTTGAACCTTCTGCTCCAAGACCTTCTCAAGAAGAAGCTCTGCTGTCCCTTCATCTAAAAAGAGAAAATTATGCCTATCAGAGAACTTCTCAAGGCTTGTCCGCAAGAGCCTTCCCATTACCTCTTTTGCTGAGGGGGAGATTTCACCAGGAATGATGTTCCGGACCGGACAGTAAAAAGGTATAGGAGAAGGAGGCTCGCAGTAGATGTCAGCAGGCCAAACCAAAACAACTTTTAAGGCGTCTAACTCCCGAGGTGTCAAGTAGGCTGGCTTTTCCTTTGCGCAGGAATAAAGAAAAAGAGTCAGCAAAATTAATAAGAGGCTTTTAACGATTGAAAAGTTACTCATCGAATTATCTCTTCATCTTTTCCACGAGAAAGGGACCATACTTCTTGTCCGTTCCCATGATGTGTTTTACAAGCCAATCCTTAAGAAAGGACATTAACTCAACGGTAAGCGTAACTTCACCTTTGGCTTTTTTATCTAAAAATTCTTTGATCTTTGCCTTAAAGGCTTCGTGTTCCCTTTTGTGGGCTGCAAAATCAGGACCAGGATAACCATACTTTGTCATCAAGGTCTCTTCAGTCGTAAAATGATAACCTGCATACTTTACCAACTCATCGAGCATCTTATCAAGGACATCCTTCCCCTTTCCCTGCTTCATGGCATCGTAGAGCTCGTTGATGAGGCTAACAAGCTTTTTGTGTTGCTCATCACATTCCTTAACACCAGTAACAAGCTTGTCGCTCCATTCGATAAAACCCATATTGCACCTTCTTCTTAAGTTTTTAATTATAAGTATAAGACCCTAAGGTTAGTAGTCAATACCAAAAATGCAAAGCCAGTTGACTTTGACTTTTAATTAAAGAAGTTATGATTTAAAATAAAATAAAAACATTTCATGTAGGAGGGTAGGGCTGTGCTCTATGTAGGGCTTGATGTTGGGTCTGGGACAGCAAAGGTTGTAGTAATGAACGAAAAAAAAGAAAATTCTTTTCTCAAAGTATGAGAGAACCCATGGGCAACCCATTGAGAAGGCAAGAGACCTCCTTTCTGAGGTTGAAAAAAACTTTGGGAATGACCTTTCTGGTCTAACTTGCACAGGAACTGCAGGAAAAACCATATCCCAGATCCTTGGCGTTGCCTTTGTGAACGAAGTTATGGCTCATGCCAAAGCAGCAACCTTTTTCCATCCTGAAGCTCGCACCATAATCGACATCGGGGGAGAGGACTCAAAGCTTATTTTCATAACCCATGAAAGGGGGCAACCTGAGATCGAAGACTTTGCCTTAAATACGCTTTGTGCAGCCGGAACTGGCTCCTTCTTAGAACAACAGGCAGCCCGACTTGGCTACACTATCGAAGAGTTTAGCCACAAAGCAACCCTCGCCAAGAACATCCCCCGCATTGCCGGTCGCTGCACTGTATTTGCTAAATCAGACATGATCCATCTTCAGCAGGCAGCTGTGCCGGACGAAGAAATAATAGCTGGGCTCTGCTTTGCCATAATAAGAAACCTACGGAGCAACCTCGCCAAGGGTAGACCCATTCGTCCACCCCTTGTTTTTCAAGGAGGAGTTGCGGCAAACCTTGGCGTTAGACGAGCCATTAAGGAGATATTTGGTCTAAAGGACGATGAGCTCATCATCCCAGAGCATTTTAAGATAATGGGAGCAATCGGGGCAGCCCTATATGGGCTTGAAGGTAAGGCAAGCTCCCCTTATCGTGGCTCAGAAATCTTGTCTGCCTATCTTAGGGAAAGAAAGGTTGAGGTGCCAAGGCATAAAGTCCTATACCCATGCGAGTCTTTAGAGGAGTCCGAAAAGCTCCGAAAAAGGTTTGTCATCCCCAAGGTCGATAAGGATGAGGAGATAGAAGTTTATTTGGGGATCGATGTAGGCTCAGTTAGCACAAAGCTTGTAGCCATCGATAAAGAAGGGCGCCTTATCGCTAAGACCTATCTATTTCATCATGGTAAGCCCTTAGATAGCGTCAAAAAAGGTCTTCTTGACCTTAAGGCAAAGCTTCCAGAGAAGGTAAAAGTAAAGGGCGTTGGCACAACAGGTTCTGGTCGCTATTTGGTGGGGGATTTTGTAGGGGCAGATGTTATACGGAATGAGATTACCGCCCAAGCCTTTGGTGCCCTCTACATCGACCCAGAAGTTGACACCATCTTTGAGATAGGAGGACAAGATTCTAAATACATCTTCCTTGACAAGGGAACGATTGCCGACTTTACAATGAACAAAGCCTGCGCTGCTGGAACTGGTTCATTCCTTCAAGAGCAGGCGGTAAAGCTTGGCATTCCCATAGAGGAGTTTGGCGATTACGCCTTAAGAAGTAAGGCTCCTTTAAAGATGGGAGAGAGATGCACAGTTTTTATGCAATCTGACCTTCTACACTATCAACAGCAGGGTTTCCCGAAGGAGGACCTCGTTGCCGGTCTTTGCTATTCCATCGTCTACAACTACTTAAACAAGGTGGTAGAAGATAGAAAGATTGGTCAAAAGATCTTCTTTCAGGGTGCTGTAGCCTGCAACAAGGGCGTTGTCTCAGCCTTTGAAAAGGTACTCGGCAAAAGGATCATCGTGCCCCCCCACAACGAGGTAACTGGTGCCATCGGAGTCGCCCTTCTTGCTAAAGAAGAAACCAAAGGAGAAAGTAAGTTCAAAGGATTTGATCTGGTAAACGTGAAGTATCTAATTTCCTCCTTTGAATGCCATCACTGCCCGAACCAATGCGAAATCCACAAAGTAACCTTAGACGGCGGAACAACTCTATTCTACGGTGGAAGATGTGATAGATACGAACTTGACCACAGAAAACCAAAAGAAAGCCTGCCAAACCCCATCTTAGAAAGAGAAGCAAAACTCCTTTCCTTTGTGCCCCCCTTTGAAGGGGACCCCTCCTCAGATAGGGTCATAGGTATCCCAAGAGCCCTTCAGATGTTTGAATGGCTTCCCCTATTTGCCACCCTCTTTTCTGAGCTTGGGTATAGGGTCCTTCTCTCTCCGCCTACTTCAAAGGAGATAATCAAAATCGGCTGTGAGCTTGCCCCAGGGGAGCCCTGCTTTCCTGTGAAGGTCGCCCTTGGGCATATCTACAAGCTTCTTGAGCTTGGAGTAAAGAACATATTCTTGCCCCAGATAACGGACTTACCCCCCGAGGCTCCCCGGTTCAAGCTTGGAAAGATCTGTCCTTGGGTTCAAGCTGTGCCTTGGGTCATAGAGACAAGCCTTTCCTTTGAAAAATACGGGGCTAAAGCCTTAAGACCAGTTTTTCATCTTGGTAGAGGCGGAGGGGTGTTGAACGAAGAACTAAAGGAATTAGCCAAAATGCTTGATGAGCCATTAGACAAGGTGAAAAAAGCTTGGAGGGTTGCAGAGCTTGCTCAGAAGGAATTTCATAACTTTTTAAAGGCAAGGGGTAAAGAGCTTCTTGAAGAGTTTGCGGACAAACTCATACTCGTCGTAGTTGGGAGACCTTACAACTCTTGCGACCCGGGTGCAAACCTTGGTCTACATTTCAAAATCCGTAAGCTTGGTCTTTTGGGCTTGCCTGTTGACATGCTACCCCTTGATGAGGTTAAAACGATGGATGGTCTCGAGGGCATGTATTGGGAATACGGGCAAAGGTTCTTACTTGCGGCTCATTATCTTAGGGAGAAGCCTAACCTTTTCCCCATCTACTTTACCAACTTCTCCTGCGGACCTGATTCCTTTATTCAGCATTTCTTTGAGGAGTTGCTTGCAGGAAAGCCTTATCTTGAGCTTGAAGTTGACGAACATAGCGCAGAAGCAGGCGTCATCACAAGGCTTGAAGCCTTCGTCGATAGTCTTAAAGGTAAGTTCAAGCGGTTTGAGCTTAAAAGAAAATTCATTTCTCCAAAGGTCCATCCTTCAGAGGATAGAACGATCTACATTCCCTACATGGTAGACCATGCAAGGGTTTTAGCGGCTGCTTTTAGAGCTTGCGGGGTTAAAGCTGAACCTTTGCCTGAGCCTGATGAAGAATCTCTCGAACTTGGCAGACGTTACACCTCTGGCAAGGAATGCTATCCCACGGTGCTTACAACAGGAGACCTTATAAAGCTCATCAACCGACCGGACTTTGACCCCGACAAAGCTATATTCTTCATGCCCGATGGGTCTGGTCCTTGTAGGTTTGGGCAATACAACAGGCTTCACAGGAAGATCCTTCGAGACCTCGGGCTTGATAGGCTTCCCATTTACTCACCTCAGCAGGATATCGAGTTTTATGATGACCTTGGCATCGTAGGAAGGGATTTTACTAAGATTGCTTGGCGGGGAGTGGTTGCGGTTGACATCCTCGATAAGATGTACCGAGCCATAAGACCATATGCGGTTGATAAAGCCAAGGTTGATGAGGTCTACAAAGAAGGTCTTTCCTTGATTGAAAGGACGGTGGAAGAGAGAGGGGACTTGGTTTCAACTTTGGTTCAGATAAGAGAAAAATTTACGAAAATAGAACGAAAAGAAGTTGAAATACCTAAGGTTGGCGTTGTGGGTGAAATTTATGTAAGAAACAATCGCTTTTCTAATGAGAACCTCTATCGCATGCTTGAGGACCTAGGGCTTGAAGTGCTCATTCCCCCTATTGGGGAATGGATCTATTTTATAAACTTTATCTCTAAGAAGTGGGCAAAAAGAGAGGGTAGGCTTGGTGCAGTCCTTAAGTTCATTCTGGAAAATCAATTTCAGATGAGGGAAGAAGAAAGGTTCATAAGGTTGATTGAGGACCTGGTTGAGCTTCCTCATGAGCCAACTATCGAGGAGCTCGAAAGATTAGCCAAAAAGTATGTCCATCCAGATTATGAAGGCGGAGAGGTTATGCTTTCGATAGGAAAGGCACGGGATTATTTAAGAAAGGGAGTCTCCGGTTTGATCAATGTAATCCCCTTTGCCTGCATGCCGGGCAATGTTCAAGCAGCAATCCTTAAGAGAATTAGGGATGAAGAGGGAGATAGACTACCTCTGTTAACCATTCCTTGCGATGGACAAAAGTCCCTTGGAACCAAGATGAGGATAGAAGCCTTCGTAGAACAGGTAAAAGAATTCTTTGAAAGAAAAAGAAAAGCAAACATGCAAAAGATGGCAATAAATTTTTAAAATTGAAAATTAAATACTCTATCTAACAAAAAAGGGGATTTTCCCAACTTGAAGTAAAAACTTTAATCTTCTATTATTTGTAAAATTGAACGAACGGAAAGAGAGCAATTTAAAGTTTTTATTGACTGTCCTTGTTGAGAGTATTGCTATAGGTTTAGCTGTTATGGGGTCTATCTTAGCGGGTGCTATAACCGGCTGGTTTATAGAAGAGAAGCTTTTGCAGGGTAGGACTTCCCCTTGGATAACAACCATCTTTATTATCTTTGGTGCTATTGGGGGGATAAAAAACTTTCTCTACTACACCAAAAAAAGATTTAAGGAAAAAGGTAATGGAAAAAGCTGATGCTAACCCTTTTTTTAAAGATTTAAGAAATTTAATCCTATTTGCCACTTTAGCAGGATTTATTTTGCTTTCATTGATCTATTTTTCTGCGGTAATATCTTTTTCTTTTTTAGTTGGAGCTCTTTTAGGCTATCTAAATCTCTTTACCCTAAAACAAGACGGAAAGAAGTTTTTACAAAAAGTTTATAACAATGTTATCCGTTGTATGGAAAAACCTTATCAGAAAGAAAGGACGCTTTTTTTAATAAAGGTTTATCTTAGGCTTTTAGCATTAGGGTTGATATTTTATTTTATGATAACCTGGCTAAAACTACACCCAGTTTTTATTTTAGTCGGTTTTACTTTAGTGTATGCCCAGATCTTTTTATTAACCCTTTGGTATACCTTGAAAAGAAAAGAGATTTGTTAAAGGAGGCAAAAGATGGAACATCCTATTTTATTCTTAACGCTCATCTTAGAAAAACTTGGGTTACCTTCTGGATACCATTACTATGAACATGCAGACAAGTATGGTGTATTGGCCGTCCTTCTTGCACCCCACATGGTTCATAGCTATTTTGTTGTTCTACTTATCTTACTATTAGCCTTTTTTGGGACAAGAAAAAGTGAATTTATACCAAGTGGTCTTCAAAATATTTTAGAAATTGTCATAGATAGTATATATAACTTTTGCAGACAAAACCTCCCTCACGATAAGGTTGATGAGCTCATGCCTACTGTTTTCCCTTTAATTACAGCTTATGCTTTTTACATTCTTTTTTGTAATCTTCTTGGTTTGATTCCAGGCTTTATGTCTCCCACAGCTAACATCAATGTTACTCTTGGTTTAACCCTAATTACCATAGTTTATTATCATTACCTTGGATTAAAATACAAAGGCTTAGCCTATTTTAAGGATTTCCTTGGTCCTATACCCTGGCTAATACCTTTAATGCTACCTGCCGAGATATTTAGTCATGTAGGGAGAATTTTATCCCTTTCCTTCCGGTTGTTTGGAAACCTTCTTTCAAAAGAGATACTTTTGGGAATTCTAACCATGCTTGCCGGGAAGTTTTTCGCTCCCCTTCCCGTTATGATCCTTGGAGTTGCGGTCGCTTTTATTCAAACCTTTATCTTTGTGCTTTTAAGTTTGGTTTACTTTGCTGGAGCTGTTGAAGAGCATCATTAAGTATGAGGAAATCAAGGGGTATAAGACCTTCTGATTTAAGGTAAATAAAAAATAAAAAAAAACTTTTAAAGGAGGTGTAGGTATGCGGAAGCTTCTCTTGTTGATCTCAGCCTCACTTTTGGGCTTGCTCTTAGGGTCACCTGCCTTTGCTGAGGAAGCAGCCAAAGCTGCTGCTACGGTTGGTGACCGGATGGTAACAGGTTTTGGCATCTACTCAGCCATCATTCTAGCGGCAGGTATTGGCGTTGGGCTTGGTGCTCTTGGTTGCGGTATCGGTATCGGTCAGGCAACCCGCGGTGCCTGCGAGGGTATCGCAAGAAACCCTGAACTTTCCGGTAGGTTAACCGTCATTATGATCCTTGGTATAGCTCTCGTTGAAACGCAGGTTATCTACGCGCTGGTTATCGCCCTTATCTTGCTCTATGCTAATCCAGTTCTTCCAAAGTTCCTTCAGTTCATCGGTGTAGGCGGCTAATATCTTTGAAGCTCATTAGAAACTAAGGGCGGAGAGGTTTTACCTCTCCCCCTTTTCTTTGATTGATGCTCAGTAAAGTTTTAAGCTTTGCCGTTCTTGGTATTGAAGCTTTTTTAGTTGAAGTTGAAGTTGACCTATCTAAAGGTCTCCCTGGAATTACGATTGTTGGGCTTCCCGATAGTAGCATCAAAGAAAGCAGAGAGCGTCTACGCTCAGCCTTAAAAAACTCCGGTTTTTCTCCATCATTAAGCAAAATAACCATAAACCTTGCTCCTGCTGACCTAAGAAAGGAAGGGTCTCATTTTGACCTGGCGATGGCTGTTGGTATTTTGGTTGCCGAAGAAATCGTTCCTCAAAGTGCTGTTGAAAGAAAGGCTTTTCTCGGGGAGCTTTCCCTTGATGGAAGCATCAAGGGAGTAAAGGGAATTTTACCGTCTGTTATGTTAGCCAAGGAGCTAAACCTTGATGAGGTCATAATACCCGCTGAAAACCTAAAAGAAGGAGCCTTGGTCAAAGGGGTGAAGGTTCGGGCTTTTTCTCATCTGAGGGAGGTTTTTACCTATCTCACTACCGGTGAGGGCGGGCTTGAAGCTTGTGGCTTAGCGGAAGAGAGTTTTTGGCCCCAGTATGAGGTTGATTTTAGCGAGGTTGTAGGGCAGGAGCTTGCCAAAAGAGCAATGGAGATCGCTGCGGCTGGCAATCACAATATCCTTATCATAGGACCACCCGGTGCTGGAAAAACTATGCTTGCCCAAAGGTTGCCTACTATCTTGCCTCCCATGTCAGATAAGGAAATTCTTGAGACAACTAAAATATATTCCGTTTCAGGTCTTTTAACCCCTGAAAGACCACTTATTAACTTTAGACCCTTTAGAAATCCCCATTTCTCTGTCTCAGAAGTGGGGTTGATTGGCGGAGGGAATCCGCCACGCCCAGGTGAGGTCAGCCTTGCCCATAACGGGGTTCTTTTTTTGGATGAATTTCCAGAGTTTAGAAGAGATGTGATAGAAGCTCTTCGACAACCCCTTGAAGACGGCTATGTGGTGATCACTCGTGCAAACGCTACCGTCACCTACCCTGCAAGGTTCCTCTTAGTCTGCGCCATGAACCCTTGTAAATGCGGCTACCTTGGTCATCCCACTAAAGCCTGCCAATGCACCCCTCAAGAAATAAGAAAGTACAAAAGCAAGCTTTCAGGACCTATCCTTGATAGGATAGACATTCATGTAGAAGTCCCACCCGTTGAGATAGGCGAGCTTTTGGCAGAAAAGAAGAACTCTGGAGTGAGCTCCGCTGAAGTTCGCGAAAGGGTTTTATTTGCTCGAGAAAAACAGAAAAGACGTCAAGGTGAGAAAACAAACGCCGAGCTCAAACCTAAGGAGATAAAGAAGGTTTGTCTTCTTGAGCCAGGGGTAGAATCCTTCCTTGAAGCTTCAGCAAAAAGGCTCTCCCTTTCAGCAAGGGCTCTTCACAAGGTGCTAAAGGTTGCAAGGACAATCGCTGACCTTGAGGGGCGGGACCGTATTGCTAAGGAGCATGTGCTTGAAGCTCTACAGTATAGGGTTCTTGAAAGAAAGCTCTATGAAGTTTAGGCTTGAGGAAAAGGCGCTCAGTGCTAAAATTATAGTCAATGTTAGAAAAGCTTGCTCTCTCAGAAAAGGTCCGAGCTTCCACTGAGCCTATCCTTATCCCGATTGCTCGTCTCTTACTTAGGCTTGGTGTAAAGCCAAACCATGTGACCTTAGCTTGTTTTTTAGGCTTCGTAGTTTCTTCTGTCTTTATTGCTCAAGGGAAGTTTCTTGTTGCTGGGCTTTTGCTCCTCCTTTTTGCCCCTCTTGATGCCGTTGACGGAATGTTAGCACGGGTTGGCAACATGGTGACCACCTTTGGAGCCTTCCTTGACTCAACCCTTGACCGCTACGGAGAGATATTCATCTTTCTTGCCTTTTGCCTTTACTACCTATATGTAGGCTCAGGAGCAGGGATAGTCTTATCCTTTTTAGCCCTAACTGGTTCCCTTATGGTAAGTTATACTAGAGCTCGCGCTGAAGGTCTTGGGCTTCAATGCAAGGTTGGGCTTTTTACTCGATTTGAAAGGGTCTTTTTGCTCATCATCTCCCTTCTTTTGGAAGCCATCTTTCTCTATTTAACGATAATCTCTGTCCTAACTCATATTACTGCCCTGCAAAGGATCATTAACGTTTACAAGCAAACGAAAAAATAATATATATCTTGGTTATCCTTTTTAAGATTTTAGAGATTACCGGTCCTTTTTCTGCCCCTGCAGAATCAAAGGAAGTAAAGAAGGAAATTTACATTTCTCTTCTCCCCGAAGAGGTAAAGCCAGGGGACTGGGTTTTGATTCATGTTGGGTTTGCCATAGCCAAGGTCGATGAAGAGCAAGCTCTTCAAACAATAAACTTTTGGGATGAAGAACGGAAAAAACAGAAAAGCTATCACCTTAGCCGCTCCCCAGGAAAAAAATATCTCAGAATTATGTCTCAAAGAACAGGAGAAAACCTCGTTATCAGTAAATAAGGTGCGCTATCAAACGGGAGGGATCCCGCTCCCTAAATTTTTATTTCTTAATTATATTTAAAAACTCATCAACCCTTACGGCTGGTAAAGACATTAGTTCTACCGTTCCCCTTGAGCCAAGCTCGATAGACATCCTCATCACCGTCTCGTTATCTGGGGCTTCAATGATGTTTACAAAGTCATAAGGACCCAGAACCGCATACTGCTGAAGGACCTTTATCCCCATCTCCTCTAGCTCTTTGTTTACCTCAAATACCCGGTGGGGCTTTTCTTTGATCGTTTCCCTACCTTTGTCAGTAAGCTTTGAAAGGACGATGTAGATGGGCATGGCAAACCTCCATAAGTTTTTTAAAAGTATTTTAATAGTATTATTAAAAATAATCACCCAAAAATCAAGAGGGATTTTAGGCGGTTTTTATTACTAAGGGGAAGGTCCCACATTTTTTCTCCGCTTGGAAACTCATACTTTTAACCTGTCGCCTCTGCATTTACTCACCCTGTAAATAAAAATTTTTTGTGTTATATTTATGCCCAAACAAAAGGGGTGAACGTGAGTAAAGAAAGATGAGGGGAAAACCAGCAAAAGAAGATTTATTTGTCGCTTATAAAAACGTAGATTTTGAGAAGCTTCTTAATTCCTATGCTCAAAAAATAGAAGACTTAAGGAGGTGTCTTTGACTTAGATAGTCTCAAGGAGAGATTACAGGCTATAGAAAACTTTTTCTCCCA
This sequence comes from Thermodesulfobacteriaceae bacterium, assembly GCA_049414625.1. Classification (GTDB taxonomy): domain Bacteria; phylum Desulfobacterota; class Thermodesulfobacteria; order Thermodesulfobacteriales; family Thermodesulfobacteriaceae; genus WYEG01. Next base: position 18,066 of record JBMSAU010000034.1, read on the forward strand.
GACTGTTGACTGGTCTTCTTCGGAAACGAAACGCCTCATCAAAGAAAAGGCTCAGTTAGAAGAAAGGTTAAAACTTTTTGAGGAGTTACAACATAAATTTTCTGAGCTCAAAGAGTGGTTTGAGCTTTACAAGGCTGAACCAGACCTAGAGATTTTAAAGGAATTTTTAGTGGAAATAAAGGATTTTGAACAAGAATTTTTAAAAAAAGAAACCACTATCCTCCTCTCTGGAGAATACGACCAATCTTCAGCCATCCTTTCTATTCATGCTGGAACTGGTGGAACGGATGCCCAAGACTTTGCCTACATGCTTCTTCGGATGTATGTGCGGTGGGCTGAAAAAAGGGGTTATAAGGTTAAAGTAGTTGATGCCCTCCCAGGGGAAGAAGCAGGCATCAAGAGCGCAACCATCCTTGTTGAAGGACCATGGGCTTACGGAAAATTAAAGGGTGAAAAGGGGGTTCATCGGCTTATCAGGATTTCTCCCTTTGATGCTAACGCAAGACGCCATACTTCCTTTGCTTCGGTCACTGTAATTCCAGAGATCGAGGAAGAGATAGAAGTAGAAATAAGACCCGAGGATTTAAGGATAGAAACCATGAGGGCAAGCGGTCATGGTGGTCAACATGTGAACAAAACCGAAACGGCTGTCCGAATTACCCATCTTCCTACCGGAATAGTCGTCACTTGCCAGAATGAAAGAAGTCAATATTTAAATAAGATGACCGCTTTAAAGATCCTCAAGTCCAGGCTTTATCAACTACAAAAACAAAAGCTTGAAGAGAAAAAGGAGCAGTTAATCGGAGAAAAAAAGGACATATCCTGGGGGAATCAAATAAGGTCATACATCCTTCATCCTTACAAAGTAGTAAAGGACCATCGGACCCAGTTTGAAGTTTTTAAGGTGGATGAGGTATTAGATGGAGAAATAGACGATTTTATTCGCGAATACCTCCTTTGGAGCTACAAAGCAAACAAAAAGGAAAATGAGTCAGGGGGATAATGGATGCAAAAAAAAGAAAGGCTTAAAGCTCTCATCATGCTTGAAGACGGAACTCATTTTTGGGGCTACTCCTTTACTGGTCCAGGAGAAACCTTCGGAGAAGTAGTCTTTAACACCGGGATGACAGGCTATCAAGAAATACTTACAGACCCATCTTACTACGGACAAATTGTCACCATGACCTATCCTTTGATCGGCACCTATGGAATAAACGACGAGGATATGGAAAGTGCTCGCATTCAGGTTGCTGGTTTTATCATCAGGGAGTATCAACCATATTTTAGCAACTACCGAGCTAAAAGATCTCTTGGAGACTGGCTTAAAGAACAAGGCATCCTTGGAATTGAAGGGGTAGATACTCGGGCTCTTACTAGACATATCAGAAACTACGGAGCCATGAAAGGAGGTATAACAACCGAAACCTTAGACCCAAAAAAGTTTTTAGAAAAGGTAAAGGCAAGCCCTGATTATGTGGGGCGTGACCTTGTAAAGTATGTCACTTGTTCAAAACCATATTACTACGGACCAGAGGGCTTTGACTTTAATTGTCAATCCTTCAAACACAAAGCTCAATACAGAGTAGCTGTTTTAGACTGTGGATTAAAATACAATCAGCTTAGGCTTATGGTCCAAAGAGGGGCTGAGTGTTTGGTTTTTCCTGCGGATACACCGGCTGAAAAAATCTTAGCCGAAGACCCTCATGGCATCTTTCTTTCAAACGGTCCGGGCGACCCAAGTGCCCTACCCTATGTGGTGGAAACGGTTAAAAACCTTTTGGGCAAGCGCCCAATCTTTGGCATCTGCCTTGGACACCAGATCCTTGGTCAAGCTTTATCCGCTACAACCTATAAGCTTCGCTTTGGACATCGTGGGATAAACCATCCAGTCTTAAATCTACTAAACGGAAGGGTTGAGATAACCTCCCAGAACCATGGATTTTGCGTAAGGGCAGAAGAGTTGCCAAAAGATGTAATAATCACTCACATAAACCTTAACGACAACACTCTTGAAGGTATTTACGTTCCCGACCTTAAAGCCTTCTCAGTTCAATACCATCCAGAAAACGCACCCGGTCCTTGGGATTCCCTCTATCTGTTTGATAGCTTCTTCAAGCTCATGCGCGGAGAAAATGAAAATCTATTCTCTTAGCGACCTCCCTTTACCCTTTTCTACCGTTATCACTATCGGAGCCTTTGATGGACTACATATTGGACATTTAAGGCTCCTTGAAGAGACAATAAAAATTGGCAAAGAGCTTCTTGCCTCGCCGGTAATGCTAACCTTTTCCCCCAATCCTCGCGAAGTCCTGCAGCCTCAGGTTCCTTTCTACTACCTTACTCTTCTTGATGAAAAAATAGAAATCCTATCAGCTCTCAGCTTTCCTTGTTTGGTTGTTCTCCCCTTTACCAGGTCGTTAGCTGAGCTCACCCCTGATATTTTTGTAGAACAGTATTTAGTTGACTACTTAAAAGTAAAAGCTGTCGTCGTTGGGTATAACTTTCGTTTTGGCAGAGGAAGAAGTGGTGATGCAGAATATCTGTTAAAGATGGGTAAAAGGTATAATTTTATGGTAAGGATAATAGAACCAGTAGAAATTGACGGCATCAAGATATCAAGCAGTCTAATTAGAGAACTTCTTTTAAAAGGGGAGGTTGAAAGGGCAAATAGATTGCTTGGTAGACCTTACAGTCTTAAAGGAAGGGTTATCACAGGAAAGGGAAGAGGAAGGCTACTTGGTTTCCCTACCGCAAACTTAGAAGTACCAAGGAAAAAACTAATCCCTAAAGAAGGGGTTTACGCAGCTTGGGTAGACATAGAAAATAAAAGGTTTATAGGGGCTTTAAACATTGGTAAAAATCCTACCTTTGAAGATAAAGAACTGTCAATCGAGGTACATGTTCTTGATTTTTCAGAAGACCTTTATAACAAAATAATAAAAGTTGAGCTTATTAAATACATAAGAGGGGAACAAAAGTTCCCCTCTGTTGAGAAACTTGTAGAACAAATCAAAAAGGATTGTCAAACAGTAAAAGAAGTTTTATCAGGGTAAAACAAGGCTTATGTCAATAAGCCTTTACTTTTTAGTTCTTCAACAAATTGATCGTAAATGTTTCCTCTTTTCACAACCTTTTTAGGGATAGGAACTCCTCTCTTTCTTAGCTCATTGACTATTTTAGTAACCTGAAACTTGCTAATACCAAGCTTCTCAGCAATCTCAGAAGCACTCATCTGAGAATAATTCTCATAAACAAACCTAACATCATCAATAGTAGCAGGTCTGCTCCTCTTTCTCATGACTATCACCTCCAATGTTTTTTTATTTTAATTTAAACATAACACTAAAAAACAAAAAGTCAACAGTTTACAAGGTAGATATGTATTAAAATTTAAACGACACCATTCAAGCATTCAAAGCAGAATCAACATCTTCAATAGAATTTCCTTCCACTCTTATTAAGAAGTTTATTATAACACTTACCAACTTTTAAAACGGAATAGACAGGATAATCCGGACCGACTGCATGAAGATTTAAGATAAAAGATAAAGAGGAAAAGATGGGCTAAAAATTGAAACTAAGAGGCTCTATCTAATTTATTTTAACCCCAACTATCTTTGTCGTTATATAAGGTCATTCAAAACCTCAATTTTGAATATCTATATTGTCAGACCGAACTTAACCCGAGACGATCTTCGGCTTGTTTGAAGAAGCGTATCACACGAAACCTTTTCGCATAGAGCAACGGGGTTATAGAAAAGCTTATCTATTTAACCAAAATATTTGTAAAAAAAATAAAAAAAAGGACCTCCCCGTCAACGGGAGGTCCCTTACTTAGTTTTTTTAGTAAAATTCTAATTACTGTTTCTTTTCTTTTTTCTTAGTTGCATTATCCTTTTTTCTACTTTCTTTTCTTCCTTCTTAGCTGCCTTCTTTTCTTCCTTCTTGGCTGGCTTCTTCTCCTCTCAAGCTGCAGGGGCAGCTGCTTTATCACCGGTTAACTCAAAAAATCACTGTTTAATTATCACAAAACGTATTAATATTATATAAAATGCAGGAACAAAGCACCCCATCAAGGTTCATAGGGCTGTTTTTTTTGCTTTTAATCTCTTTTCTCTTTCTATCTATTTATTCTTATCATCCTTTAGACCCAGGACTCGGAGTAGTAGGTGCTGAAGGGGTGCGAAATATCGCCGGGCTTCTTGGTGCCTATGTAGCCTCTCTATTTTTTACCTTGTTTGGTTTTGTGTCCCTTTTTATCCCTCCCTTTTTAGCTTTAGGGTTCATCTTAAGATTGACCGGAATTTTTTCAGCTAAAATCTGGACTATTATTCTTCTCTTCTTTATTTCCTTAATTTTTTTGCTTTCCTATCTTTTTAAAATTTCCTCGCTTGAGGGCATGTATTTTCTTGACAGGTTCCCGATGAACTGTGGGGTCATCGGAGAATTTACTTTTCTCTTAACCTCACTAATCGGAACTCCAGGGCTTTTTCTCTTAATCTTAACTATGGGTTTAGTAGCCACCTATTTAGGGCTAAGAGAAATTAAAATCCTACCTAAGCTTGCGGAGGTTTTTTCAAGCAAGGAAAAAAGAGAAAACCTTCAAATTGAAACCTTGCAGTATACCCAAGGCGAAGCTGAGGTGACTGAGATTGAAAGTACTGCTAAACCCAAAGAAGAAAATAAGAAAAAAAGCAAGCCTAAAAAGAGTGATGATCTTGAAAGACCAAATGAGTTTGAAGAGCCTGAAAAACTTGAGCTTCCTCCACCTTTAAGTCTTCTTGAAGACCCAAAGACCACAAGCTCTAAAGTCAGAGCTGAGGAGCTAAAGGAGAGGGCTTTACTTCTTTTGGCAAAGCTACGGGAGTTTGGGATTGAGGGCGAGGTTGTGCACATTAACCCCGGTCCAGTGATCACTGTGTTTGAGTTTAAGCCTGCTCCAGGGATAAAGTTAAGCAGAATCCTAAGCCTTGTTGACGACCTTGCCCTTGGACTTTCAGCAAAAAGCGTGCGCATAGTTGCTCCAATCCCTGGGAAGAATGTCATAGGCATCGAGATCTCAAACCCCCAAAGGGAATGGGTCTATCTTAAAGATATTCTTCAAAGTAAATCCTTTCAGGAATCTCCCTCCCCTTTAACCATTGCCTTAGGGAAGGACATATCTGGGAACCCTGTTTGCGCTGACCTTCGGAAGATGCCCCATCTATTGATCGCAGGAAGCACAGGCTCTGGAAAAAGCATCTTCCTCCATTGTGTGATCTTGAGCCTCATCTACAAATCCACTCCGGACAACGTAAGGTTTCTGATGATTGACCCAAAAAGGATTGAGCTTTCGGTCTACGAGGATATTCCGTACTTGATTCATCCGGTTGTTCTTGAACCAAAGCTTGCGACCAAAGCCTTGAGATGGGCTGTGCATGAGATGGAAAGAAGGTATGCTCTTTTTGAAGAATACTCGGTGAGAAACTTAGAATCCTTTAACGAGCAGTTTGAAGAAAAGCTCCCTTACATCGTAATCATCATCGATGAGCTTGCCGACCTCATGGTAGTCTCTTCCAAAGAGGTAGAAACGCTTCTTACAAGGCTTGCTCAGATGGCTCGCGCCGCAGGAATCCACCTACTCGTTGCTACTCAAAGACCCTCGGTTGATGTGATAACTGGGCTTATCAAGGCTAATTTTCCGGCAAGGATTTCTTTTCAGGTATCATCTAAAGTAGATTCCCGGACTATCCTTGATGTTCAAGGGGCAGAAAGGCTTCTTGGGGCTGGGGACATGCTATTTTTGCCACCTGGGTCTTCCCATCTACAAAGGATCCACGGTCCCTATGTTTCTGAAGCCGAAATTAAAAGAGTGGTTGAATACTTGAAAAAAGTTGAAAAACCTACCTATCTTGCCGACCTGAGCTTAGCAGAGGATGAAAGAGAGAAAGAGGCATTTCTTAGCCCAGGTGATGAGGATGATGAGCTTTATCAAGAGGCGTTGAAGATAGCCTATCAATACGGTAAAATTTCTACATCGATGCTTCAAAGGAGGCTCCGCATTGGCTACAACCGTGCAGCAAGGCTTGTTGAAAGGATGGAGAGAGAGGGCATTATCGGTCCAAGCGATGGTGTTCGTCCTCGTCCTGTTATCGCTCCTCCTCGTAAACCCTTATAAGAGCTACCCTCAAAGCATAAACCAAGTTTTGGATACTATTCAAGCCTTCTATGAAAACACCAAAACCATAAGGGCTGAGTTTGAGCAAGAAACCATCCATCCAAACGGCCAAAAGGAAGTACGAACTGGACGAGTTTGGATCAAAAAGCCCGGGCTTTTCCGTTGGGAATACCTAACTCCCGAAAAGTTCATCGTTATCTCCGACGGGACAAACCTTTATGTCTATTATCCTGAAGAAAAGCGGGTGTTTGTTTATCCTACGGGTAAGGCAATATCTTCCCAGCTTGCCCTTGGTTTCATGAGCGGAAGAGGCGACATAAAGAAAGACCTTCGGATCGAAAGCTACAAGAGCTTGTCAGAGAACCTCTGGGAGCTAAACTTTCTACCCCCATCTCAGGAAACTCAGGTAGAAAGGCTCACGCTCTTTGTTGACCTTTCAACCGGCGAGGTAAAAAGGTTCGTAGTCTGGCATAAGACAGGAGAAAAGGTGCTTGTTAATTTTCGCAAGCTTGAATACAATGTAAACATGCCGGAGAGAATATTTAAGTTTACTCCGCCTAAAGATGCTAAAATAAACTAAGGGAGGTTTGACCATGAAAAGAGGGGCAAAGTGGCTGGCAAGCCTTTTGGTGTTTGTTCTTTTGCTTACTGGGCTTAGCTCTTGCGTTGAACTTCAGCAGAAGACCAAAGAAGGGGCAGCAGTTGGAGCGGTAGCCGGAGGAGTGTTAGGAGTTTTGCTTGACAAAGATAATCGCTGGCGCGGAGCTGTTGTAGGGGCAGCTATTGGAGCAATAATCGGTGGCACAGCAGCAACCATTATGGATAGAGCAAGTAAAGAGGCAGCAACATACAAAAAACCCGTAGAATATGTTAGCGAAGACAAGGTTCAAAGAGTCTACGCCAAGCCTGTTGGTTCCCAAGGGAAATGCGAATGGGTAACTGTTCAGTATTATGAGTATGGTAAGCTTGTGAAAGAAGAGAAAAAGCTTGTTTGTCCGTAAATTTTCCTTGTTAGATTAGAGGCGAGCACCTGCTCGCCTTCTAAAAACATTTGGCGTAAAGCTCGTTTGTCCATACGATTTCTAAAGGACAAATATCGTTTGTCCCTACATCAACACTATGATTTTTTGTCACCCCGAAGGGTCTAGTCTATTGCCCTTGAGAATGCCTCGCCTTCGCTCCCCCTTATTGTCGCCTCGACCGAAGGAAAGGGGCTCCCTGTGAGATGCCGTCCTGAACAAAGTGAGGGATGCCTCTCGATATTTTTGGCTTAAAACAATTCTCTCAGTTAAAATTTCAACCTTAAAAGGCATAAGTGGGGGTAGAGTATGTCTGATCAAAAAATAAAGAAGGTTCTTGTGGCTAACCGCGGAGTCCCAGCGGTAAGGATCATGAACACCTGCCGGGATAGAATGATCAAGACTGTAGCCATCTATAGCACGCCAGACAGGTTAGCCTATCATGTCTTCTTAGCTGATGAGGCTGTCCATATCGGAGAGGCTCCACCTCATGACTCTTACCTCAACATGGATAAGATCATCCGCGTAGCCAAAGAAACAGGTTGTCAAGCTATCCATCCAGGATGGGGGTTTTTGGCTGAGAACGCTGATTTTGCTGAACGAGTGGAAAGGGAGGGTTTAATCTGGATTGGTCCGCCCCCAAATGTTATAAGGCTTATGGGTGATAAGGTCCAAGCTAAAAGGATTGCCAAGAGGGCTAATGTCCCTACAATTCCAGGGAAAGAAAACATAAAGACTCCTCAAGATGTTTTAAGATGGATGGAAGAAGATGGGGTGGAATTTCCAATCATGATCAAGGCGGCAGCAGGGGGCGGGGGAAAAGGAATGGTTAGGGTTGATTCTCCAGAGGAGCTTCCACTTGCTATAGAAAAGGCAGCAAGCGAAGCAAGAAAAGCCTTCGGAGATGATACTCTTTTTGTTGAAAAATACATAGAAGGAGGAAGGCACATCGAGGTGCAAATTCTTGCTGACAAACACGGTAATGTCGTTCATCTTTTCGAGAGGGAATGCACCATCCAGCGCCGAAATCAGAAGATTTTAGAGGAAGCTCCCTCTCCAAGCATCGATGATGGTCTACGCACCGAGATCTGCTATACTGCTGTTCGCTTGGCAAGGGAGCTTGGCTACTACTCCGCAGGAACCATAGAGTTTTTGCTTGACCCTAAGACGAAAAGGTTCTACTTCCTTGAGGTAAACACTCGTCTTCAGGTTGAGCATGGCGTTACCGAACTTATAACCGGACTTGACATCGTGAGCCTGATGTTTGATATTGCTGAGGGCAAACATCTACCCTTCACTCAAGATGACATCTATCCTAATCGTCATGCCATCGAGGTTCGAATTAATGCCGAAGACCCCCGCACCTTCAACCCCTCCTTTGGGACTATTACCCGCTTAGAAATCCCTCAAGGACCGGGTATTAGGGTTGTTTCTGGGGTTTACGAGGGGGCTGAGGTTCCACCATATTACGATTCTTTGATAATGCTTGTCATGTCCGCAGGCGCTGATAGGTATGAGGCTATTCGGGTGATGGATAGAGCCCTATCAAGAGGCTTAAGGGTTGAAGGGGTAAAGACCATCGCACCTCTTCTTCTAAGCATCATAAGACATCCAGATTTTATAAGCGGAAACTTTTCCACAAGGTTTATCGAAGAGAAGTATGAAGAATTGGTGAGAGCTTTCCAAGAGAAGACTACCGATGACGAAGCCTTGAAGGTCGCCCAATACATCGCCGAGGTCTCTTCGCTTGGACCACAGCCTTGGATGTAGTTAGAAGATGTAGTTAGAAGTTAAAAGATTTCAAAGAAGAGGAAGCCAATGGGGTATGTCTTTGTCAGACCAGGGATGAGCCCTGCGGAGATAGTAAAGGCAGTTCGGGAGCTACCGGGCGTAGCCTTTGTGTCTGTTGGGATGAGGGATGCTGGTCAATCGGATTACAAGAACCGCCTGAGGATATACGACTTAAAAACCCTTGCCCCCTACTACAATGAAATGGGTCTTTTTGCCGCTGAGTGGCATGGCGGGGCAAGGTGGTATGTTGGCATCATAAACCGCAGGGAGAGCCCCTTTGAAGAAATAGCCATCCTTCGTGAGCTTATGCCAAATGTGCTTCTGCAGACGCTTATCAGAGAAACGAGCATGTGGGGCTACCGCCCCTATCCAAAAAACATCATCAAGTATGTAGTGGAGCGGGTAGACATTGATGTTTGGAGATGTGTTTCCTTCTTAAACGATGTGCGGAACATGCGCATCGTGGCTGAAGTGGTCATGAAACGGGGAAGGCTCTTTGAGCCAGCCATCTTCTACACCGTTGCCCCTTGGTTTGACACAAAATACTATCTTAAGGTGGTTGACGAGATCGTAGCCCTTTGCGGTGGTGTTGACGAAATAATCCTTTGCATCAAAGACATAGCTGGAGTTGGCACCGTCAAATCCATTTCTGAGCTTATCTCCGCCATAAAAGATAAGTATCCTGACCTTGTGATCAACTATCATCGGCACACCACCGATGGGTCAGCCCTTCCAGTCCTGATTGCTGCGGTAAAAGCTGGAGCAAAGCTTATAGATGTTCAGGAGGATACCCTTTGCAAATTTTGCGGACCTTCTCCCATGCTTGCGTTAGAGGCAGCTCTGAGAGAGGAAGGCATACCGGTAAACCTTGATAGAAGGCTTGCTGACCTTGCGGTTGAAAAGGTAAAGAAGTGGATCAGAGACTACGAATGGGCAGAGTCTCCCTTCAAGGGTTTTGACCACATGGTGACAAAGCTTAAGATGCCCGGAGGAGCCTTCTCAAGCTTCGTTGAACAGGCCGAAAAAGGTGGTTTTATCCATCTTATGCCGGCAATCCTTAAGGTTATGAGCCTCTACAATCAAATAGTTAAATACTTTGATGTTCCCCCTGGCTCTCAGATAACCTGGGTCACCTGTAGTGGTATAGTCAACAGGTATTATGAGGAGTTTGGCGAAGAAGGAGTAAAACGGGTTATAAGCCTTCTTGAAAAGTTTGTGGAAGAGAAAAAGCAAGATTTTTCTGCCATGAGCCTAGAGGAGCAGGAAGAGCTTTTACAGCTTTTCAGGAATGCTCCCGACGATTTTAAAAACCTTATCTTGGGACATTATGGAAGGCTTCCTGTTGGCTGGCCTGATGAGTGGGTTTATAAGAGCGCCTTTGGCGGTGCCTGGCAGGAGAAGATCAAAGAAAGAAAGGAGGACTCTCCCCTTGAAAGCCTCCCTGATGAAGACCTTGAGGCTTTAAGAAGACAGCTTGAAGAGGAGGTCGGGCGTCCAGCCACTGAGGAGGAGTTTATTCTTTACCTTATGCATCCCAAAGATGCGATAGACTTTATAAAGTTCCGCGAAAAATACGGACTTGCCCCCCTTGTCTTACCTACAAAGGTTTGGCGAGAGGGGCTAAAGAAACCGGGCGATAAGGTTGACTTTGAGCTTGATGGCAAGCCTTACACCATCGAGCTTGTCTCCATCGGCGCGGAAACAGATGGTATCATCCATGTTGTGCTAAAAGTAAACAATAAAACTCGTGTGTTTAAAGTAGCAACTCCTCGAGCAAAGAAGGCAGAGGTCCGAAAGGCAACCAAACCGAACGAAATCGGAGCTCCTATCAGCGGAACAGTATGGCGTATAGGCAACCCCAAAAGAGGAGCACTCAAAGTAGGAGACATTGTGCATAAGGGCGAAGAGATTGCCAACCTTGAATGCATGAAGATAGAAAACCCCATCATTGCCCCCTTTGATGCCCAGATCGTAGAGATATGCGTTAAGCCAAACCAGATGGTAGAAGAAGGTCAGCTCCTTTTCGTATTGAAACCGATAGAAGAGGAGAAAGCTTGACAAATCAAAAATTAGACTTACATTAAGGGCAAACTCGAAGGGGAAGGCATTTTAGTAGGAGGTTTTTTCCATGCTTAAAGGGCTCACAACTCAGACTCCTTGGGTTAAGAAGGAAGAGGTTCAAAGAAAGTGGTATCTGATCAATGCAGAAGGGCAGATACTTGGAAGGTTTGCTTCTAAGTTAGCCTATCTTCTTCAGGGTAAGCACCGTCCAGATTTTACCCCCCATGTAGACCAGGCTGATTTCTATGTCATTATCAACGCCGAGAAAATTAAGCTTACCGGAAAAAAGCTTGACCAAAAAGTCTATTGGAGGCACTCTGGCTACATGGGAGGGCTAAAGCTTGAGACGGCAAGGAGGCTTTTAGAGAGAAAGCCAGAGATGCTCATCTACTTAGCGGTAAAAAGAATGCTTCCAAGGAACCGCATGAGAGCTAAGCTTTTGAAAAAGCTAAAGATTTATGCTGGTCCGAACCATCCTCACACAGCTCAGAATCCTCAACCCATAGAGATATAGGAGGTTGAAAGCATATGGAAAGGATTTACGCTACCGGTAAGAGAAAGACTGCTGTTGCCCGTGTATGGTTGATGCCGGGCACTGGGAAGGTTACTGTTAACGGCAAAGATTTAAAAGAATACTTTTACGACCACATAGTAGCTGAAGATGTGATCTATGCTCCCTTTAAGCTTACTAACCTTATGGAAAAGTTTGATGTTTTGACCACTGTTTCCGGTGGTGGAAAGTCTGCTCAGGCAGAAGCTATAAGGCATGGCATCGCAAGGGCTCTCGTTGCCTATTCTCCAGAGTTAAAGCCAATCCTTAAGAAAGCGGGCTTTATTACGAGAGACCCAAGAGAAAAGGAAAGGAAAAAATACGGACTCCACGGTGCAAGAAGAGGGCAACAATACTCCAAGCGTTAGAGCTCTCCTTCTGTGATAAAAGTAGCCATCCTTGGGGCTTCAGGCTATACTGGTCTTGAACTAATAAGGCTCTTAGCCAACCATCCCCATTTTAAGGTAGAAGTTATCACCTCCCGAGGACTGTCTGGGAAAACCCTCAGAGAGGTCTATGGCATACCCTCACCCCTTGGCGAGCTTGTCTTCACAGAGCCAAACCCTGAAGACATCGCCAAAGAAGTTTCAGCGGTCTTTCTTTGCCTCCCTTCCGGTGCCTCATCAAGCTTAGCTGAAGTCTTTCTTAAAAGAGGAGTAAAGGTTGTAGACCTGTCTGCTGATTTCCGCTTCAAAGATGAGAATCTATACAAAGAGGCTTACGGGATAGACCCTCCCCCTCGAGACCTTCTCTCAAAGGCAGTATACGGGCTTACTGAGATATACCGGGAAGAGATTACTAAGGCAGAGCTTGTTGGCAACCCGGGCTGCTATCCAACCTCCATCCTTCTTCCTTTAATTCCCCTTTTTAAAGAAGGCTTGATCGAAGGGGACTTAGTGATTGCGGACTCAAAGAGCGGGACCTCAGGCGCAGGAAGAAAGGCAGACACCTACTACAGCTTTTGCGAGGTAAACGAGGATTTCAAACCTTACAAAATTGCAAGCCATAGGCATACCCCTGAGATGGAGGAAAAGTTAGCCGAGTTTGCCAAAAAGCAAGTTCGCGTAGTCTTTACCCCTCATCTTTTGCCTCTAAATCGCGGGATCATCTCTACGATCTATGTTCGGTTCCGTGCAAGCTTAGAAAAGGTGCATAGCTATCTTTCTGAGTTTTATCGTGATAGTCTGTTCGTTGAAGTTTTACCCCTTGGCAGGATTCCAAGGCTTGCCGAGGTTCGGGGGACAAACCTTTGTAAGATTGCCCTTTTCGAGGATAAGAAGCGTGGTATGGGGATCATCGTTTCCGCTTTGGACAATCTCGTTAAGGGAGCAAGCGGTCAAGCCATCCAAAACCTAAACCTCATGTTCGGTCTCCCCGAAGACGCAGGTCTAAGACTAAGTCCGGTTTTAGTGTAGTTTTTTTTAATGCTACTAATAATTCAAAATGTTTGACGATTGCTCAAGGAATTCCACCGATTAACAAGGTAGTGTCTCATTAATTGTGTAAAGACTTGAAGAGTAAAATTGCTT
>JBMSAU010000035.1:0-4102 GCA_049414625.1 Thermodesulfobacteriaceae bacterium
CAAGTGCCGAGGGACCCCTCGCCTGTCGGCTCGGGGTGACAAAAAAGAGAGGCTCGGGGTGACAAAAAGTAGGCTCCGAGTGATAAAAAAGGAATGCTTTTTACCTATTTCATCAAGCCGTCTAAAACAATTTTAAACAAAAAGCCTATTATGGCAATAAGGTTTATGATTACAACTAAAAAGAGCTTGTCTAATCTTCTGTTAATATCGCTTGCAAGGGCATCAATCCTAAGGTTCGTCTCATCAATCCGTTTATTCGTCTCATCAATCCTTTTATTGATCGCTATATTCATTTCATCAATCCGTTTATTCATTTCATCAATCCGTTTATTCGTTTCATCTATCCGCTTATTTGTCTCATCAATCCTTTGATGAAGGAAGACTATTTCAGACTTGATTTCTCTTATTTCAGAATGAATAAGGTCGAGTTCACGAAAGATGATTGAAAAAGGGTCTATACGATAGACTACTTCTTTGGTTCCCTCTGGTTGAAGCTCCATATGCTTAAAATACGGAAATTTTTTGCATATGTCAAGTCCGTTTTTTAACGGGAGATAGCCTTTTTTAATTCATAGAAGCATTCATCGGGGACTCTTAGGTTGCCAAAACCAAGACCGAGTTTGATATCGGGCTTATTTTGACCGTGGAAATCGCTACCACCAGTCTTTATAAGAGCGAGTTCATCGGCAAGCCTTTCAAGGAACTTAGTATACTCCTTGGTATGCTCAGAATAGTAAACCTCAACTCCCATCAAACCAAGCTCTTTTAGCCTTATCAAGTAGGACCTTAAAGCCTCGTCGGAAAGCTTTAGCGTTATTGGATGAGCAAGCACAGGAATACCCTTGGCTTTTTTGATGGCGGATATAGCCTCTTCCTCGGTCAAAAGAGCCTTTGGAAAGTAGGCTGGAGCCCCCTTCTTTAAATACCTTTCAAAAGCTTCTTCTATCGACTTTACATAACCCTTCTTGACCAAAAGATAGGCAAAGTGTGGTCTTCCAATCTCGCCTGAGGCAAGGCTCTTAAGCTCCTCAAGGGTTATGTCTATCCCGAGCTCCCTTAGTTTTTCCACCATCTTTTTATTTCTTTCTGCCCGAGCGGATTTAAGCTTATCCAGGACTTCTTTCAGCTCCTCTGGCGGTTCAAGAAAGTAGCCAAGGAGGTGAAAATGCCCCGGTCCATCAAACTTTACGCTTATCTCAACACCGCAGAGAAAAGGAAGCCCCTCCTCCTTTGCGGTTTGATAGGCTTCGGGCAAGCCGTCAATCGTGTCATGGTCTGTCAAGGCAAGAGCCTTAAGCCCTACTTTTTTGGCAAGGTAGACCAGCTCTCTTGGGCTTAAAGTTCCGTCAGAGGCGGTTGAATGGGTATGAAGGTCTACCATTAGCTCAATCTCCTAAGCTTGTTTTCATAGCTTGCCCTTATAAAATCAACAAAAAGAGGATGAGGAGCTAAGGGCTTTGACTTAAACTCCGGATGGAATTGCACGCCAACGAACCAAGGATGGTCCTCAAGCTCAACGACCTCAACAAGCTCACCATCTGGTGAGGTCCCAACCACCTTTAAGCCTGCTTCCTCTATAGCCGACCTATAGGCGTTGTTGAATTCATACCTGTGGCGGTGCCTCTCAAAAATCTTATCAACTCCATAAGCTTTGTGGCAGATGGACCCAGGCTTTAGCACGCAAGGATAGGCACCAAGGCGCATCGTGCCCCCAAGGTCGCAGCCTTCATCCCTTCTTTCTATCCTTCCCTTTCGATAGTCATACCACTCCCTCATCAGATAGATGACAGGATAAGGAGTTTCTGGGTCAAACTCCGTTGAGTTTGCCTCCTTCCAACCGAGAACGTTCCTTGCAAACTCTACAACGGATAACTGCATCCCAAGGCAGATGCCAAAGAAGGGGACTTTCTTTGTCCTTGCGTAGGTTATGGCAAGGATCTTCCCCTCAATCCCCCTTGAACCAAAACCACCAGGAACGAGGATTCCGTCAGCATCGCCAAGCATCTCTTCAACATTGACCTCGCTTAATTCATCGGAGCTGACATACTTTAGCTCAACCCGCAGGTCGTTAGCAAGACCACCGTGAACCAAAGCCTCATGTAGGGACTTGTAAGAATCCTTAAGGTCTACATACTTGCCAACGATGGCTATTTTTACTACATCTTTTGGATTGTAGAATTTTCGCACCACTTCCTGCCAGGGGCTAAGGTCTGGCTCCCTTGTCCAAATGTTTAGCTTTTCCACGATCCTCTCATCAAGCCCCTCTTGATGAAAGATAAGGGGTATTTCGTATATACAGTCCACATCCTTGGCGGTGATGACATCTTCAACATCGACATTGCAAAAGAGGGCAATCTTCTTCTTTATGTCTAAGGGTAAAAACCTATCGGTTCGGCAGAGGATTATGTCAGGTTGGATTCCGATGGCTCGAAGCTCTTTGACGCTATGCTGAGTGGGCTTGGTTTTAAGCTCGCCTGCGGTCTTGAGGTAGGGAACATAGGTTACATGGATGAAAAGGGCGTTTTGTTTACCAAGCTCCTGCCCAAGCTGTCTTATTGCCTCAAGAAAAGGAAGGCTCTCTATGTCTCCAACTGTCCCTCCAATCTCAACAATGGCCACATCGATGTTTGATTCTGCAAGCTCAAGGATGACCGATTTTATCTCGTCGGTAACATGGGGAATTATTTGGACAGTGCCCCCAAGATAGACCCCTTTCCTTTCTTTGGTTATGACAGAGTAGTAAATCTTACCCGAGGTGTAGTTGTTTTTTGCTGACATCTGGGCTGAGGTAAACCTCTCATAGTGTCCAAGGTCAAGGTCTGTTTCAGCGCCATCCTCGGTCACATAGACTTCCCCATGCTGGAAGGGGTTCATCGTCCCTGGGTCTACGTTGATGTAGGGGTCAAGCTTCTGGAAAGTTACCTTTAAGCCTCGAGCCTCAAGCAAAGCTCCTATTGCGCTTGCAGCAAGCCCCTTCCCAAGGGAGGACAAAACCCCTCCGGTTATAAAAATAAACTTGGTATGAAGCCTTTTTTTCTTGGACATGGTCTTCTCCTTACCGTATTGTTAAGAAGATTTTAAAAATATCCATTCTCGGGAGAAGGTGGTTATCCTTTTTAAGCCCTCAGGGGTTAGATAAAAGGTGTCTTCAAGCCCTACGACCCCAAGCTCTGGGACATGAAACTTAGGCTCAATGGCTAAGACCATCCCAGCTTTAAGAGGAGTTTTTTGCCCCTCCGCTAAAGCTGGCGGCTCATCAATCTGAAGACCCACACCATGACCGACAAACTTCATCGGCTCCCCATGATGCATAAAATACTCTCTCAAACCCAATTTCTCAACCACGGAAACAGAAATTGCCCAAACCTCCTCGGCAAGCATACCCGGTCTTACTTTTTCTTCAAGGGTTTTTAGCACTTGAAGGCTTGCCCGGTAAAAGTCCATTGCTCTTTTTACTTTTCCAAAGCTTGCCATCCGGGATTGGTCAACATAATAACCCTGGGAAAACCCAGAAAAATCAAAAAGTATGGGCTCGCCCTCCTTTATTTCTTTAAAGCTTGCACCCCCTGGGAAGCCCTCTACTCCTCTTCCCCCTTCTCCAGTATAAAAAGGTGTGGCATAAAGTCCTTCACTTCCGGAGATGAGATAGCCAAAGGTTAGCTCAAAGCCAAGCGTTGAACGGGTGTAGCCTGGATGCCCCTTCATTCGGAGCTTTTCTTCTAAAAGGGCTGAGGCAACTATCTCTTGCATACCGGGCTTAATAAGTGGAAGCCACTCCCTTATAGCCTCGCTTAGCATCCTTGATGCCCTCTTCAGGCAGGAAACTTCATACTCACTCTTTAGGCATCGGACCTCCCAGATAAATCCGCTACCATCAAGAACCTCATACTCTGAAAGGACCTTAAGCAACCTCTGAGCTTCAGAAAAGTGAAGACTGTTTAGGTCAACATAAACCTTTCCTTTATGGAGATAACTTAGCAAATCCTTTAAGCTTTTAAGCTGAATGACTTGAGCACCGGGGAGATCAAGCAAAACATTCGCTGGTCTTTTGATAAAGGCTTTTAAGCCTTCATTGGTTATGAGTAAAGCTCCCCGAAAGAAG
>JBMSAU010000036.1:0-3627 GCA_049414625.1 Thermodesulfobacteriaceae bacterium
AAACCGCCAACCCCTTCGTCGACAAAACCTTCGTTATCGCCGAAGTCAACGTCGTCTTCCCATGATCAATGTGCCCAATCGTCCCCACATTCACATGCGGCTTCTTCCTCTCAAACTTCTGCTTCGCCATATTAAACCCTCCGCTTTCAAAAGTTTTATGCCTTTGCTTTCTTAATTATCTCCTCAGCCAAATTAGCTGGCACCTTATCATAATGAGAAAATTGCATCGTAAAGTTTCCTCTTCCTTGAGTAAGGGAGCGTAAAGTTGTTGCGTATCCAAACATTTCTCCAAGGGGCACAAAAGCCCGGATAACCCTTACATTTCCCCTCATGTCCATACCTTCTACTCTACCACGCCTTGAAGAAATATCACCAAGGACCCCACCTAAGTATTCCTCTGGCACAACAACTTCTAACTTCATGATTGGCTCAAGAAGCACAGGATTAGCCCTCTTACAAGCCTCTTTAAAGCCAAGAGCACCAGCGATGGCAAAGGCAAGGTCTGAAGAGTCGACCTCGTGATAGGAACCATCAACAAGCCGGACCTTGACATCTATCACCGGATAGCCAGCCAAAACGCCTTCTTGAGCTGCCTCTCTTACGCCCTTCTCCACAGCTGGAATAAATTCTTTAGGGATAACTCCTCCAACGATCTCAGATACAAATTCTATACCTTTGCCAGGGTTTGGCTCAACGACTAACTTAACATGTCCATACTGTCCTCTACCACCACTCTGCCTAATATACTTTCCTTCAGCCTCTGCTTTAGTGGTAATAGTCTCTTTATAAGCTACCTCGGGTTTTCCTACATTAACCCCAACCTTAAAATCCCTAACAAGCCTATCAACAATGATCTCCAAGTGAAGCTCTCCCATCCCCCAAATAAGGGTTTGACCGGTTTCACGATCAACAGTAACCCTAAAAGATGGGTCTTCCAAAGCAAGCTTCTGCAGGGCGAGAGAAAGCTTCTCCTGGTCAGCCTTAGTCTTAGGCTCAACCGCAACAGAGATTACAGGCTCTGGTATCTCAAGCTTTTCAAGCTCAATGGGATGGTTCTCATCGCAAAGAGTATCACCCGTCGTTGTGTTCCTAAGCCCAAGCGCAGCAACGATATCTCCGCAGATAGCCCCAGTTATCTCTTCCCTTTGGTTAGCATGCATCCGAACAAGTCTTCCTACCCTTTCCTTCTTTCTTTTAGTTGAATTGTAAACGCTCATTCCGCTTTCGATCCTTCCAGAATAGACCCGCAAAAAGGTAAGAGTTCCTACATAAGGGTCTGTCATTATCTTAAAAGCAAGAGCAGCAAAGGGAGCATCAGGGTCTGTTGGTCTCTCGATAATCTCACCCGTATCAGGATGCACACCTTTAACCGCTGGGATATCAAGGGGGGATGGTAGAAAATCTACAATGGCATCAAGAAGGGGCTGAATACCCTTGTTCTTAAAGGCTGCACCACAAAGGACTGGAACAAGCTTAAAAGAACAGGTTGCCTCCCTGATAGCCTTTCGAATTTCTTCTGGAGTAATTTCTTTCCCTTCAAGATACTTTTCCATAATAGCGTCGTTAACATCCGCAAGCTTCTCAAGCATCATAATTCTATATTCTTCAGCCTTGTCTTTGAGATGGGCTGGGATCTCCTCAAAATGATACTTTGCTCCTAAGCTCTCCTCATCCCAGATGATGGCTTTCATCTCGATAAGGTCGATAACACCAACGAAAGAGTCCTCAGCCCCGTAGGGTATTTGAATGGGCAAAGGATTAGCTCCAAGCCTTGACTTCATCTGCTCAATAACACCTTCAAAATCAGCACCAACTCTATCCATCTTATTGATGAAAGTAATTCTTGGAACCTTGTATTTATCCGCCTGCCTCCAAACCGTTTCTGACTGAGGCTCAACCCCGCCTACAGCGCAAAAAATCACAACTGCCCCGTCTAATACCCTTAAGCTTCTTTCTACCTCAATGGTGAAATCCACATGCCCAGGAGTATCGATGATGTTTATACGATGATTACGCCAGAAGGTAGTGGTGCAGGCTGAGGTAATGGTAATACCCCTTTCCTGCTCCTGGGGCATAAAGTCCATTACCGCTGTTCCTTCATCGACCTCACCAATCTTATACGTCTTCCCAGTGTAGTAAAGAATACGTTCAGTGGTCGTAGTTTTACCAGCATCAATATGAGCAACAATCCCTATATTTCTCGTCATCTGAAGAATCTTTAGTTCTTCTGGCTTCATCCTCTCACCTACTCCTAATTTTGGTTTTTTAAAGCAAATAATAACCCGCTTTTAAATTACTTTTATCTTATCGCAAAGAGTTAAGAAGCTATTTATACTACCAACGGAAGTGGGCAAAAACTCTATTAGATTCAGCCATTCTATGGGTGTCGTCCCTCTTCTTTATAGCGCCTCCCTTTTCATTGTAAGCATCCCAAATCTCTGCAGCCAATCTTTCCACCATCGTCCGTTCAGGACGCTCCCTTGCCGCCTGAACTATCCATTTAATAGCTAAAGATACCTGCCTCTCAGGTCTAACCTCCATGGGCACCTGATAGGTAGCTCCACCAACACGTCTTGGCCTTGTCTCAAGAAGTGGCTTTACCTTCTCTACCGCTGTTTCAAGGATCTTAAGAGGGTCCTCACCCCCAGACTTTTCCCTCAATCTTTCCATAGCTTCATAAAATATCCTTCGAGCAACACTCTTTTTACCATCCCGCATTATATTGTTTATGAATTTCGCAACGAGCACACTCCCATACTTTGGGTCTGGCGGTATTTCTCTTTTTGGTACCGGTCCTTTTCGCGGCATATGCTTCTACCTATCCATTCTATGATTTTGGTTTCGGCGTCCCATACTTTGAACGAGACTTTCTACGGTTCTGCACACCAGCTGCATCCAAGGCTCCACGAATTATCTTATACCTTACACCAGGGAGGTCACGCACACGCCCCCCTCTAACTAATACCACCGAGTGCTCCTGAAGATTGTGTCCTATTCCAGGAATGTAAGCGGTAACCTCTATGCCGTTAGTAAGCCTAACCCTTGCCACCTTACGTAGAGCAGAGTTTGGTTTTTTAGGAGTAACTGTATAAACCCTTAAGCAAACACCACGCTTTTGCGGACAACCCTGAAGAGCAGGTGCCCTAGAACGTTTCTCCTTCTTCTTTCTTCCATACCTAACAAGCTGGTTGATGGTTGGCATAGTCCTTTCACTCCTCCCTAAAAATTGACAAGCCCTTTATATACAACTTTTTCCAACCTTGTCAAGAGGGTTACTAAAGGGCAAACTCTCTTAATACATCCGCTGCGGAAAGCACATCTTCCGGCATAAATTTTCTTGCTGAAGATGTAACATCCGTCTTACTCATAGGACCCATAGACTCCCTGTTAGGAGTAGTCACAATTAAGGCTGAAACCTTGGCTTCCCAAAAAAGCATCACCTATTTGAGAAAAAGTTGCATAAATTGGTATTGCATACAAGATTCTACTCATTACTTCGGCTACAGTCTTTTTTTCAATGCCCATACTTTTTTTCCTCTAAATTTTAAAACCTTTTTTATAAAAATAAAGGGTTTATATTTTATAGGGTAGGGATGGGGAGCTTAGCGGAGAGGCTTAGACCGCAAA
>JBMSAU010000037.1:0-2361 GCA_049414625.1 Thermodesulfobacteriaceae bacterium
TTAGCTCTAAAGTCTCCGGAGTATCCCCCGCAACTACTTTTATCACTCTTTCAATGGTATGCTCCTTGTCTCCCGGATTTACCCTTTCTGGAGAGTATCCCACAAAAAAGTCTTGCTTCCACTTAAGACCGCTTTCCTTTTCCAATATTGGCACGCAGACCTCTTCGGTAGCCCTCGGATAGACGGTAGATTCATAAACCACCACGCTACCCTTTGTTAGATTTTTACCCACCACCTCCGAAGCAGACTTTAAGAAGGACAGGTCTAGGTCCTTTAGCTTATCCACTGGCGTAGGCACAGCCACAATTATAAACTTACACTCTTTTATTGCGGAAGGGTCGTCAGTAAAAGAAAGATTAGGGCTTAAAAGCTTTTCCCTGTTTTCCACTTCGCCCGTATAGTCTATTCCCTGCCTTAAAGCCTCAATCCTCTTTGAGTTCTTATCAAAGCCAACCACCTTAAAGTGTTCCGCAAGGCTAACCGCCAAGGGTAATCCCACATACCCAAGCCCCACAACACAGATCTTTTCTTTGCCGGCTTCCAACCCTTCAAGGAGGGTATTCATCTCAAGATCCCCTTCCAATCTTGAACTATCTTTTCAATCCTAAAATCTTCAGCCCTTTGCTTAGCCTTTTCCGAGTAGCTTTTTCTCAAGTTTTCATCTTCAAGTAGTTTATCTATAGTTTCAACCCACATTATTTCCCTTTCTTCTAAGGGCTCATTTGCAGTTTTGTATTTTATCTCAAAAACAGGCATCAAGACCCCATACTCTGCAAACTCTGGCTTTTGGGTTTGATAGTTAAAATCCGTGTTTGGTGCCAAGATCTCCCTTGGACCGCTTCTGCAGTCGGAAGAGATTACAGGCACTCCACACGCCATAGCCTCAACCAAAACGTTCCCAAAGCCTTCCCACAAAGAAGGAAAGACAAAAAGTTTAGACCTTACCATGAATTTGAAAGGGTTTTTCTGAAAGCCCAAAAAATAAACATCAAAGCTTTCTGAAAGTTTGTCTCTATCCCAAACGTAAGTTTTTAGTCCAAGCTCCTCGGAAAGCCCTACTAAATACTCCTTCAATTCTCCCTCTCCCAAAATCACAAGCTTTAAATCCTTGTGTTTTTCTTTCAAGGCTTTAAAGACTCTTAGCAGATACCATTGCCCTTTTTGTTTTGTTAGCCTTCCTGCGGTGATTAAAACAGGATGTTTAAAAATTTCTTCATAGCTTCCTAACGATTCCTTTGCTAACTCTCTTATTTCATCTATCGGATAGGGATTGTAGATCACTTTTACTTTATTTGAATTAATTCCATAATTTTTTATTAAATCCTCTGCTACATCTTTAGAAACAGCAACCAGTAGATGAGCTCTGTTGTATATTGTTTTAAAGGCTATTGTATAAAACGTTTTTAGTATGCTTCTTGTTATTCCCTTTCCAAAAAAAGGGTCCTCTCGTAAGATTGCGGTGTAATTGGAATGGAAGGAAAGTATAGTCTTTTGATTGCTTATTTTAGTTAAAACATTAAAAAGATTAGCTGGTTCCATGAAACTTACTACAAAATCAGGTTTTATTTCTTCTTTCAGTTTCCTAATCTTCAAATATCTTATTGGAAAATTTAAAAGCTTCTTAAATAGGTTTTGGGTGGCAGGACTGTTTATAGAAATTATCCGAGCTTCTACATTGTGCTTAATGATATTCTCAAAAATTAAAACAATTCTTTCATAATCAGCCAAGCCATTACACAAATTAACAACAACACGCTCCGCACCACCGCTTCCTAAATGAGGGATTATAAACATAACTTTCTTTCTATTCATATTTTTCATATTTTAGCCTGAAAATATAAATTGACTCCGTTTCCTTTCAACTCTCCCACATACCCCAAAGCAAAGGGCAAAAGTATAGCATTCCTGAGAAATTTAAGCATCATAAGCATGTAGGCTTTTCCTTTATTTGGACTAACTTCCACAAGCTCTTCTACGGCACAACCTATTGCTTTTCTCTTATCTCCAAGCACCATTCCCTTTAGCTTTATTTTAAGGTTGTCCAAGTTTCCAAAAAGTTTTTTCTCAAGATAGAGAAAAAGTTCTATGAAAAGAAAGTCTAATTTATAAACTTCAACATCTTTAAAGCCAGAAAAATTCAAAGCCTTTTCAAGTGAATACTTTGAAAACCTTAAAAAGTGGTGAGGAGGATAGTCTCCATAAAGATATTTCCAATCTATTTCTACAAATAAACGCTCCATATTCGGCACGCTTCCCGCTATGTATCCTCCTTCTTTCAAAAGCCCTTTTACCAGTTCAAGAAATTCCCTTGGTTTGTTCTGATGCTCTAAAACCTCAAAAAAGGTGATTACATCAAACTTT
>JBMSAU010000038.1:0-5494 GCA_049414625.1 Thermodesulfobacteriaceae bacterium
CTTTAAGGCTAAAGAAAGACCGGCAATTCCTGAGCCAACGATCAAAAAATCCGTCTTTTCAACTTGCATATTCTTACTCCACCCTTTATGTTATCCCAAGCCATCCTTTTTGTCCTCCTCCGAGCTCCCTTTTTTTATCACCCCGAGTTGTCAAGCGAAGCTCACCCTGGGCACACCGTCCCGAACATAGTGAGGGATGTCTCAGCTTGCGCTCGGCAGGACAAGAGGAGGGGATTTCTCGCTATGCTCGAAACGACAAGATTAGCAGAAGAGGCCTTGCTAACGCTTAGCATCCTCTGCGACTTCCTTTGATTTTAAAGGACGTTCAATGAAATAGGAAAAAAGCTCCGGTCCAGAAGGAAAGTAAAGGGGAGATTCATAAGCCACTCTCTCACAGAATTTAATATTCCCTTTCTTTTTGATGTGAAGCTTAGAATCATAGATGACAAAGGGAACAGGTTTTGTGGAATGGGTGCGGATAGAAATTGGAGTAAGGTGATCGCAGCAGACAAGTATTCTGTAGTTATCTGTTAGTTCAACTATCCGCTCCAAAAGATACCTCACAACCCGTCTGTCAAAATCATCTATAGCTTTGATCTTAAGCTCAAGATTTCCTTCATGGCTTACCTCATCAGGTGCTTCAACATGAATAAGCACAAAATCGTGCGTCTCTAAAGCTGAGATGGCATAGTCAACCTTTCCCTCGTAGTTTGTATCAATGTATCCCGTTGCTCCAGGAACCTCTATAACGGTCATCTTAGCAAGCTTGCCCAATCCCTTGATAAGGTCAACCGCAGAAATTACCGCCCCCTTTAGCCCCCATTTTTGTTCAAAAGGCTCAAGGTCTGGAGCTCGCCCTTGTCCCCATGGCCAAATGGCGTTAGCAACCGGCTTGTTCTCTAGCTTTCTCTGTTGGTTTATGGGATGCTTTTCAAGCACGGCTATAGCTTTTAGAATGAATTCTTTTAAGTAAGGCTCCTCGTCATAGGCTTGAAAGGCAAACCAGACATTCTTCCCGATAAGGTCATGAGGAGGATAGGTCTGCAAGCCTCCAGACCCACCCCTCCAGATTAAAATATGGCGATAACTTACTCCGGGCACGATCTCGATCTTATCAGTTCCAGCGACGCGATTTATGGCTTCAATGAGCTCTATAGCTGATTCCGTATCGATATGCCCGGCTGAATAGTCTTCCATTATCAGCTCATCTCCCTCAAGACGAAGGGTAACAAGATTACAACGATAGGCCACATCTTCAGGCTTAAGCTCAATACCACGAGCGTAGGCTTCAATTGGTCCTCTCCCCGTGTATTTTTCTTCCGGTGGATAACCTAAGAGTCCCATGATGGCAACATCTGAGCCAGGATGCATTCCATGAGGAATAGTCTGGCAGAAGCCAACTTCTCCATAGCTTGCCAAAAAGTCTAACCCTGGCGTTATAGCCACCTCAAGAGGAGTCTTCCACCCAAGCTCTTTTATCATAAAATCACCCATTCCGTCTCCAATAAGCATGATGTATTTCTTTGGACCCGTAGGCTCATGCTTTTCCTTTTTTTTCTTTAGAGCCTCTGTTTGGATCTGCTCTTTAGCTGTCTCGTCAACTTGACTTTTAACTCGCTTCTTTTTTTGGGTTTTCACCTCTGTCTCAACCTCAAAGTCTTCTTGCTTCTTTTTCTTAGGCATACTCTCCTCCCTTTTTATAAAATCTTAGCAATTAAAAAGGATAACTTAAAAAATAAGAAAAAAAACAACGTAAGCAAGAGTTGAGAAAAAAAATCAGATGGAGCGATGATGAAGGAGATCCCAAAGAAAAGGCTCAAAAAATAAAGCTTTTTCTTACGGTATAAATCTTCGGTAATCCATCCCTCTTTAACAAGAAGGGCAAAAATAATCGGAATTTGAAAGATTAGAACCGAAAAAAGAATTATTTTTAACATAAAGAACAAAAAGGCTCCAATCCTCAGATTGTTTTCAAAATTTTTCCCAAAATATAGGAAAACTTTTACTAAAGCTGGAAAGAGGAAATAGTAGCCAAACAAAAATCCTAAGACTGAAAGAAAAAATGAAAGGGCGATAAGCCTTCGCAAAAATCTTCTTTCGTATTCGTAAAGCTCAGGGGATATCAAACCCCAAAGTTTGATGAGAAAGATGGGCAAAAGAAGGATCAAGGCAAGATAAAAGCTTGCCTTTATGGCTACAAAAAGCGCCTCTTCAATGCTTATAAAAACTAAAGGCTTACCAGCTACGAGATGATAATAAGAATGCATGAAAAAAGGAAAAATCTTAGGAAAAAGGAGAAAAATTGCCAACCAAAGGACTAAAAAAAGGGCAGAATAAAAGATAAGCAGACGACGAAGTCTGTCAGAAAATCTGTGGCCAAAAAGAGCCTAAGCTTTTCTTGAATTTTTATCATAATTAATTGGAGGGAGTTCGAGAAGAGCCTTCTTTTCCTTCTACCTTTGACCCATCTTGAGTTTTATACTCCTCAAGGAGCTTTAAAGGGTCCTTCAAAGGCTCTATCTCCGAATCCAAAACCTTTTTTGCTTCTTCCTTTGCCTCTTCTACATTCTTTTCAAGCTCCTCTATCTCAAGCTCTTTCTTTAACTCATCGATTGCTTTTTTGAACTCAAGGCTTAGTTTACCTAAAAACCTTCCAACTTCAGGCAACCGCTCAGGACCTAAGACAACAAGAGCCACAAAGAAGATGATCAAGGCTTCGCTAAAGCCAATGTTAAACATGCTTAGTCCTTGTAGGTCCTAGGAATTGCCCTTCCAAGCTGGCAAAAAAGCTCATAGCAAATAGTGCCGGCAAGTTGGGCAAGTTCATCAGCAGGAACCTCATTGTTTGGTCCCCCAAGAAGGATTACCTCATCCCCAACCTTGGCATGAGCTAACTCTGTTAGGTCAATGTATAAAGCTTTCATGGAGATGGTTCCCACAATAGGCACTCTGGTGCCTAAGCAATAGGCAAAGCCACGGTTGCTTAA
Organism: Thermodesulfobacteriaceae bacterium; assembly: GCA_049414625.1. GTDB lineage: Bacteria > Desulfobacterota > Thermodesulfobacteria > Thermodesulfobacteriales > Thermodesulfobacteriaceae > WYEG01. The sequence goes on from JBMSAU010000038.1 coordinate 2,988, forward strand.
AGCCCGAGGATAACCATCTCCATAGCCAACAGGAACTATCCCAAGCCTTGTTTCTCTTTTCGCTATAAAGGTTGGTCCATAGCCTGCCCCTTCTCCAGGTTTAAGTCTTTTTATTTCAACGATGCGAGATTTCAAACTCATGACAGGATAAAGTTTAAGGAATGCCCTTGCCCGGAAGGATGGATAGCCACCATATAGGGCGATTCCAGGTCTTACCAAATTCCCCTTCTCAGGAAGAAAAATTATACCCCCTGAATTGCAAAAATGAATGTATTTTGGAGCAAACCCCTCAGTTTGCAAGACCTTCAAGAACTTTTTGAAGTTTTCAAGCTGAGCTTGAGTGTAAGAAGAATCTGGGTCTTCGCTTGCCGCAAGATGGGTCATAAGCCCAACAAGCTTTAGATAGGAATTTTGCCTTAATTCTTCGATGAGGATTTTAAGGTCTTCGAAAGGAAGACCAAAGCGGTTCATCCCTGTCTCGGCTTTAAGATGAAACTCAACGCTTATCCCTTTTCTGAGGCAGAATTCCTTAAGAATAAAAAAGGAATCAAGGCTTGTGACAACTGGGGTTAGTCTGAGATGCACCATCTCGGGGAGCCAATCCTTTTCAAATCCAGAAAGAAGAATGATAGGGTGAATGAAGCCAGCCTTCCTTAGGATTAACCCCTCTTCAGGCTCGGATAGCCCAAAGCCCCAAACCTTTTCCTCGGCAAGGACCTTAGCGACCTCAAGCAGACCATGTCCATAGGCATCGTTCTTTATGACCGGAAGAATGCCCACATCTTCTGGAAGAAGTCTTTTTATGCTTTGAAGGTTTTTTCTTAAGTTTTCAAGGTTTATCTCTAAGGTTTTAGACCAAGTAAGGGGCATTTAGATTAGCCTTTCCCTTTTAAAGCCTTTACATAATCCGAAGCTGAGATTCCGGCAACGCAACCTTCTCCGACTGCCTTTGCTAACTGAAGAGGAGGACCGGTTAGGTCACCGCAGGCAAAAACACCGGGCACATTCGTCTCCATTCTTTGATTAACTTTAACATAGTTAAAGTTTTGAGGGTCAAGCTCAACACCTAAAGGGGCAAGGAGTTCAAGCGGTCCCTTTGCCCCAATCTCGATAAAGATACCATCAACAGAAATGCTTTCTCCATCCTCAAACTTAAGCCCAGAAACTTCGTCCTCCCCCACTATCTCCAAAGGCTTCTTTCTTATAACTTCAATCTTTTCTGCTTCTTCGGCAGAAACAGAAAGGTCTTTTAAAGGAATAAGATAAACCTTTTCGGCAAACTTGGTTAAGGTGTGAGCTCCATGAAGGGCTGCGCTACCATCGCCTATCACTGCAACCCTCTTCCCTCTATAAAACCAGGCATCACAGTCTACGCAGTAAGAAACCCCCTTGCCCACAAACTTATCCTCATCTTTAAAGAGCTTCTTCTTTTTCTTTACTCCCAGCGCTAAAATAAGGGCTAAGCCTCGGAAGGTCTTTCCAGTTTCAGTTTCAACCAAAAAACCGGGTTCTAACTTTTCAATTCTAACTACATCCTCTTCCAAAAATTCTGCCCCGAAACCCTGAGCCTGAGCTAAACCTATCTTTAAAAGCTCAGCTCCAGAGGCTTTTCCCGGCACGCCAAAGTAATTCTCAATGTGAGCGTACCATAGGGCGCTTGCTTGAGGTTTTCCAAGGATTAGGACGGAGTGTTTTCTCCTTGCGGTGTGAATTCCTGCCTGAAGCCCAGCCGGACCCACTCCAACTATGATTATTTCATAGCTTTTCATGGCCTACCCCCTGGTAATTTTACATCTTCATCATAAGACCCAGTCCCCAGGCTCAGTATAAAGCAAGATCAAGTTCCGTGGTATTTGAGGAGCCCAGTTTCCACGATAATTTCCCTGATGGGTTGCCCAGCTTCCCCTCTCTGGAAAGGACCAAACCGTGGTTTCTTCAACCTCAAACTCTGGCGGGTTTAGAACTTCTACCTGCTTTTTCCCCTTCAAAGGTATTCGAACATCTTCGATACAAATCTCGCCCTTCTCCGCAAGAAATCTTTCATAGTCTTCCCAGAATACCTCTTTCATTCCACTTCCAGGTTTAGCGTAAGCCTTAGAATTTAATGATTGCATCTACCCACCCCTCAAGTCTAATCCCTTTCAACCATCGTCTTTAGCTCTGAACGTAGACGCTCAATGTATTCTTTGACCGCCCTTTTCCCCGTTCCCCCAAGGATGTTTCTTCTCGATAAGGCATGCTCAACGGTCAACCATTCATACACATCCTCTTCAAAAGCTTGATGGAACTTCTTATATTCATCCAAGGAAAGCTCAGAAAGATCTTTTTTTCTGCCTTCAGCATACCTCACAATCTCGCCCACCACATGGTGCGCCTTCCTAAACGGAACTCCCTTTAACACAAGATAATCGGCAAGCTCTGTAGCTAAAATATAACCATGCTTTAGATGCTCAGAAATTTTCTCCGTATTTAGCTTTAATCCTTTAACCAAGATAGTCGCCATCCTT
>JBMSAU010000039.1:0-9290 GCA_049414625.1 Thermodesulfobacteriaceae bacterium
CTTTCAACTCCACACGGTGCATTAGGAACCTCAGGTTTTTTGAGGCGGTGCAAGGCAGGACTATAGCCCTTTCAACTCCACACGGTGCATTAGGAACAACCTGTTTCAGCTTAGGAACGTTGATCTCCCTCTCAACTTTCAACTCCACACGGTGCATTAGGAACCAAGTTCTACATATTCAACATTTGGAGGAACAGCTTCCTTTCAACTCCACACGGTGCATTAGGAACCTGGACAGTTTAACGAGGAGGAAGACCCTATCCTTCTTTCAACTCCACACGGTGCATTAGGAACGAAGCAGGCAATACGAGATGCAAAGACTTTAGAAGAATTACTTTCAACTCCACACGGTGCATTAGGAACATTTCTCTGTTAAGTGAGTTTATTTGGTTTGCTTCTCTTTCAACTCCACACGGTGCATTAGGAACGCGATGAAGCAATAAACTTTGTTCAAAATTATGTAGTTCTTTCAACTCCACACGGTGCATTAGGAACTTTACAGATGATGAATTTTTTAGCTACACTACTGAAGTCTTTCAACTCCACACGGTGCATTAGGAACGGTTTTTGTGGTGCTTTATTATAGTGTGATTTTTTGCCTTTCAACTCCACACGGTGCATTAGGAACATAGTTAAACGGTATCTCACGCTGTATTTGAGCACGGAGTTCTTTCAACTCCACACGGTGCATTAGGAACAGATTTACATCGCCAAAAGTTCCCACCCAAAGTCCACTTTCAACTCCACACGGTGCATTAGGAACAAGCAAAGAAACAGATAATCTGAAATGCTTATTGATTGACTTTCAACTCCACACGGTGCATTAGGAACTTATCTGATGACTTACCAAACTTACCCAATGCTTTGCTTTCAACTCCACACGGTGCATTAGGAACTTATCTGATGACTTACCAAACTTACCCAATGCTTTGCTTTCAACTCCACACGGTGCATTAGGAACAGAGAATAGACACGGTGCATACGACAGTGATTTCACGCTTTCAACTCCACACGGTGCATTAGGAACGTCTTTATTGTCCGCCTGCTGCTGTGCCAGTTCTCTCCTTTCAACTCCACACGGTGCATTAGGAACTCTTCATCCACTTTCACGATTTCCACATACTTCTTTATTATTTCCTTTCAACTCCACACGGTGCATTAGGAACGCTGTTCTTTAAGCACTACTGCAAACTCCTGCCCTTCCACTTTCAACTCCACACGGTGCATTAGGAACCCGAGTGGGCAAACTCAAAACTAAAACTTTTGATATAGCTTTCAACTCCACACGGTGCATTAGGAACATTGCTGGGAGCGGTTTGGGGGAGTGATGCACAATAACGGCTTTCAACTCCACACGGTGCATTAGGAACCCATGCAAGAAACCCAAATAATATTCGTCACATTTCCAACTTTCAACTCCACACGGTGCATTAGGAACAATATCAACCTCATAAGGACATCCACGGTAATCCGAGTTCCTAATGCACCGTGTGGAGTTGAAAGATTCTCAGATGGAAGTGCATTTTGTGGATGAGGGCAGTTCCTAATGCACCGTGTGGAGTTGAAAGGCCAATGTTCCTCCCTTTGGCTATTAAACTCCTCCACCCTGTTCCTAATGCACCGTGTGGAGTTGAAAGTGGGTCTTTCAACGCTAGAATAACAATCAGTATCAAAGTTTCTAATTCACCGTGTGGAGTTGAAAGAAATAAAATTCAGCGAAAGAAGCATACTTTTCTTCGTTTCTAATTCACCGTGTGGAGTTGAAAGTCTTCTATAAGTATAATTAGCAAGAAAATCTTCATCTGTTTCTAATTCACCGTGTGGAGTTGAAAGGAAAAGGATAGGGCGTCAAGGGAAGAAGAAGAGGAGGTTTCTAATTCACCGTGTGGAGTTGAAAGAACTTCTCATGATTATTCATTTTCTCAAACAACTCTTGTTTCTAATTCACCGTGTGGAGTTGAAAGATTTGAAAACTTCACTTTAATAATGGAAGATAAAGAGTTTCTAATTCCCCGTGTAGAGTTGAACAGTTGCTAAGTCCTTTATGCTCATGAGGACTACTTACATCTCGGCTTGAGCTAACTTCAAACTTCTGTAAGGGTCTAAAGTCCTAGACGCTCTCCCTCACGGCAAAGAGCTAGCGGAAAAATCATCTATCAACTGTCAGCCTATTGCAATCGAGAAATCCATGTCTAAACTTTAAGTATGCCTACGGTTTTAATAGCTCTTTTATACATATTAATAGGCTACTACTTCTGGTGGCTTTTTCTTTTGCTACTTCCCATTTCTTTCGTGCTCTTCATCTTCTGGCTTGCTGGTAGAATCTCTATCCCTCTTATAAGCGCTTATCTTGCCCGTTGGAAGGAAAGGCGAAAGCTCAGAAAGCTCCTTGAAGAAAGGCTTAAACATATCCCAAAAGGTTAGCAGGCTCTTCGTAGTAGTGAGAAAGCTTCTTGATGTTTTTGATTCACTGCGTTTTGTTAAACCTTGTTGATTTTTGGAAAAATTTGTTGTATAAACTTAAAAAACGGTGTTTGGTGATTGAAAAAGGTAAAAGCAGGGTTTTTAATGGGATAGTAAGGGATAGTAGAAGAGAAATCTTAAGTAGTTAGTAGTTAAATTTAAAGGGAGTATATTGAGTTTTTGCTTTAAAAGAAGCAGAAAATAAAAATGAGGAAGCAAAAAGAAATTTTAAACTTTCTTAAAGCTTTCCTTCATGTTGCGGAGTTAACACCAGAGTTTATAGGGGTTATTATTCTTGGATTATTTGCTGTTCACCTTTCTGGACATTTAGTTTTTGAACTCTTAACTGAGCCAAGACATGAGCTTATTCGTCCTTTTTTGGCTCTTGTCCTAATTACAGTGTTAGCTGTGTTTCTTTACTATCGTAATCGTAGACGCTATCGCTCGCTACATGTTTATGTCGATGAAACACGGCTTGCTCCACCTCGGGCTGGAATTATTTGGCTCTTTGGTCCGGGAAGATTTGACCATCTCCTTTTTGCTCTCGAACATCACCACAGGGGAGGTGGAGCTTCACATTGCTGGTTAATAATGCAGAATACTCAGGCAGTTAAGAAAAATTATAGCGAATTCCTTAAACATTTAGACGAAAAGGGTCTTAACACTCAGGTGCATCCTGTCTACGTTACTCAACCAGAGGCTGGAGAGGCTTATCATGCTGTGCGAAAGATTTTAGAAGAGGAAGTCCCCAAAATGGGACTAAAAACGGAAGATGTTATAGCAGACATCACCGGTGGACTTAAACCTCTGACTGCTGGTATGATCTTAGCTGCTTTAACCGTTGGGTGTGACCTTGAATATGTAGAAACAGAAAGAACACCTGAAGGTGAGCCCATACCTGGAACTCTTCGCGTAGTGGTGATAGACCTTAACTTTTATTTTTCAACTAAAAAAAAATAACATAATAGCTTATAGAGTCCCCTATGGACTACCCCGAGGCGCATGACGAGGGGTCCCTCGGCACTGGCGTGCCTCGGGAAGACAAAAAGGTAGGCGTGCCTTGGGATGACAGCCCGAAGGCGCTGTTCCCAACGAAGTGAGGGATGCCACGCTAATGTTCGGCAAGACAGATGGGGTAGGGGCGCGGTTTCGAACGAAGTGAGGGATGCCTTGGCTTTCGCTCGGAATGTAATTTCAGCAAAAATTGTAAAAAATTTAAAAAGTGAATATAATGTCAGTTAAATCAAGTGATTATGTCTCCAAAGATATGAGGGGGATGATTATGAAAAAATTTCTAACAACCTTAGTCTTTGTTTTACTTTTAGCTTTTTCAGGCTGTAAGCAAGGAGTAACGAGCTTTAGTTGTCCTAAGGTTGAGACTGTGCAGAAGGTCATCGATGGTATGCAAAGAGGGCTAACGGTAGAGAAGGTTGAACCCTCAGAGGTTTCTGGACTTTGTTCGGTAATCTTGAAAGTTTCGGATACGGATAAAGGCTTGGTATATGTTGATTCCCAAGGGAAGTATCTTGTTTTAGGAAACATCATCGAGGTATCTACTAAGAAAAATCTAACCCAAGAGAAGCTTGCTCTCATAAACAAGATTGTGCTAAATCCTACTCAGCTTGCTGAGTTAGAAAAAAGGGTAGCTTTTGTTCACGGTAAATCAGACAAGTTTGTGTATTTCATCACTGACCCAGATTGTCCCTTCTGTAAAAAGGCGGAGGAGATGCTCGATGAGCTTGTGAAGCAAAGAAAGCTTGCGGTAAAGGTTATTTTCTTCCCTCTTGAGCAAATTCATCCTGAAGCCAAGGCGAAAGCAATCTCTATCATCTGCGACAAGAAAGGCTTTGAAGGACTAAGGCAGGGCTATAAAAGCAAAAATCAATGCGAAGCTGGAAGAAAGCTTGTTGAGGACTCAAAGAAGTTCCTTTCTACCTTAGGGATTAAAGGCACGCCAACCTTTGTCTTTCCTGATGGCGAGCTGAGAAGTGGTCTCATACCTAAGGAAGTAATTTTACAAAAGCTTGGATTAAAGGAATAATGCTCACTGATGAAGAAAGGAGATATCTTTTAACCATTGCTCGCAAGGCTTTAGTATGTTACTTTAAAGGGGAGTCTTTTACGCCTCCCTCACCTCCTTTAGAGCACAAAAATCTGTATGAAAAAAGGGGAGCTTTTGTAACTTTAACAAAAAAGGGACGGCTCAGGGGTTGTATAGGCGCTTTAGAGGGAGATAAACCTTTATATCAATTGATCCCGGAACTTGCCCTTTCATCAGCCTTTCAAGACCCGAGGTTTCCCCCTTTATCGGGTGAAGAATTACCTGAAATTAAGATAGAGATATCTATACTTAGTCCTCTTTATCCTGGGAGACCTGACGAGGTTGAAGTTGGCAAGCATGGGATCTACATCGTTAGAGGAGTTAACCGTGGTGTCCTCCTTCCTCAGGTAGCAACGGAATACAATCTAACTCGAGAGGAATTTTTACGCCAAGGCTGTCTCAAGGCGGGTCTTCCAGAAGATTGTTATAAGGACCCAAACACAGAGCTCTATTTATTTACAGCTGAAGTCTTCGAAGAAGACTAAAAAAATTTTTCAAAATTTTGTAAAAAATACTTTACAACTTAGGAAGTCGTAGTTAAAATTTTAAAAATATTCAATAGATCGGAGGCTTTATGCAGGTAATTTTTGACCCCGATATTCCAGAGGATTTAAAAAAAGATATCCTTAAAGCGATTGAGGAGGAAAATATGGAGCTTTGCAAAGAATGCGGTGCCAATGTTATCTATGTAGCTATGATAGATAATACTCTTGATGTTAAATGCTACGAATGCGGAGGATCCTTTTTTGAGATAGAGCTCTCTGAAGAATAACCCTGAGAAGGGTGCTCGATGTAAGCATAGGCATTATGCCCATGGATGGATTCAAAGTTTTCAACAGAAACGGAAAACCAATAGATACCTTCAATCTGTAGGAGCTTACTTGCGCAGGCTCTAACTACATCTTCTACAAACTTGGGGTTCTCATAAGCCTTTTCTGTTACATACTTTTCATCCGGTCTCTTAAGGATAGGATAAACAGGAGATGAGGCGCTCTCCTCGGCGATTTCAATAAGCTCTTCAAGCCAGATAAAAGCCTTGCTCTTAACTTGAATGGTAACAATTCCTCTTTGATTATGAGCACCATACTTGCTAATGCTTTTAGAACAGGGACACAAGGTCATAACCGGCACAACCACACCGAGCACTAAATCAAACTTTCTTGTAAAAAGGGCAGCTTTCATGAAGGCTTGATACTCCATCAGCCCTGCGACCCCGGTAACCGGCGCTTTCTTTTCTATGAAGTAGGGGAAATAAACCTCAAGATGGGCTGACCGAGCAGAAAGCCTGCTCTTTAGCTTTCTTAGGATTTCTTTTATATTTTTTACATGGATTTCGTCTTTAAACTCATTCAGCACTTCCACGAACCTACTCATGTGCGTTCCTTTAAAATGAGAGGGAAGGTCTACATAAAGGTTGAATTCCCCTACCGTATCTTGAAATCCCTTGGCTCGGTCAAGAACCTTGATAGGGTATTTTAAGTTTTTTATACCGACCTTATTTATAGGGATGAGTGAATCCGGTTTTGTGTTCTGGATATCAGGAAGGTTGATTGAGCATTCCTTCAAGGGCAAGCTTAACCTCCTTCATCCTTTGAAAAAGAAGCCCGCGGTAATCCCAAAGGGAACCCCCCCTAAGCTCAATCTCCTCTATCTCCTCGTCATAGGGAAAAGTAGCAAGAAGCTTATCTCCAAACTCTTTCTGTAAGACTTCCTCTTGAGCCTTATTTTTAACATTGTTTCCTAAAAGATACACTCTGGGGATATTTAGGTCGCTTGCTAAGCGAAGAATCTGCCTTGCTGTCTCTCGGCTTCCGGCTGAAGGCTCAACCACAACCAAGATCACATCCATAGGGGTAACCGTTGCTCTTCCGAAGTGTTCCACTCCTGCCTCCATGTCAACGATGACTACTTCCTTTGCGGTAAGGATGAGATATTGCAAAAGCCTTCTTAAAACCGTCTGTTCAGGGCAGGCACAGCCACCCCCTGCAACTCTGATAGCCCCCAAAACCATAAGCCTAAGCCCATCCTTAGTTAGGGCAAACTTTTCAGGAAGGTCGTCGATTTTCGGATTAAGGGTGTAGTATGGACCCTGTTTTTCCGCTCTTTCCGCTAAAAGGTCTGTCATCTCAGCTATGGGCTTAACCTCGCCTTTTATACCAAAAAGTCTTGCCAGATGGGGACTTGGGTCAGCATCAATGGCAAGCACTTTGTATCCCTCATCAAGGAAGGTGAGGGCTAAAAGAGTAGCAAGGGTGCTTTTTCCAACTCCACCCTTTCCACAGAAGGCTATCTTCATATTTGTTGCTCCCTCGCTGTGCTAAGCTTCTTCAAGCTTTCTTTTTATTTCTTCAAAAGGTATAGCGCCCTCGCGTATCAACTCCAGCCTATTTTCTACCACGGATACCACAGTAGAAGGGGCTTTCCCTTCAGTCTTTCCCGCATCTAAAATAAAGTCAAGGTCAGGCAACTTTTTTAACAGCTCTTCGGGGTCTGAGATGGCTGGCTCATTGCTTTTGTTTGCGCTCGTTCCCGTGACAGGTCCACCAAAGGCTTGAGCGACCTTTCTTGTTAACTCAAGACTTGAGAGCCTCACTCCAACCGTTCCTGTTCCACCGGTGATGAGCTTTGGCAAGTTCTTCTTAGCAGGAAGAACCAAAGTCAGAGGACCTGGCCAAAAGAGCTTCATCAACTTTAAGCCCAAAGGTGGAATCCTCTCAACTACTAAAGTAAGGTCATCAAGACTTCCCAAGAGAAGCAATATCGGTTTTCCCTCTTCACGGCCCTTGATAGCTACGAGGCGTTCCAACGCCTTTTGAGAAAAGGGATTGCAGGCAAGACCATAGAAAGTTTCCGTAGGTATGGCTCCAACCTTATCTAATCGAAGAAGCTCTCCGACCTCTTTAAGAATTGCGCTAAGGTTTTCTTTGGTTAGGGAATAATACTTCACGAACCTGCTTTGACTTCTTTTAGGTTTTGTTCTTCTAATGGTTCTTGATGGTAGTACCGTTTAAAATAGATGATCCTCTTGCAATGTGGGCATTCATAAAAACGGTTATCTTTTTGAATTTCTATGTAAAGTTGTGGAGGAATTGTCATATGACATCCTTCACACACACCATTATCAACAGGAGCTATACCAATTCCCCCTTTCTTTTGCCTAACCATTTCGTATTTTTTAAGTATTCCAGACGAAATTTTTTTTGTCATCTGAACTCTTTTTTCCGTAAGTTTCGCTATTTCTTCTTTTAACTTTTGACAAAGCTCTTCAAATTTTTTATTTTCTTCATCGAAGATCTGGGTAATTTTGTTCAATTCCTCTTCAATCTTGTTTTTTTCTTCTGTTAGCTTTTCTATTTCCTCCATAAGCTTAAGTATTTCTTCTTCCTTTTGTTTGTTTGTTCTTTTAATTTCTTCTATTTCAGCAAGTAAGATTTGATATTCCCTTGTTCCTCTGATAGTGGTAAGCCGAGCTTGAGTTTGTTTAAGCCTTTTTATTTCCTCTTTTAATTCCTCTTCAAAAAATTTTCTTTGAGCGTCCTTTTCCGCGATGATTGCTGTAAGACTAGCTAATTTTTCTTCAAGGCTTTCTTTTTTCTCTTTTGCTTTCTTTAGCGTTTCTGGAACCTCTGCCATTGACCTTTCTAACTTTAAAATTTCTAAGTCAAGCTTTTGCAATTCAATAAGTCGTACAATATCTTCCTGCATTTTTAGTCTACACCTCCTGTATGATTTTGTATGGACTTTTTTCGGTAAAAATTACTACAGGGATTTGAAATCCTCTTTTAGAGAGAAATTGATTTAGCTTTTCTTTGAGCTTAGGTAGCACAAGGCTTTCAGCTACCCCATGGTCTACGATTAAGAAATTGAAACCTTCTATTTCGGCTTGTTTGGCAGTATGATATTTAACATCCGAAGTAAGAAGAGTTTTAACTGAGAGCTTCTTTAAGTGTTCCATAAGAAAGGAGCAGGAACCTCCACAGATGCCTAAGCTATCTACCTCGCAACTTTCGTCTCCCACCATCATCACCCAAGAGTTAACCTTCTTTGCTATTTCTTTTGCAAGCTCACCAAGTTTAACAGATTTTGAAAATTTTACCAGAACCCCAAGCCCGTTGCCCTCACCCAAGGAATTATCAGAGAGGATCGGGCATTCAGGAGATAAGCCAAGGCACTCCGCAAGGGCTGCGCTCACACCCCAGGAAACTTTATCAAGCGGGGTATGCCAAGCAATAAGATTTAGACCTTCTTTAACCGCAAAGTAGGCAACGCTTCCTGGGTAAGCATCAGGGGTTAAGCTTTGCACCGGATGATAGAAAAGTGGATGATGAGAGACGATGAGGTTTAAACCTTGGTCTCTACCGAACTTACAAGCTGAAAGAGTTGGGTCAACCGTTAAGAGGATGCCTTTAACAAGAGCTTTTTTTGAACCAACTTGTAACCCTATAGGGTCATTTTTTTCTGCTAATGAAGAAGGGGCGACGTTTTCTAAAAACTCTAAGATATCCGAAACTGTGAGGTTCATTATCAAGGAATTGATGGGCCCGCCAGGACTCGAACCTGGGACCTTCCGGTTATGAGCCGGCGGCTCTAACCAGCTGAGCTACGGGCCCATTTCAAGCATTTATAATAATAAACTACACTATATAATTTGTCAAGAGGTAAGAGAGGCTGTTCAAAAATTTTAAAATTTTAATTAAGGATTAAATTATTAAACTATGAGGAGAAG
>JBMSAU010000040.1:0-3601 GCA_049414625.1 Thermodesulfobacteriaceae bacterium
TTCTCTTCTTCCCAAACTTGGCACATATGCGTTATAGACCAATTCTATTGGCTTAAATTTTGAAAAATTATCTTTCTCACATCTAACTCTCTTCACCTCCTCCACTTTCACCGGATACTCTCCTCCCGACAGAAAAAGAAGTTCCTTCGGTTCCCTTAAACCACTCTCCATCTCTTTCAAGAGTTCTTCGCTTGCTTTTATATGGATCAGAAGCCACAGGTTATAAAGAATTGGAACCTGCAGTGGAAGTTTCTCAAGCTTCTTTCTCTTGAAGTCGTACTTTTTAAACCACACATAATCCCGATATATAGCTTCATAATCTCCCTGAATAGAGATTTGAAAATACTCTCCGTTCCACTTTCTTCCCATTGCACGGTAGATGAGACCTATTATGGTGGAGTAAGGCGGAAGCGGATAGACCTCTATGCCCTTTATGGAAAGAGGATTTTTGAAAATCCCGGTGGGAGTGTAGAGTTTAACTCTAAGACACTCCATAAATTTCCTCCACCTTCTTCTTTAGCTCTTCAAAGACCTCCCCTACACTCTGGCAGTTTAGTTTTTCTCTTATTTCATCTTCATTGGCAAAGTATCCAGAAAGTAGTCCACAGATTGTTTTATTCCGTTCTTTTTCTGGGATTATTCCTTTACAATCAAGAATTCTCGCTACATCTAAAAGTAGCTTTCCGTCTTCGGTTTCTTTTGCGAAGATACTTCCCATAAAGAATGGATTTTTTATCTTGTAAATTCCACCTATCACGAAAATTGGGGATAAGTTTTCATACCTTCCTCTTATCTGCCTTGAAAGGGTTCTTATTATGTCCAAAAGGTCTTTCACTCTTTTTGCCTTCTCCTCAGGAGGAATAACATCTATCAACTGGTTTTCTCCTTCCCATACTCCTATCCTATCTAAATCTACGGCCAAAGTGTAATGATAGTGTGCGGTATGCTGTTCAGATTGAGTTATGACCTGAGTTTCCTTTTGTTCTATATACTTTATATACCTGTTGTAAGCGTCAATGTTGTTCATAAAGTCCATGTCTCCTTGGAACTTGGAAATGGAAAAGGCATAGGTAAGCTTTACTGGTGCTGTTCTTTTTACACTATCCCCATAAGAAAGCTCTACTTTCTTACTATCAACACCTTTCAAGTTGGTAAGAAGACCCCCAAAAAGGTCAAACTCTTCATATGTTTGTAAAAGAGCCTTACCAAAATCGTCTACATCAAGCTTTTTACTTTTCAGAGACCTCATAACAAGCTCTTGCACCTTCTCATCCAACAGCCTCCACCCCTTTTCTTCTTTCCCCTTTCTTCTTATGTCATATTTAAGCGCCTTATCAGAAACATAGGTGATCTGTGAATTGTCTCCCAATGAGAGCTTCTTAAGGATGGAGACATTTCCAATGTTTTCTCCGTAGTTAAGACTTGTTGCTTTTTGCGTGATGATTGTAAGAGTTAGCATACCCTTCATATATTCCATCTTACCCCTCCTTGTATTGATGTTTTTTCTACCTTTTTTCTCCCTATTTATTTATAATAGAAAAATTTTTAACTTCTGACATCTATCAAACCTAATTGCTCCAGTTCAAGCTTCAATCTCCTAAGCATTCTTCAAAACTTTATAGCTTGAGGGGCATCAGTCATCCCTTGAGGAAAATGAGGAATTCCAGTCGTCCCAGCTTGAACTTGATGAAAACCAATCGTCAGAGCATGATGAAGTGCTTGTTGAAGCATCATCATGACAAGGATAGAATATGTTCCCAGGTAAGTGGCAGTAGGCTGGGTCGGTTAAGATGTCATCATGCCTTGTAGAAAAATCATCATCCCAAATTGAGGAACTAAAAACATAGTCATCATCCCAAATCCTTCTGTAGAATGTATCATCGGAGGTGTAGTCTGACGAGACGAAAGAATTATCGTCTAAATCGTCATGCTTCGGTCTGTAGACAGGTGGCGTAGAACTCGGGATGATAGAAGCATTATATCCTCCTAAGATCAGCAGTATTATAATCATGAAAAGAACTAAAAGAAAAAACTCCATCCTTTACCCCCTAACCTCGAGTTTTATTGCTAACTCCAAAGTTTTTAAACCTATTCTATGCAACTTCTACAAGTACTTCAGAACAAAATTAAGCCTTCACTTTCTTTCTATTAATTATTAAAACTCAAAAAAAATGGGCAAGTCTGACGTATATTAGACATCTTTTTATTTCAAATTTGGCTCTATAAATTTTTGTCAGAATTTCAAAAAAATGGCTATTGACTATTTAATAGAGGTCCTTAAACTACATAAAGAAGGGATCATGATGTTAAGGGGCTATTCAAGCTCTAAAAGAAGTTCGTTTTTTAATCACCATCAACTCTTCAGAGAATCTGTGCAAAATCTTTTAAATGCTCTTTATTTAAATAAAGCTTTAAAAAAGATAAGGGGATTTTAAGATGAAGACCTTTGAGGCAACTTGCAGAATCGTCACACCTCTTTTTATGGGGGGAGCTTCTCAACAACCAGAATTGAGGACTCAAAGCATTAACGGAGTGCTAAGATGGTGGTTTAGAGTTGCAGGTGGCTCTTTGGAAGATGAAAAAAGAATTTTTGGATGGGCAGGTGAAACTTCAAATCAGGGATTAGTGAGGATTTTTATAAAAGAACCAACTTTCCAACCGCAACCTTTTCCTTCTGGACAACCAGGATCTGATTATTTAGGGTTTTCATTGAAACTAACAAGACGACTTGCGGTTCCAGAAAATGAAACATTTCACCTAAAAATTTCCTTCCACCCTAAAGCCACAGATGATGATATTAAAAAATTCTTTAGTGCTTTGTGGCTTGCTTTTAATTTAGGAAACTTCGGAAGCAGGGCTAGGAGAGGTTTTGGAGCGATAAGGATTGAAGAGATTAGAGAAAAGGGAGCTTCTATAACTAATAACTGTTATGGGTTGAATTTTGTTCCAAGTGGTGACTTAAAAAATTGGATAAACAATAGTTTAGACAAAATTAGAGATTTTATAAAACCTAATGAAAGACAGGAAATTCCATACCTTTTTAAAGATTTTGAAATTTATCAAATTCAAAAAGATAATTTTAATCATTGGAAAAATTGGATAAAAGAAGTTCAAGAAGGAAGACAAGGTAGCTATCTTAAAAATTCTTGGAGTGGCAAGAGTATAAATAATTGGTTAGAGTTGCTTGGCTTTATGGGATTCTTACTAATGGCATATAGAAGTTATAGAAAACCAGACTATGATGTTGCAAAAAATATATTGCTAGGTGGACAAGTTAGTGATCCAACTTTTGAAAGAGCTATTTTCGGTCTTCCTCTGAATTTTTACTTTTCAAGTATAAATAAAAGAGATATGGTTCATCTTAAGTTGGGAAATGAAACTTTAAGAAGAGCATCTCCTCTTATGATAAAAATTATTCAAATCGGAACAAAACAAGATGAAATAAGTTATGAAGGGCTTTTTATCATTATGAAATCTACATTCATGCCAGCTAATGCGAGACTTGTTTTTTCAAATAAAGAAGTGAATCTTCCAAATAATATTTGGCAGGCTCTAGATGATTTTATAAGTACACTTCAAAACAATAATTTAATAAGGAGGA
>JBMSAU010000041.1:0-2434 GCA_049414625.1 Thermodesulfobacteriaceae bacterium
TTTATATGGAGTATTTGGACGGGGAAAGAATAAAAAAAGAAGGATCGTTTAACCACTTAGAGGTCAAAGGGCTTTTAGAGGACTTTCTTTCTGATAGAGGAGTAAATCATAACAAGCTTTGGCTATTGTTTATGTTTGAGATGTGGAGGGATAAATGGTGGTAAAAAAGGAAGAAGCTATAAGACGCAGAGTTTATCCCAAAATATACGACCCTACATACTTACTCACACATTCTAATATCCAAGTCTTTAAGTACCTTCTTAATATTTTGCCTAAAGATAAAACTCTAAGTGTTTTAGACCTTGGCTGTGGGTATAAACCATTTAAGTACTTATTAGAAGAACATGGAATAGTAGCTAACTACATTGGTGTGGATTTCTCCTTAGAAAACGCAGAACCTGATTTTATAGTAGATTTAAATAAAGAAAATTTACCATTTGAAGACGAGTCTTTTGATCTTATTATAATATCTGAAGTTCTTGAGCATATATATAAGCCTTTTCATGTGTTAGATGAAGCAATAAGAGTTTTAAAAAAAGGAGGACTAATATATATATCAACTCCTTTCATACTTGGCAACCATGAAATACCATATGACTATTTTAGATATACAGATTATTTCTACAAAAGATATTTTGAAGAGAATAATTTAGAAATTCTTCACATTAGAAAAGCTGGTTCCATATTGTCTGCACCTTTTTTTATATTCAATCTCTTTATGGAAGCCCTTTTAAAGGGAAACAAAATAAAATTCGTCTTAACTTTCCCTAGTAATATTTTCGGTTTGCTTATTGATCTTATTCTGCAAAAGCTGTCTAATAAATATGTCTTTGTTAAGAAGGGTAAGGAATATTTATATTTAGGAATCTCGTTAATTGCCAAAAAATGAATAATCATGTCGCTTTTCTCATAAATTCGCTTGCAGGTGGAGGGGCGGAAAAGGTAGCAATAAGGCTATCTGAGCATTTACCAATATCTGCCTTTATTTTGCTTGAGCGTGATGTTAAATACAAGACAGATAAACCGATCTTTTTTCTTAGCAATCATTCAACCGAAACGAGCCCGATAATAAAAACTTTAAGCATTCCAATATATGCGTATAAGCTTTCAAAATTCTTAGAAGAAAATTCACTTGTGGTCTCATTCTTGGAAAGAGCTAATTTTGTAAATATAATTTCTAAGCTTTTAAAAAGGCACAGAGCCATAATATCTGTACATATGGACCAGCAAACAGGTCATGTTGGTTTAAGAAAACTGAACAAGTTTTTAGTAAAAATTCTTTATCCGAAAGCAGATTTAATTATAGCAGTTAGCCACGGAGTGAAGCAAAGCTTAATTAATCTTGGTATAGAGGAAGAAAAAATAAAGGTGATCTACAATCCCTACCCGATAGATGAAATAAGAGAGTTAGCAAATGAGCCATTGGGAAGCTACGAAGAAATTTATAAAGAACCTGTTTTAATCACCGCAGGAAGGCTAACAAAACAAAAAGGGCAATGGTATTTGCTAAGAATTTTCAAAGCTTTAAAAGAAAAACACAAAGCTTTAAAGCTTGTGATTTTAGGAGAGGGAGAGTTAAAGGACTATTTGGTAGGGCTTTCCGAGGAGCTTGGGCTAAAAACTTATATTTGGGACAGAGATAAGCTTTCAGATAGCTTTGATGTTTATTTCCTGGGCTTTCAAAAGAACCCTTTCAAATTTATTGCAAGGTCTAAGCTTTTTGTCTTTCCCTCTTTGTGGGAAGGTTTTCCAAACGCCTTGGTTGAAGCTATGGCGTGTGGAGTGCCTGTAATATCTTCCGACTGCAGAAGCGGTCCAAGGGAGATCTTGGCACCTAACACGGATTTTAACTATCAAACCCAGAAGCCAGAGTTTGCAGAGTATGGGGTCTTGATGCCTGTTTTTGATGTAAAACATAAAACTGCAAAGGAACCCTTAGAAGAAAGGGAAATAATGTGGGTTGAGACAATAGATAGACTGCTTGAGGATGAAGGCTTAAGAAAGCATTACTCAGAAAAAGCTAAGCAAAGGGCTGAAGATTTTAGAATTGAAAAGATAGTTCAAGAATGGGAGGAGGTTTTGGGGCGAAGATAACCTTTTCTTTTGGAAGGAACTGGAAAAATTATGTAAAAAATGTTGTAGATGAAAGAGTTATACAAGAAGCTAAGGAAAGCTTACTAAAATATCTCCCTGAGGGCGAGTTTAAAGATAAGGTTTTTATTGACGTGGGGTGTGGTTCTGGGCTTTTCTCTTTGTCAGCAGTCTTATTAGGCTGTAAGCATGTTATAAGCTTTGATATAGATCCTGCAAGCATAGAGGCAACTCTGTTGTTAAAGGAAAAATTTTCCCATATTTTACCTTCAAACTACTCGTGGGACATATTTCAGGGCAACATTCTTGACAGCAATTTAGTTGAGAGCCTTAAAGAGAAAGG
>JBMSAU010000042.1:0-16807 GCA_049414625.1 Thermodesulfobacteriaceae bacterium
TAATTGAGTAATAACACGCCTTTGGCAAAAGGTCAAGATTTTGAAAAAGTTCCCCTTGCCCCGAGAATTAAAACTTGATAATATAGCATATCACAAGCAGAACCTCAAAAAATAAGAGGTTTGGCATGGAGGTAAAAAAATCCATAGTTAAAAGGATCCAACGATACTTCCTTATCTCCTTTGCCCTTTTCCTTGTTATTTCTTTGATTAGCTTCTACATCTCAACACGTTTTGTTTTTGAAAAACAAACTAACAACCTGATTAAGAACTTTGAGGATACTCTCTCAGATTTTCTAAAACAAAGAGAGGCTGAACTTCTAAGCTACTCTTTGACTTTAGCCAACAACAAGCACATTCAGAATATCTATCTTTCCTTAGCAAAGGAAGCTGGCACGCTAACGAATGTCAATGAATCAAACAGACCCATCTTTGAAAAGTATGGAAGAATCTTAAGGTTTGAGTATGAAGACTTAGTAAGAGGAACAAACCTCGCTCAATATTCAGTTCATTTTCATCTTCCTCAAGCTAGGTCCTTTGTTATAACCTGGCTTAAACCTGGGATGGATATTAAGCTTGATGACCTATCAGGGTTTAGAAAAACCATCGTCACTGCCCAAAGTTCGAGAAAGCCTGTCACTGGATTTGAAGCAGGGCTCTTTGAGATAACTTATAGAACCGTCGTTCCAATTCTCTCTAAGGATGGAGAGCTTCTTGGCTCAGTTGAAATTGCCTACCCCGTAGACCGGATGATGGAAGATTTTTCTCAAGCCTTTAAACAGGCTGACCGGTATGTCATTGTTTTTAACAAAGAGTTGGAGAAAATCTTAGATAAAAAGTTCATTGAGGAGGGGAAAGTCAAGGTCCTTCCTCAAGGTATTATCTATGGTAGGCCCAAAAACATAGATGAAAAGACCTTGGATAAAATCCTAAATGCAAAGGATGAAAGCTTGAATATCGGCACGCAATACTTTTTTAAGTATCAACTAAAGGACTATGCAGGAAACCCTATGGGATACATCGCGATTGGCACAGACCAAAAGGCTGTCGTAAACCTATTTAGACTATCTGCCTTAATTTCAACCGGTTTGCTCGTTACGCTTCTTCTTATCATCGCTTTTACCATCACAAGACAGCTTAAAGGTTGCTCTCAGAACCTTCTTACCACGGTCAAAATGGTTGATGAGCTGGCAAAGGGGGGAGGTGATCTAACCTTTAGGTTCACCTCTCAAGATGAATCGGAGATTGGCTTGCTTTCCGCTAAATTCAATAACTTCCTTGAAAGTTTAGCAAACATTGTTAAAAGGCTTATTGAAAGCACTAAGAGCCTATTTGGCATCTCAGACGAGCTCTATAAAGATGTTTCCCGTTCAACCGAGGTCATCTCAGAGTTTCGTGATAAGGCTGAATACATAAGCATGTCTTCTGCGGAAATTCTTTCCGCCATGAACGATGTTTCAACCTCCTTGGAAGAGCTTACCAAGGCTATTCGGGAGATAAGCGAAAAAGCCCAAGTCTCAAGTCAAATGGTAAAGGAGACCTCTCAGGCTGTGTTTGAAACAAAAGAGCTTGCAGAAAAGTTAAAGGAAGCCAGTTTTGAGATAGAGGATGTAGTAAACCTTATAAACAACATTGCTGAGCAGACAAATCTCCTTGCCCTAAACGCATCTATTGAGGCTGCAAGAGCAGGCGAAGCTGGCAAGGGCTTTGCGGTCGTTGCAAACGAAGTAAAAGAGCTTGCAAGGCAAACCCAGTCTGCAACCCAAGAGATAAAACAGAAGATAGACTTTTTGGTGCAGGCAGCAGGCAATGTTTCAAATTCTGTTGAAGGAATTGTTAGCCTGATTAAGAATGTTGAGGATGCAGCAACAACCATTGCCTCGGCGGTTGAGGAGCAGACCATCGTGGTAAACTCCGTGTTTGAGCATATTTCAAGCGTAAGAGACAAGGTAATGATAACTGATGAGCAGGCTCAAGCGATAAAGAGAGAAGCAGAAGCCTTAAAAGAACTCTCCGAAAGACTAAAGAGACAAGCAGAGGACATAAAAGAGGTAGCAAACCAGATAAAGGAGCTAACCGACCAGTTCAAAGTGTAGATATTTTAGGGGGCGTTTGATGTCTACTCTTAGAGAAAAAGTCTATGAAGCGGTGTTTGAGGAAAACGCAAGCTTAAAGCAGGAAAAACTAAGAGCCCTTTTGGGAAGCCTAAACAATGAAGGATATGTAGGAAGGTCTATTTATCCTCTTTACAAGAAGATTAGCGAAGGCTTCCTTGGGTTTACTGTGCCAGCCTTTAACCTTAGGATTTTGACCTATGACCTTGCAAGGATTATCTTTAGAGTTGCAAAAAGGCTAAATGTAGGGGCGGTGATCTTTGAGATTGCCCGCTCGGAGATGGGCTACACTAAGCAGAGCCCCCTTGAGTATGCGGTATGTGTTCTTGCAGCAGCCCGGGATGAAGCCTATCCTGGTCCGGTTTTCCTTCAGGGAGACCACTTCCAAGCAAACAGAAAATCCTACTTCGCAAAACCAGATGCTGAAAAAAGGCTTCTTATAAACTTGATCGAAGAAGCAATAACCGCCCAGTTTTACAACATTGACATCGATGCTTCAACCCTTGTTGACTTGGAAAAAGAAGACATCATGGAACAGCAAAGGGCAAACTATGAGCTTACCGCTGAGCTTGCCGAATTTATAAGAAGCATAGAACCAAAGGGAATCACAGTAAACCTTGGCGGAGAAATCGGTGAGATCGGGGGTAAAAACAGCACCCCTGAGGAGCTAAGAGCCTTTCTCGAAGGCTTTAAGCGAACCTTCAAAGGCGAGGTTGGTCTATCAAAGGTAAGCGTTCAGACGGGCACAAGCCATGGAGGAGTGGTCTTACCTGATGGGTCAATAGCCCAGGTTGCTCTAGATTTTAAAGTTCTTCGAACCCTTTCTCGGATTGCCCGAGAAGAGTTTGGGTTGGCTGGAGCAGTTCAGCACGGAGCCTCAACCCTTCCTGAAGAATACTTCGAGCTTTTCCCAGAAAACGAGTGCGTTGAAGTGCATCT
Source organism: Thermodesulfobacteriaceae bacterium (assembly GCA_049414625.1). GTDB lineage: Bacteria > Desulfobacterota > Thermodesulfobacteria > Thermodesulfobacteriales > Thermodesulfobacteriaceae > WYEG01. Next base: position 3,051 of record JBMSAU010000042.1, read on the forward strand.
GGCAACGGGTTTGCAGAACTTCATCTACGACCATAGAGCCTTGCCCGAGGATTTTAGACAGAGAATCTACGCTTATCTGAAACAAAACTTTGCTCAAGAATGGAAAGAAGGGCTTACCGAAGCTCAATTTATCTACAAAACGAGGAAAAAGGGCTTTGGAGCCTTTAAAAAGGATTGGTGGGACCTCCCTCAAGAGGTGTTAAATAGCATCTTTTCCGACATGGAAGCTTATTTTGAGAAGATCTTTCTTAAGCTTCGGGTGAATAACACCTTAGACTTAGTTAAGGCTCAGCTACGCCTTTGATAAAACTTTCCGGGAAGGCTCTTCACTAACCCCTTAAGCTCAAGCTCGGTTAGCAAGGATAAAAGCTGAGGAAGGTCAAATCCTGTTTGCGCAAGGAGATTTTCAAAATGCGTTGGGTATTTACTTAAACATTCGAGGATCTTTCTTTCCTCTTGAGAAAGCTCTATGGAGGTTACTTCTTCCTTTCCTTTCTCTGGCTTATACTCTATTCCCAAGTGATAGAGGATGTCTTCTGCTGAGGTGACAGGAATAGCTCCGTTTTTGAGGAGGTAGTGCGTTCCTTGGGACTGCTCGGAAAAGATGTTTCCTGGGCAGACGAAAACCTCCCTCCCCTGGTCCTGAGCCCATTTTGCGGTGATTAATGTTCCGCTTCTTCTTCCAGCCTCCACAACTAAAACACCTTGTGAAAGTCCGCTAATGATCCTATTTCTTCGGGGAAAGTTTTCTCTTTTTGGGCGGGTTCCTAAGGGGAACTCGGAAACAATAGCTGAGCCGGAATCAAGGATCTTCAAAAAAAGGTCTTTGTTCTCTGGCGGATAGATGATGTCAAGCCCTGTTCCAAGGACGGCAACTGTTTTACCTCCCTCCTTTAGGGTAGTTTTATGGACCAAGGTATCAATACCTCGGGCTAATCCTGATACAGTGGTCAACCCTGCTTCGACAAGTTCAGGCACAAATTTTTCGACTATCTCCTTGCCATAAGGGGTTGGCTTTCTTGTCCCCACGATGGCTAAAGCAGAATTAAGAGAAAGCTCACCTAAAACATAAAGAAAAGGTGGCTTATACGGGATATTCTTAAGTAATTCCGGGTAGTCCTCTTCCTTAAAGTAAATAATCCGAATTTTTGACCTTTCGCATCTCTTTAATTCCTCTTTAGCGATTCTGAAAATTTCTTTTTCAGAATAAGGAAAACCCTTTAAGATTTGACTTGTTTCTGCTTCCTCGAATATTTTGCAGAGCCTAAAAGTTGCCCTTTCCTTAAGATATAATCCAAGAAGCAAAAGCTTTTCTTTTTCAAGGTCAAGGGAGGCTTCATCTACTGATTGAAGCATAAGGTTAAAGAGTTTTCGTTCTTAGTTAGCGTGGCGTAAGGCTTGATAAGCTCTGCGACCTTTTCTAAATTTTGAAGGAGTAAGGATCCGCTCCAACTGAAGGTAACGCAAGGTTTGGGCTCTGAGGAAATGGCTATCTTCAACTCACTTCCCTCGCTTAGAGCTTGATAAAGCTCCGCCTCAACAAGACAAAGTAGACCAAGGAGGATGTTGTAAGGAAGCTTAACCTTAGCTTTAGATTTTTCTATCACTTCTTTTTTTATTTTATGTTTAAACCTTAAATCAGCCTCCCAAAAAAGCATCTCTTTTTGCATGACCTCAAAGAGGTCCCAAGGTCCTTCATCCTCGCAGCTAAGGTCAGCCAAGGCAATGTTAAGCTGGTTGTTAAGCTTATCAAGGGAGGACATCATTTTTTGGAAAAGGGCTAAGCCCTCCTCTGTTAGATATTTTGAGGGATTTAGCATGATACGCTGAAGAGGAAGATAAACACCTTGGAGGGACCCGCGTAGATTGTGAAAATAGCCTTGAACAAAGGCTCCAAGAATGACCCTCCTACAAAAATCTTTATCCATTCTTCAACACCTCTCTATCCGTTAAGGATTTTCTTAAGGTTAAAGGGTCGACAAATTGGATCTCAAGACCATAGGGTATGCCAAGGGCAAGCCTGCTAAGTTTAAGCTTAAAGGGAGATAGAAATTCCTTTAAAAATTCAGCAGTTGCATTACCAGATAGCGTAGGCGATAAGGCAAGGATAACCTCTTCTACTTCATTTTCTTCAATCAAACCTTTTAGCTCCTCTAAAGGTAGGTCATGAGGCGTTATCCCCTCCCTCGGAGATAAAAGATAGTGGAGCACAAAGTAGGTTCCGTTGAAGAGGCTAAGGCTCTCGATGGCGTATAAGGTGACTGGGCTTTCGACTATACACAGCAATCTCCGGTTGCGAGAATTATCAAGACATATTGAGCAGAGCTCATCTTCAGAAAGGTTTCGACATTTCTTACAAAGCTTTACCTTCTTAGGAAGCTCGGAGATAAGAAAAGAGAGCTCTTCGCAAAGTTCTGGCCTTGAAAGGAGATAGAAGACGATCCTTGTTGAGCTTCGCTCTCCAAGCCCAGGGAGTTTGGCTAACTTTTCAATTAAACTTTTTAAGACCCTTGGATAGATGTTTTTTGAAGCGGTTAGCATACCTTCTTAAATTTTAAAAACCAGGCAACTTAAACCCAGGCGGTAGAGGAAGTCCACCGGTAAGCTTCAAGAGCTCCTCCTCTAACATGGCTTTAGCCTTACGAAGAGCCTCGTTTACTCCTGCAACGATTAGATCTTCAAGCATCTCTTTTTCCTCTGGGTTTATTAACTCCTTCTCTATTTCTATGCGGATTATCTCCTGCCTTCCATTGGCTACAACTTTTACCATACCCCCACCCACTTGGACCTCAATCTCCCTCGTCTCAAGCTCTTTTTGCATCTCTTCGATCTTTTGCTGCATCCGCTGCACTTCTTTAAAAAGCTTCTGCAATTCCTTTGGTAAGGACATTTTTACTCTCCTTTAGCTGGTTGTATATAGGCTATCTTTGCAGAAAAGATGTTCATGATGGTTTGAACTTCTGGTCTATTCTTTACCTCCTCAGGATCTCGCCTCTTTTTCTTTACTTCAAACTCTACCTCCTTCCCAAAAAATTTTAACACAAGGTCTTTTAGTTTATCCCGATAGGCTGAAGTCAAAAGAGGATAATCCTCTTCAAGAAGGAAGACCATCTTATTATCCCTTTCTTCAGGTTTAGGAACGCTCTCTAACAGTGCTCTAAGTGTAGCACCTTCCTTCCCTACTATATCAAGAAACTCTTCCCACTTTAGTCCCTTTTTTTCTTCCTTTGCTACCTTGTTGGGCGTAAAGGTCTCATCCCAAGCATCACCAAGGAGCCTCTTACTTTTTTCTTCTTTTGCTTCCTCTTTAGGCTCTGCTTTTAGTTCAACTTCTGTCTCTTCTTTAGTCTCAACTTTAGGCTCTGCTTTAGGCTCAAGTTTAGGCTCGACCTTTCCTTCCTGCTTCAGCTCAGGAGCCACCAAAGCCTCGGTTGGTAATCTTTCAAGAAGCGTATCAATAGAGATAAACTTTTCGTATTCACATATTTTAGCTATCATCAACTCAAACTGAAATTGGGGATAGGTAGAACGCCTTATAGCTTCAAGCCCTTTGTAAAGGGCTTGATAGATTAAAAGAAAATCCTCCTTGTTTCCCAAAAAAAGAAGGTCTTTAAGCAAGCGAAAATCTATTACTTTATCCGCAAGCACTTCTTGAGAAAAGATTTTGGCTAAAAAAAGCTCCCGAAAGAGGTGGGTTAGCCGTTCGGTAAAGGAGATAATATCCACTCCCTTTTCATAAAGATTCTGCACAAGTTCCATAGCTTTTTTTAAGTCTCGCTCAATCAAGGCTTTTGCCAGGTCCTCAAAGATAATCTCTTCATGCCAGCCAAAGCTATAAAGAAGGTCTTCTTTGGTTCTAACCCCGTAAGCCATTGCTTGGTCAAGGAGAGAAAGGGCATCTCTTAGGCTTCCCTGTGCTTCTCTTGCTATGAGTTCAAGAGCAGGTTGCTCAATTTGATAGTTTTCAAGCTCGCATATCCTCTGTAAATGGTTAAAAATTAGCTTAAAATCAAGGCGTCTAAATTCATAGCGTTGACAACGGGAAAGAATAGTAGGGGGAAGCCTGTTTGGCTCAGTTGTGGCAAGGATAAAGTAAACATGAGATGGAGGCTCCTCTAAGGACTTAAGAAGAGCGTTGCTTGCCTCTTTAGTTAGCATGTGAGCTTCATCGATGATGTAAACTTTGGCTTTACCCTTTGCGGGAGCATATTTTAGAGCCTCGATGATCTCCCTAATTTGATCTATTCCACGGTTTGAGGCTGCATCTATTTCCAAGACATCCACATGAATACCCTTCGTTATCTCAACGCAGGATTGGCACTGGTTGCAGGGTTCATACTCCTCGGGATTGATATTCTGACAATTCAAAGCCTTGGCTACAATCCTTGCTAAAGTGGTCTTACCTGTTCCTTTTATCCCAGCAAAAAGAAGGGCATGACTAAGCTTGTTCTTTTTTAGAGCATTAACGATCGTTTTAACAACCGCGGACTGCCCAACAACTTCGGAAAACCTTTGTGGTCTATACTTTCTGGCAAGGACTAAGTAGGACATGCTTTGACTATTTTACTTAATCGTAGTCAAAAAACAAGACCAGCAAAGGTTGTTTCATTAACCCTCGCCTTATGGGTCGGTTAAATAAATAGCTTCAGGCAAACTTCCCCTACCCTGTTCCTTCCAAGCAAAGGAAGGTATCTCTTATCTTATTTGTCTCCCTTGATTTTTAAAGCTTTAATATTATGATTATGAAAATCTTTTAAAAAAGACCTTGCTAAAGAAGCTATTTAAAAGGGACGGTTTTGATGCCAAAGATTAAGGTTAGTGATTTAGCGGTTGAGCTAAACTTTACTGTAGAAGAACTAATTTTGAAGTTGAAAGATTCTGGTTTTAGCATAAAAGACGATCAGAGTCTACTTTCGGAAGAGGAAGCGGAAAGAATTAAAGAGATGTTGAAACCTAAGAAAGAATTTATAGTAATTAAAAGGGAAGAGGTTGAAGTAGCTCAGGAACAACCTAAAAAAAGGAAACTTATCATAAAAAAGAAAGTTCAGCCTACAGAAGAAGTTCAACCAAAGCCTGAAGAAAAGCTCATTTCCGAAGAGGCTAAGGTAGAAGGTGAAAAGGTAGAAGTTGAAATAGTAGAAGCAAAGGAGATAAAAGAAGAAAAAAAAGAAACAGAAAAACCTGAGGAACCATCTGTAAAAAGGATAGTTACAGAATTTAAACCACGAAGAGACCGCTACAGAAAAAGGGAAGAAAAACCAGAAATAACACCTCCCCCTCAGCCAACTCCAGAAAAATTTGAAAAAGAAGAAAAAAAGAAAAAGGAAAAGATAAAGGTCGAACTTGAAGAGAAAAAACCTAAGAAAAAGCCCTCGGCTTTAAAGAGGGAAAGAGAATTAAGAGAGGAAATTGAAGATTTCTTTTTTGAAGAGGAGCCTACAGAGCTTTTTGAAGAAAGACTTGAGGAAGAAGAAAAAACAAGGATCTTAGCTAAAAAGGAAAAGCCAACCAAAGAACCCTCAAGACCCTCAACTCTACCCCCTAAGGAAAGAAAGATAAAGGTTTATGAGACCATTCAAGTTGGTGAGCTTGCTAAATTAATGGGGGTTAAGGTTGGTGAACTTTTGAAAAAGGCTTTAATGATGGGGCTACCTCTCACCATAAATCAATCTATCGATGCTGATACAGCGGCAATTCTTGCCGATGAGTTTGGGTTCAAAGTAGAAAAGGCTACGGTTGAGGAGGAGCTTCTTCTACAGTATGTTCCTCCAAAGGAAGATGAGCTTAAGCCAAGACCACCTGTGGTCACAGTTATGGGGCATGTTGACCATGGGAAAACCACTCTTCTTGACGCTATTCGAAAAACTGATGTGGCAAGTAGAGAAGCTGGCGGAATTACCCAACACATCGGAGCCTATAAAGTAACGCTTGAGGATGGAAGACAGATAACCTTTATTGACACGCCTGGTCATGAAGCCTTTACCACCATGAGAGCAAGAGGTGCTCAGGTTACAGACGTTGTCATTCTTGTGGTAGCGGCAGACGATGGTGTCATGGAACAAACCAAGGAAGCCATTGAGCATGCGCGGGCAGCTGGAGTGCCAATAGTTGTGGCTATAAACAAGATCGATAAGCCTAACGCTAATCCCGAAAGGGTTAAGGCACAACTTGCCGAGCTTGGGCTTGTCCCTGAAGAATGGGGTGGCGACACGCTTATGGCTAACATTTCAGCCAGAAACAGGATTGGCATTGAAGAGCTTCTTGAGCTTGTTTTACTTCAGGCTGAAATGTTAGACCTTAAAGCAGCTTACGATAGACCAGCAAGAGGAAGGGTAATCGAAAGTCGGCTTGACAAAGGCAAGGGACCAGTGGCCACGATCATAATTCAAGAGGGGACGCTTAGAGAGGGAGATGTGTTCGTCTCAGGGCAAACCTTTGGTAGGGTTAGGGCGATGTTGGATAGCCTTGGACAAAGGGTAAAGGAAGCAACCCCTTCTACTCCGGTTGAAATTTTAGGATTTGAGGAGCTGCCACAGGCAGGGGATGACTTTATCGTCGTTGAGGATGAAGAGAAGGCAAGGAAGATTGCCGAGTATCGGCAAAGAAAAGCAAGAGAAGCTGAAGCGGCAAAGCAAACTAAGATCTCCTTAGAGAAGCTTTTTGAAAAGCTAAAAGAGGGTGAACTCAAAGAACTTAAGATTGTCCTTAAGGCAGACACCCAAGGAACGCTCGAAGCCTTGGATGCTTCATTACAGAAGCTCTCAACTGATAAGGTTAAGGTATCGATAATCAGGAAAGGAATTGGTGCCATAACCGAAAGTGATGTAATGCTTGCCTCGGCATCTGAGGCTATCGTCATTGGTTTTAATGTTAAGCCGACCTCGCAAGCTAAAGAAATAGCTAAGCAAGAAGGAGTAGACATCCGCTTCTATGATGTTATCTACCATCTTCTAGAAGACATCAAGAAGGCGATGGAAGGGTTGCTCGAGCCTATTTATGAAGAGGTTATCACTGGTGTTGCAGAGGTTAGAGCTACCTTTAAAGTGCCTCAGGTTGGGATCGTGGCTGGATGCTATGTTAAGGAGGGTGTTATAAGCAGGAACAACAAAGTTAGAGTGATCCGAGACGGAGTGGTAGTGTTTACCGGCGGAATTGCCAGTCTCAAACGCTTTAAAGAGGATGTAAAAGAAGTTCAAGCCGGCTATGAATGCGGGCTTAAGATTGAAAACTTTAACGACGTAAAAGTGGGAGATATTATAGAAGCCTTTGAGACCAGAAAGATTGAACAGAAGCTTTGGAGCTCTTAAATGGTTGTAGGAATTGCTAGGATAGAGCTTTACTTTCCCTACCCTAACTCCTTAAAAGAAAAAAGGCAGATTTTGCGGGCTCTAACTCAAAAGATAGAAGCTAACTTTAAGCGAATATCTATCGCTGAGGTTGACGGACATGACCTTTGGCAAAAGGCAGTCCTCGGAGTAAGCCTTGTCGGAAAGGATAGAGAGTTTGTGGACAGTAGACTGACAACGCTTATTGAATTTATTAAAAAAAATTCAGACCTTGAAATCATAAAAGTAGAAATCGACCTCATAGGATACTGAAAAAATGAGGAGACGTGCCGAGCGAGTTGCAAGTCTCCTTCAAGATCTGTTGTCCGAAATAATCATGTTTGAGCTAAATGATCCAATCTTTAAAAAGTTTATAAGTATAACTGAAATAAAGATTGGCGATGATTTAAGAAAGGCAACCGTTTACTTTAGGGTCTACGATGCTGATCCAGCTGAGATAGAGACTGCTTTATCCAAGGCTAAGGGCTACATTAAGAAGCTTTTGGCCGAAAGAATGACTATAAAATTTCTTCCGGACATAGAGTTTAAGCAGGACCTAAGAGAAGAAGAAGAAAAAAGGCTTGACGAACTCTTTGCAAGGATTAAAAAATCTTGATGGACTTTTCAAAAGCCTACCAAGTTTTAAATTCAGCCAAAAACATCCTTTGCATCACTCATACTGCTCCCGACCTTGATGGAATATCAAGCATGCTAGCTTTTTATCAGGCTTTTAAGGATTTTCCTTTGCAAAGCGTCGTCCCAAGCGAATTAAAGGCTGAAGAGAAAATAAATCTTACCTTGCTTCTTGAGGATATACCTCGTAAGGCTTATTATTTGCCAGGCATTGAAGCCATAACCAAAGTAGAAGACTTATCAACTAGCATCCACCCTGAGCTCCTTATTGTGTTTGATGCCCATTGTCCGAAAAGGATTAACGAGAAAGTGCTATCTGTTTTTAACACACCAAGGTTTGCCATCATTTTTGACCATCACCATAAGGAAGATTGCGAGCCCTTTGCTGAAGAACAAATAGAGCTAATCGACCCATCCTCCCCTTCTACCACAGCTTTACTCTTTGATTTCTTCACCTTTACCAACATCTTCATAACTCAAGAGGTCGCAACTCTACTCCTTTTTGGATTATATTACGATACAGGTGGGTTTAGGTATGAAAATGTTTCCGCAAGGACCTTTGAGATGGCCTCACAGCTCGTCAAGCTTGGGGCAAGCCCAAGCGCAGTAGCCAACGCCATCTACTCAAACCGGACACTTGGGGAGATCAATCTTCTTAAAAGTGCCCTAAATCGCATGAAACTTCTCAAAGACGGAAAGGTTATTATAACCTATTTAACTAAAGAAGATTTTGAGCACTATGGGAAAGAGCTTGATGACTTGGCGAGCTTTTTTAGAGATGTAGAAGGAGTAATGCTTTCTATCCTAGTAAAAGAGCTTGATTATGACCATATATCAGTGAGCCTAAGAAGCAAGCCCCCTTATCCTTGTCTACCCTTAGCTAAGGAGTTTAGAGGGGGAGGACATGCCTATGCCTGCGGGTTTAAGGTTCGTTCTCAATCTTTAGAAGAGGTCATAAAGCTTTTAGAGGAAAAGATTTCTCACCTTGAGTTAGGTGGTTAGATGAAGACAAACGATCTTAAGAATTTATCAGGCATTCTTGTTATCGATAAGCCTCAAGGGTTAACTTCAATGGATGCTGTTGAAGAGATAAAAAGAGTTCTCAGGGTAAAGAAAGCTGGGCACGGCGGAACCCTTGATCCAATAGCCACGGGTGTATTACCAATTTTTTTAAATGAAGCTACGAAAGTTGCCCAGATCTTTCTTGAAGGAGATAAACTATACGAAGGAGTTATGCAGCTTGGGATAACCACGGACACCTATGACATAACTGGAGAGGTCTTAGCAACAAGCGACCCAAGCTCGATCACCTTGGAGGATGTTCAAAGGGTCATCCCTAACTTTATTGGAGAATTTCAGCAGTCCCCTCCACCTTTTTCAGCGGCAAAGTATAAAGGGAGACCACTTTATAGGTATGCCAGGAACGGGCTTATCATAACGAAAAACCCCAAGACAGTAAGGATTTACGATTTTAAGATCCTTGAGATGAACGGAGCAGAGGTTAGATTTTTGCTTGCCTGCAGTAAAGGCACCTATGTAAGGGCTTTGGTGCATGACTTTGGGCAGAGGCTTGGATGCGGAGCGGTGCTTAAAAGTCTAGTGAGACTTAAAAAATCCGTTTTTACCTTTGACCAAGCTATAAGCCTTGATGAGGTCAAGCGGTTAGCTAAGGAAGATAGAAACTCTCTGCAAAAAAGGATTATTCCTCTTGAAAAAGCCTTAGAATTCTTACCCAAGGTAATTGTAAACGAAGAATCTGCCCAAAAGATTAGAGCAGGGATTAGGATTCCAACTTCTTCCTTTCTATCTTGGGTCAGGTTCCAAAAACTTTCCCTTAACCCTACTGAAAAATACATTCGCCTTGCTACTACAAAGAATGAGCTCGTTGCCATCATCGAAAACCCCTTTATGCACCCCACAAACCCATACCTTACCTATTTCAGGGTTTTCCCAGCAAGGAATAAGAGCTAAACATTTAACAAAATGAAGAAAAAAATAAAATCAGTCATTCTTTTTCTGGCAAGGTTCATCATAAGCTTTGGTTTGCTCCTTTACTTACTAAAAAAAACCGAGTGGGATAAACTTTTTCTCGTCTTGAAAAACCTTTCCCCTATTTACTATGTTTTAGCCTTTACTTGCGTCTTGAGTTTTCAAACCTTGGTAGCGCTTCGTTGGAAGAAAATCTGCAAAGTTTGGGGATTTGAGAAACCTTTAAGCTTTTACTTAAAGGGCTATCTCATGAGCCTCTCTTTGAACACCGTTTTCCCAGGCATCGTTGCCGGAGATACTCTAAGGGCAGGCTTACTCATCAAAGAGGGGCTACATTGGAAAAAAGCAAGCATGAGCCTCCTCTTTGACAGAGGCTACGGTTTGTTTGGTATAATCGTCATCTTATCCTTAAGCCTCCCTTTGTATGGCGACTTCTTGCCTCCGACCCTCAAGCAGACCCTTTTCTTAATCATATATTCGGCAATTTTAGGATTCTTCCTGATAAACCTTCTTGGAAAAAAATTTTTTCCAAAGATCCAAAATCCTGAAACCCTAAAGCCTCTATTTTTCCCACAAAATCTGATACCCATTGTTTTAGGCTTTGTGGTTCAGGTCTTTTTTGTGCTTCAGTATGTTTTTTTAAGCAAAGCCCTTTTCCTTAGCCTTCCTTTGAGGGTTTTGTTTGTAGTAATTCCTATAGTTAGCTTTCTTTCTGCCCTTCCTTTAAGCATCTCAGGACTTGGGGTGAGAGAAGGAACGCTAAGCTATTTTCTTCACCTTCTTGGCTACCCCCTTGAGTATGGAGTTGCCCTTGGACTCCTTGGTTATTCTCTTATTTTAATTTCTGCTATTCCGGGAATATTGCTTTACCTTACTGAACGATGGAGATAGGCTTTTTAATAAAAAGCTTTCTTGCCCTATTTACCGTGGTTGACCCCATTGGGGGAGCGCCACTTTTTATAACCTTAACTGAAGGGGTATCAGAAAAAGAAAGAAAACTTATTGCCCTTAGAGCAACCTTAACCCTTTTCATCGTTTTAGCTCTCTTTTTATTCGTTGGACAAAATCTTCTTAAGCTATTCCATATCTCACTCTCTGCATTCAAGGTGGCTGGGGGCTTACTTCTTATACTAACAGCTATCGACATGCTTTATGCCAGGACAAGAGCCATAAAAGAGACGCCTGAAGAGCGAGAAAAATGGAAAGAAAGAGAAGATGTATCCATTGTGCCCCTTGGAATTCCCTATTTAGCTGGACCAGGGGCCATAACGACCACGGTTATCATTTCTGAAGGAATAGATTGGGAAAGAAAGTTGTGGTTATTAGGAGTAATTGCCCTTGTTTCCCTTTTAACTCTTACCATCTTCTTCTTTGCGAGCTACATCTTTAGGTTTTTTGGAGAGACGGGCACAAAAGCCTTGGTGAGACTACTTGGGCTAATCCTTGCAAGTATTGCGGTAGAATATATCATAAGCGGTATAAAGGAAAGCTTAGGGCTCAACTAAAAGAGCATGCTGGTCGACACCCTTAACGCCATAGTCTTAGCCTTTGCCTTTGCCTTAATTTTAGCTTTCCTTTTCTTGAAGCTTAGACTTCCCGTCTTGACTGCCTTTTTATGCGCAGGGCTTATCGTCGGACCATCGGGTTTTAATCTGATCAAAGACCCGCACGTAGTAGAAAGCATTGCCGAGATTGGCGTCATCCTCCTTTTGTTCATTATCGGTATTGAGTTTTCAGTAAAGAAGCTTTTAGCCTACCGCAGAGAAGTATTCGTTGCCGGCTTGCTTCAAGTAGTCCTAACTTCAATCTTTTCCAGCTTGTTTTATTTTGCCCTAGTAGCTCCTAACATCAAAGTTGCCATATTCTTTGGGTTGTTTATCTCCTTTAGCAGCACCGCTGTGGTCTTAAAGATCTTAACAGACAGAGGGGAGCTTAACACTCCTCACGGGCGGTATATCTTTGGGATTTTAATCTTTCAGGATTTAACTGTTGTTCTTGCCATGCTTCTTCTTCCGATGCTCGCCGATGAATCTTTAACCCTTTCTGAGGTCTTTTTTAAAATCTTTAAAGCCTTCGGCGTTTTAGCAATCCTTCTTCTACTTGCCTTAAAGCTCATCCCGACCCTTTTGGTATTGGTGATAAAAACCCGCTCAAGGGAGCTCTTTTTGATAAGCATTTTTCTAACATCCCTTGGAGTTGCTGTTTTCAGCCATAAACTCGGGTTGTCCCTTTCGCTTGGTGCCTTCATTGCCGGGCTTGCCATCGCAGAATCAGAATACGCCTATCAAACCATCGCTGAAGTAAAACCCTTAAAGGACCTGTTTATGGCCCTCTTTTTTATCACTATCGGAATGCTTCTCTCTATCCCTACTATCTCACAAAATCCCTTGCAGGCCTTAATTACCCTACTTTTTATCTTTGTTTTAAAAACTATAGTGGTTTTCTTAGTCGTATATCTTCTCAACAAAAACCTCCGCACTGCCTTTTTATCCTCCTTCTACCTTTTCCAAATCGGGGAGTTTTCCTTTGTTCTTCTTCTTGAAGGTGAAAAGCTTAACCTTCTGAACCTAGATGTTTCTCAAATCCTTATAGCCTCATCAGCATTGACTCTATTTCTAACTCCCCTTGTGATAGGGGTAGCAGACAAAATGACCGATAGATTTTTAAAAATCTTCCGAGCAAAACATAAAGACCTTGTCAGAAGAGAGCATGAAAAGCCACATCATAAACATCTTCATCGGGCGATCATCCTTGGGTTTGGAATCTGCGGAAGGAATGTAGCCCAAGCTCTAAAGCTTTTAGATGTGCCCTATGCAGTCATAGAGCTAAATCCAAACACTGTTCAACGCTATCGCAAGAGAGGAGAACACATATTCTTTGGTGATGCCACAAACCCGGAAATTCTTATAAGATACGGTGTAAAATCAGCAGAGCTTTTGATAATAACTATCACCGACCCCGTTGCCGTGAGAAAGGTAGTAAAGCTTGCCAAGGAATTAAACCCCAGCATATTTATCATTACCCGGACTAAGTTTGTTGCTGAAATTGACGAACTCTTAAAGCTCGGAGCAAATGAAGTAATCCCTGAAGAATATGAAGCCTCTATTGCCTTCTTTGAAAAAACATTAAGATACTTTAAAATCCCTCTCAATGTAATTAACGAGCTTGTTTCAGACCTAAAAAGCGAACACTACGAAGCCCTAAGAACAGAAGTGATAACAAAATTTAAGAAAGTTCATCCAGAGGAGCTTCTAAAGAAGCTAACCTTTGAAACCTATCTCGTAAAGCCTGGTCATCCCGTTGTAGGGATAACCCTTAGGGCGCTTAATTTAAGGGCAAAGACTGGGGCAACTGTTATCGCTGTAAAAAGAGGAGATGAGTTAATAGTAAATCCTCAGCCCGAAACTGTTTTAAAGGAAGGGGACCTTCTTGTGCTCATCGGCTCAGAACCTCAAATAAACCGTGCCCTTTATTATCTAGAAAGCCCTTATGAAGGAATGTATTGAAAGGCAATTTTTTAATTTAAGATACAAAATTAAAGATCATTTCGTTTACGCTTGAGATAACATGGTAGGACGATCATCCTGAAACTCTTCTTTTTGTCATCCCAACGATATTTTAGAAAAGGTAGAAAAAATAAAAGGCGCTATAGGTTTAGTCATAGCTCCCCTAAGAAATATAAAGTTAAGTTGTGCAATCTTCAGAAATAACCTGACATTAATTTTTAGACTTTTGGGTAACTGGGGCTGTTCAAAAATTTTAATTAAGGATTAAATTATTAAACTATGAGGAGAAGTGTTTTGACTTTGA
>JBMSAU010000043.1:0-22873 GCA_049414625.1 Thermodesulfobacteriaceae bacterium
AAAAATTAGCAAGCGATGAAAGATGGCTACTCCTTAGTAATTTAGCAGTGTTTCTTATTTTTTACTCTTGCTAATGCAAGAAGAGGCTGCTTCAATCTTGCCCATACTCCCTTTTGTTCTCCTTTTGATGGTTACCTGTAAACTTTTGAAAAACATTTATAAAGGTTTATCTTATCTTTTTATTTTATTGCTTTTTATTTCTCCTTTTTTACTTTTGGCATACCTTTTCCGTGCTCTCCTTATCCCTTCCAGCCTATCTATTCTGAATCTACTGAAAAACTAAAAGGAGAGTTTGTAAAAGGGCTAAAGGAGTCTTTGTCTTATCTAACTAAAGAGGATTTAAAATCATGCGGAATATTAATAGTTCGTAAAGAGTTGTTGCCTGACGAAAGAAGATTATTAGAAAGCTTAGGATACCAGATTAGAGAATTCATCGACAAAAAGGAAAAAAGTGAGAGCTATTTTGTGGCTTATATTCAGAGTTCGGAAACTTTAAACACGCCCTCTCGTTGAGCTCTGTTAAACCTTTTAAGGTTCTTGTAGATAACATAACTTACAAAGGCTCCAAGGGCGAGGGCAAAGAGGAGTCCCCCGTGCAAAAGCCCAGGGCTTAAAGGGTTTTTACCTTCCAACCAAAGAAATCCAGCAAAAATGAAAAAGGCAAGAAGGTGCAAAACTGCCCAAAATTTGAAAAATTTTTCATACTTTAAAGGGTCCCTTAGGACAAAGGGAATGGTAAGGAGCTCCCGCAATACTTCAAAGGTTCTTTTTAGTCCATAGTGGCTTCTACCATGAAGTCTTGGTCTGTCAATGACCGGGATTTGGGTAAAATCCTTAGGTTTTATTCCAAACAATGCTGGTATGAACCTGTGAAAGCCATGAGGGATTTGCCATCTTTTTGGTATCTCAAAGTAGTAGCCCTTAAGGCTACAGCCGTTGTCTTTGGATGGGAGCCCAGTTATAAGAGCGATGAGAAAGTTAGCTATCCTTGAAGGGATCTTCCTTGTAAGAAGAGGTTCCTTTCTTTCCACACGATAGCCAGAGACGGCAAGAAAACCTTCTTCAAGCTTTGCCAAAAGGTCTTTTAGATACTTCGGGTCATTCTGCCCGTCGCCATCCATGCTAAAGATAAACTTACCCCGAGCATGGAAGAAGCCAGCAGTCAACGCAGCTGCTTCCCCTCGGTTTCTATCCATCACTAAAACCCGGACATTCGGGTCCTTAGACTTTATCTCCTTTAACACAGAAAGGGTGTTGTCTGAGCTCCCATCATCGATGAAGATTATTTCATACTCGTAGCCCCTTTCCTTCTTTATCTCCTCAAGGACTTGTTTTGCCTCTTGATAGACTATGGGTATGTTTTTTTCTTCATTATGGGCAGGGATTACTAAAGAGAGAAACTTTGCCCCCACCTTTTACCCCTTGCCAAAAAAGCTCCTTATCGCTTGAATAATGTAATCTATCTCTTCGTCTGTTAGCTCAGGATACATGGGGATGGCAACAAGCTCCCTTGCCAGTTTTTCAGCCTGTGGAAGATGCCAGGCTTTGCCGTAGGCTTCAAGGTAAGCTTTCTGTTTGTGAAGAGGTATGGGATAGTAGTAGCCCGTTCCTATCCCTTTTTCCTTTAAATATCTTACTAATTCATCTCTTTTTTCTGTTCCGATGACGAAGCGGTGGTAGACGCTTTTTTTGTAGGGTGGAGGAGCGGGATGGACAAAAAGTTCCGGAATGTCTGAAAGTCCCTCTCGGTATCTATTAGCGATTTCCCTTCTTTTTTCGTTCTTAGCATCTAGGGTTTTAAGCTTTGCCCGGAGGATTATCGCCTGAAGCTCATCCAAACGAGAATTAAAGCCCGGGAAATAAGAATGGTTCTTCTCTACCTGACCATGCACCCTGAGGTATTTAATCTTATAAGCTATTTCATCGTCGTTTGTAGTAATCACTCCGGCATCTCCAAGGGCGTTAAGGTTCTTCACTGGTCCACAGCTAAAGCAAGCAACCCTTCCAAAGGAGCCAACCTTCCTACCCTTATACTCCGCTCCATGGGCATGAGAAGCATCTTCGATTAAGGTAATGCCAAAACGGTCGCATATCTCAAGGATTTCATCCATGTCAGCTGGGTCCCCATACATGTGAACAAGAAGAAGAGCTTTTGTCCTTGGTGTTATCTTTTTTTGAAGGTCGGAAAGGTCTGGACCAAAGGTCTTTGGGTCAACCTCAACAAAAACCGGCTCTGCCCCAACCCAGTGGATAGCTTCAAAATCAGCAATGAAGGCATTTGCCTGAAGGAGCACCTCATCACCCCTTCCAACTCCGCAGGCAAGCAAAGCCATGATTAAAGCATCGGTCCCGCAGGCGCAACCCAAGGCATACTTTGTGCCAATATATCTTGCAAACTCCTCCTCAAAGGAAAGCAAGTTCTTGCCGTTTAACACCTTCTGAGTGACAAAGACCTCTTTGAACCCTGAAAGGACCTCCTCTTCTATTTCGGCAAAGCCTCTTCTTAAGTCAAGAAGGGGGATACTAAGCATTATCCTTCCTCCCAAGCTTTGTCTTTAAAGGTCTAAAGGGAAACTTTACCTCCTTCCCCCTTTCTGCAGATTCATAAAGACCGACGATCAACTCAAGCGAGGGGATAGCATCTTGACCGATAGCAAGATAATCCTCTCTTACTCCGTTCTTGAAGAATTTTATGGCTGACTGATAGTAGGTAAAGTGGGAGTAGCCAAGGGGATGGGGCGGATTTTCGCGAAACTCGTCTACATTAAGCCTTTGCAAAGCCTCAGCCTCAACCAAAGCAAGATGGTTTAGCTTTTCCATGGTAAAGCCTCCAAGGATGATAGAACCCTTCTCTCCGAGGATGACGACTTCAGCTTTGATGTCCTTTGGTCTTGCTGCGGTTGTAGCGGTTATCGTGCCAAGGGCTCCGTTTTTAAACTTTATCACGCCAACTAGTAGGTCTTCTGCTGGGATGTTGACAAGATAGGTCCCCATCTTAGCAAAGACGCTTTCTACCTCTCCCCCAAGGTAGACGAGGGCATCGGCAAAATGACAGCCCTGTTGAGCAAGGGCTCCCCCATCCTGTTCCCAAGTCCCCCTCCAGGCTGCGCTGTCGTAATAGCTCTGAGTTCGGCACCAGTAAAACTGTGCTGAAAGATGGATTAGCCTCCCAAGCAACCCCTCAGAAATAACCTTTTTAGCAAGCCTAACAGGTAGGTTTGCACGGTTCTGAAAGATGGTAACTAGCTTAAGGTTATACTTTTGAGAGAGTTCAACGAGCTTGTTTGCCTCCCGAAGGGTTAAAGCTAGAGGCTTTTCTACGAGGAGATGCTTCTTAAACTTTCCAAGGATCTCAATCCCAATCTGTCCATGAAGACCAGACGGAACCGCAAGGTCAACAACCTCAGGGTCTTCTTTTTTTATTAGCTCCCTATAGTCGGTGTAGGCTTTGCAGTTTAACTCCTTGGCAAAAAGGTTTGCTCTTTCTAGATTAACATCGGCAACACCTACAACTTCAACCTCATCAGCCAGGGCTTTCAAGATCTTTAAATGCCTTTCGGCAACTTTACCACAGCCAACGAGAGCAAGCCTTAATTTCATGGTCCCTAAAGTTAATACGCTTTCCAAAGTTGTAAAGTGCTCTAGAATTACACCAAAAAGGATGGGCAAAAAGGCGGTCTATCTATTCTGTCTTCTTTTTTTGTTTTTTCTTCTTCAAGCCTACTTTCTTCCTATTACATCCCATCAAGAGGCAAGGAGGGCTTTGATAGCTTTAGAATCTAAGCATAATCCCCTCTTTCCAACCCTAAACGGTGAGCCATATCTTGTTAAGCCACCTCTTCACCCCATCTTAACTTCTCCTACTTCTTGCTTCAGCCCTAAACCTTGGAAAGGATGTTGAAATTTTCCTTCTGAGATTTCTTTCTCTATTAGTCTATGTTGGAACTTCCTACATAGTTTTTCTTCTTTTAGAGAAGGACTTGCGACAAAGCTTGATAGCAATCTTTATCCTTTTTAGTAGCTATAGGTTTCTTTCCTTTGCCTTAAGGATAGACCTTGAACCGCCTTTCGTATTTCTTTGCCTTCTTTCTTTTTATCTTTTCGTAAAGTATGAAAAGGAAAGGAAATCCTATCTTATCTATGCTTTTTACATAGTTTTAAGTTTAGCAAGTTTAGTAAGAGGACCTCTCAATCTTCTACTAATACTTAGCCTATTTTTATATGCAGTGTTGAAATACAAAAAAGAAGCAATTTCTTTCCTTAGGCTCCATGGGTTAATCCTCTATATTTTTCCTCAGGCTCTTTGGTATGTCTTAGCCTATCTTAAGTTTGGAAAAGAGCCCTTCCAGGAATTTATTGTTGACCTTCAAACAAGAACAGTGGGAAAAGGCGACCCCTTTTATTACTACCTCTTAAGCTTAAGTTTAAACTTTTTGCCCTATCTATTGCTTTTATTCCTTAAGGCACAAAGTTTACTTAAAATTAACCATCATGACCTATTCTTATACTTAATTTCCTTTTTTATACCTCTTCTTGTTCTTTCTTTTACAGGAGAAAAGTTTAGTAAATACCTTCTTTTTATCTATCCTATCTTTGCTATACTTCTTGCTAAAATCCTGCTTAATCTTTATTCTGAAAGGTTTGTTTTTTATGCCACTTTTTTCCTTTTTATCCTAAACCTTTTAGCTTGCTCCTTGACCTATGTTCTTCAGATTACCTCGCTAAGAACGAAGATAATATCTTTACAAAAAAGTATACCCTACCAAGAAAAATTGTGCTTTTTTGATGAGTCTGTTTATCTTTTTAGCCTTCTTTGTGAAAGAAAGATTCCAAAATGTAAAGAAAGAAAAGATTCAAGCTCAAACTTTGTTATAATGGGAATACCTTGCGAAGAAAAAGGATATCAAACAAGATTATCTTTAAAGGACCCTTATAAAGAAAAAAATTGGTATTTCTGCGTTGAAAGCGAGAAAGAAAAATTACCGCCTAAAGATTAGATTTAAGATGATGGTTAGGATGATGCTTAAAAGGATTGATGTGCCAAGAGGGAAGAAAAACTCAAAGTTATCCCTTTTGATGTGGATATCGCCTGGGAGCTTCCCAAGATAAGGAATCTTAGGGAAAAAGTTTATAAGAAGACCGAGGGCTACTAAAAGGACCCCGAGAAGGATTAAAAATTTACCCATTTCGTTGAAGCCGTTCATCACTGTAAAATTTTAAGACAAAAGGAGGCTAAAGCAAGATGGTTGTATCCTTTTGGACGATGTATGAAGGAGACGAAAACTTCTTTATCTTTGAGGCTTTGGATGCTAAGATTTTGGCTAAGCTCTCTCAGGCAAAGGCGGTAATCCTTCCACCTTTTGCTCCTTCTGAGCTTTATTTTTTCTTCAAAAACCAGGGAATACCGGTCTTTCCAAATCTTGAGCTAAAGTTTAAATTTCTCGGAAAAATCGGAGCTCTTCTTCTTTTCAAATCTCTAAACCTTCCCCATCCAGAAAGCGTTGTTATTCCTCGTCTTTGTGGAATTGAAGAGAACCCTTACAGATCCTTTGAAAAGCCAGCCTTTCCGTTTGTGGTAAAAGGGAACCATGGAGACGAGGGCTCAGAGGTCTTTCTTGTGCGGGATGAAGAAGATTTCAAAGAAGTGCTAAATAGGATTAAAGCCTGGGAAAGGCAGGGAAGGTATGGATTTATCCTTCAAGAATACATACCAACAGGGTTTGACGCCAGGGTGATTGTAATCGGAAAAGAAAGACTTATTTTCTTTCGTGAGGGAGGCTTTTTAAAAAACCTCGTACAAGAAGGGAAAACCATCGCCCCGCCAAGCGAGAAATTAAAACAAAAGGCTTTGATGCTCGTTGAGAATTTTTTAGAAAAAACAAAACTAAACCACGTAGCTATTGACCTTTTGTTTAAGGAAGACCCAGAGGATGAGGCAAAATTTAAGCCCCTTCTGTCTGAGCTTAACTATTCCTTTGGGAGGAGGCTTATCGGAGAGGAAGAGTATGAAAGGCTTGTTCGCTCTGCCATAGAAGAATTTTTAAAAGAACAGGGCTTATGAAGAAAAAGGGCTTTTTTATCAAGACGTTAGGATGTAAAGTAAACCAGGTTGAGAGCGCCTGCCTTCATGAGAGGCTTTCTGAGCTTGGTTTTATCCCAACATCTGAAGAGTCTGCTGAGGTCCTTATTCTAAACAGTTGCGCGGTAACGGAAAAGGCTGTGTCGGAGACAAAAAAGGTCGTCAGGTCTTGGATAAAAAGAAAGCCAAAGCTTATCGTTTTAACCGGGTGCGCGGTGATCTCAAACAAGGAAGATTTTCTTAGGCTTTCAGAACGGTTTGATTTTAAGAATCTACTTTTGCTTGGGCAGAGGGCAAAGCTCAATCCAAGTCATATTACTGCTTATTTAGAAGCTCCTGTAAATGATTTGCCAAAGTTTTTAGAAGATGAGGAGGAAGGCCTGCCGGTCCTTAAGAATTTCTATAACCGGTCGCGAGCCTTTTTAAAAATTCAGGATGGGTGCTCAAGCTTTTGTTCCTACTGTATCGTGCCCTACACCCGGGGACCTTCAAGAAGCTATCCTCTTTCTCAGGTGTTAGAGCAGGCAAGGCTTTTTATTCAGCAAGGCTACAGAGAAATCGTCATCACAGGCATACACATCGGAATGTGGGGAAAAGACCTAAACCCAAGAAGCTCCCTTGCTCGGCTCCTTGAGAAGCTCGAGGAGGAGATTGAGCAGGCAAACGTTAAAGTCTTGCTTAGGCTCTCTTCTGTTGAGGTAACCGAATTTGATAAAGACCTTTTTTCTTATCTTAAGGGCTCAAAGCACATCTGCCCCCACTTTCATGTGCCCTTGCAAAGCGGATCAAACCGCATTCTTAAGCTTATGAATAGGCATTACACCAGGGAGGAGTATATCGAAAAGTTAGAAGAGCTAAAGGAGCTTTTCCCTTATGCTACATTTGGTGCCGATGTGATCGTAGGCTTCCCGACGGAAACGGAAGAGGACTTTGCTCAAACTTTTGAAGTAGTAGAGAAGTCGCCCCTAAACTGGCTTCATGTATTTCCCTATTCCCCAAGACCTGGGACACCAGCTGAAAAGATGAAAGAAAGGGTGCCAGAAACTGTGGTTAAATATCGCTCAAACATGCTAAGAAGGCTGATAGAGAAGAAAAGAGAAGATTTCTATAGAAAAATTATAGGGAAAAGCTTTTCTGCCATAGTAGAAAAGGTAGAAGAGGGGCAAATAACCGTTCTTACTGAAAACTATGTTCATGCCCTTTTGAAGGATGTCTTTACTAACAGATGCCCTGCTCAGGGTGAGCTTATTAAGGTAAAGATTAGCCGAGTAGAGGGTGGGAGAGTGATTGCTGAATTAGCAGTGAACTAATCATACAAGGAGGTGAGATGATGTTTGAGAAGAAGGTTAACATCTACGATGTGTTCGAGATTAGGGGGAGGTTTACCTGCTATTTTGGGGTTGGTGCAATCAAAAAGATGAAGGACATTGCTGAGTATATCTCTAAGAATGGGGTCAAAAGGGTGCTTATCGTCACTGGGAAGAGCTCTTACAAAGAATGTGGGGCCTGGGATGTGGTGGTTAAGTATCTTAAGGAAGCGGGGATTGATTATTCCCATTATGACAAGATAACTCCTAATCCAACGGTTGAAGAGCTTGATGAGGCAACGAAGCTAGGGAGGGAATTTTCGGCTCAAGCGGTAATAGGAATAGGGGGTGGAAGCCCCATCGATAGCGCAAAGGCTGTAGCCATCCTTCTTGAGCATGAAGGAAGGACTGGAGAAGAGCTCTTTGAAGGAAAGTTTGTCCCCTCAAAAGCAAAGCCTGTCATCGCCATAAACACAACCCACGGGACAGGAACCGAGGTTGATAGATACGCTGTTGCTTCCATCCTTTCCAAGGGGTATAAACCTGGCATCGGTTATGAAATAATCTATCCTCTCTTTTCTATTGATGACCCAGAGCTTACCCTTACCCTTCCTTACAACCAAACACTCTACACCACGATTGATGCCCTAAACCATGTGAACGAAGCTTCAACGACTTTAGCGAGGAACCCCTATACCATCCTTTTAGCTAAGGAAACGGTAAGGCTTATCGCCCACTACTTACCCCAGGCATTGAGCCATCCTAACGACCTGAACGCAAGGTATTATCTTCTTTACGCCTCAATGCTTGCCGGTTTAGCTATAGACTATAGCTACACCCATTTGACGCATGTCCTTGAGCATCCTCTTAGCGCACTAAATCCAAACCTTCCTCATGGATTAGGGCTTGCCATACTCCTTCCGGCGGTGGTAAAGGAGATTTATCCGGCAGTTCCTGAGATACTCGCCGAGATTTACGAGCCTATTGTCCCTGGGCTTAAAGGTGTGCCTGGAGAAGCAGAAAAATTAGCCTGTGGAATAAAAGATTGGCTTAAGGATATGGGGATAAAAGAAAGGCTTGTTGATGTAGGCTTTGATGAAAGTCATGTTGAAAGATTGACAGACCTTGCCATGAGCACACCCCTTCTAAGCCAATTGCTTTCCCAAGCACCCGTAAAAGTAGATAGAGAGCTTGTAAAAAGAATATACCTCAACTCATTGAGGTAGTGATTTAGGTAAAGGGTTGTCCTTTGGAAGACGGTCTTTCCTTCCTCGCCGGGGGAGTCCTCTTTAGATGGTGCTTCTTCGCTTTCTTTTTCAGGAGCTATTACCGTAGCTTTATCTTCTGTTTCTTCTTTTACCTCCTCTTTAAACTCATCCTTTAGCAAGTCCTGTTTTAGCTCATTTAGCTCCTCCTTTAAAATTCCCCGTTTTTTAAGGAGAGTCAAAAGGAGTCGACTTCTTTTTTCTACGAAAGGCTCATGGCTTAAGGGGTTGTATTTTAAAGGATTGGGAAGGACTGCGGCTAAGCGAACAGCCTCAAAGGGAGATAGGGCTAAGGCGCTCTTTCCAAAGTAGTATCTACTTGCTGCTTCAGCTCCAAACACCCCAGGACCCCACTCGGCAATGTTTAGGTATAACTCAAGGATCCGCCTTTTGCCAAGAGCCTTTTCTAAACGAACGGTCAGAATGGCTTCTCTTATCTTTCTTATAGGATTTTTAGAGGGTGAGAGAAAAAGGTTCTTAGCGAGCTGTTGAGATATGGTGCTACCGCCATACTTTATTTTTCTTTCCTTTAAGTTTTTTTCCAAAGCCTTTTGAAGGGCATCCCAATCAAACCCCTCATGACGATAGAATTTATCATCCTCGGCTATGAGGACTGCCTTCACCAAGTAGGGAGAAATCTTGCTTAAAGTAACGGGATGGTATCTTAAGATAAAGGGTTTCCCTTCCCTTTCAAACTGTTCTCTTCGGGATTTCATCATAGCGGTCTCTTTCGGGAACTCCTTTTTAAGATGGTCAATCGGTATGAGCAAAGGATGGATAAAAGTATAAACGAAGAGGGCTAGAAGACTGAATATAATTAACCATTTGGCTAATTTTTTAAACATGAGAAAGCATTCTTCGAAAGCTAAGAATGTAGTGTAATCCGGAGGCAAGGGTTAAAAGGATGGTTAGGTTGATGACAAGGCTTAGGAAAAGATCTGGAAGAGAAGAAAGGAAGTAATGCATAAAAAGAATCATAAGGGTTATAAGCTGGAAAACGGTTGTTGCTTTACCAAGGATGGAGGGCGAAGGAATAACTCTACCCTTGGTCAAGAAGACAAGGTAGAGGCCTCCTATGAGTATTAAAAGGTCTCTTACCAGTATAACCATAAAAAAGCTTAGAGGGATGACTTTTTCATAATAAAAAAGAAAAAAAAGCATGTTTATGAAGCATTTGTCTGCAAGAGGGTCTAAGATTTTGCCCAGGTTTGAGCGTTGATTTAAAAGCCTTGCCAGGTTTCCGTCTAAAGTATCAGATAGGGCACCAAAAACAATCAGAGTGTAGATGATGTCTGAGGAGGTTTGGTTCACCCAGAGTATGGGTATAATAAAAGAAAGGATTAACCGACTAAGGGAAACAAGGTTTGGAAGATAGAAAAGCTCTTTTATGTTTTGGTTCATGATTAAACAATCTTAAATTTTTATTAGTTGTTGGTCAAGATAAATAGTCAAGAGAAAGGGTAAGGAGCTGTTTTAAAGTAAGGGAGTTCTAGCTCTTGATGCCAGCCTAAGCCGTAAGGCGTGGGATCTTTTTGTGAGACGATGTCCTGAAAGAAATGAGGGATGCCTCGCTACGCTTGCCACAACAGGGTGAGAGTTTTTCCCACAGCCCCGGAAAGCTCTTGACTTATTTTTAAGGGTGAGTATTTATATTATATAAAGTATGGAGAAAAAAAGAGTTAGGGTTTTGATTTCAGGAATAGTTCAGGGAGTTGCCTATAGAGCTCACACTAAGGAGATGGCAAAACGTCTTGGAGTCAACGGTTGGGTTAGGAACCTTCCTGATGGAAGGGTTGAAGCCCTCTTTGAAGGGGATAAGGATAAGGTTGAGCAGATGGTTGAGTGGTGTAAAAAGGGTCCGCCTTTAGCTCGAGTAGACAAAGTTGAAGTAGAAGAAGAACCCTACAGAGGAGAGTTTTTTGACTTTTCTATCAGGTATTAAAGAGTGATCGACCCAGAACGCTTAATCTTAGAGT
The DNA here is from genome assembly GCA_049414625.1 of Thermodesulfobacteriaceae bacterium. GTDB lineage: Bacteria > Desulfobacterota > Thermodesulfobacteria > Thermodesulfobacteriales > Thermodesulfobacteriaceae > WYEG01. Next base: position 10,628 of record JBMSAU010000043.1, read on the forward strand.
TTAAGACCCTGCTCAGTATAGATAATCCTTCTGGAAAGGAAGCTAGTCTTGCCTACTATCTTTCAGACCTATTTTCTGCATTAGGCTACCGTTGTTTCTTTGACCGGTCTGGAGAACATACCGGCTCAAATGTAGGGAACCTTATTGTTCATATTCCGGGGACCATCCCAGCAAAGCCCATATTTTTCTGTGCCCATCTTGATAGCGTGCCTCCTTGTGAAGGCGTGGAGTATGTCGAAGAGGATGGTGTTATAAGAAGCGCTGGAAAAACCGTTCTTACAGCAGACGATAAGGCCGGAATTGCTATCCTTATTGAGCTTGGTAGAGTCCTTGCAGAAAACAAATTTCCCTATCCTCCTATAGAGCTTATCTTTACTACCTCTGAAGAAGTTGGGCTTCTTGGTGCTAAATACCTTGATTATAATTTAATGTCAGCTGATGAAGGTTTTGTTTTAGATTCTGAAAATCCAGAGGAAGTAATAAATCAAGCCCCCTCTTCCTACCAATATAGGCTTGTAGTGAAGGGAAAATCAGCCCATGCTGGGCTTGAACCCGAAAAGGGCATAAACGCTATAAGGATCCTTGCCTTAATCCTTAGCAGTTTACCAACGGGTAGGATAGACCATGAGACCACAGCCAACATCGGAAAGATCCAAGGTGGGACAGCGGTTAACATCGTTCCTGAGTTTGCTGAAGCTTTAGGGGAATTCCGTAGCCATAGCGAAGAAAAGATAGAAGAGCTAAAAAGGAAGATTGAAAACACAGTCAAGGACATCTTTGCCAACCTTCCAAAGTCTGAGGATGGGCTACCTAAGTATGACCTTAAGTTTGAGAAGGTTTTTCAAGGCTTTCACATCCCTGAAGATGACCCTTTGTGTCAGCTTGTTAAAAAAGCAGGAGAAAGGATTGGGCTCTCTATAACCTTTAAGAAGAAGGAAGGAGGTTCTGACGCTAATGTTTTTAACGCCAACGGCAAGCGCTGTCTCATTCTTGGTGTAGGCATGCAAAAGGTTCACACCAAAGAGGAGTTTATACGAAAAAGAGACCTCATCAACTCGGCAAGGCTTGTTCTGGAGATAGTGAAGCTAAAGGGTGAACTTAGCTCTTAAGGTCCTTTCCTTCTTCTTCCCGGAGCTTTGTCATTCCTGTGGAAATCCTTTAAAACCTGAAGAAAGTCTTTTCTGTGCCGAATGCCGAAAAGGACTAAAAAGAGTAAGGATGTATTGCCGAAGATGTGGAGAGCTCTTTTCGGAGGAGCTCCCTTCTTGGCTTGAAGAAAGGGAGCTTTTTGGTTGTAAATTCTGCGAAGCTGAGAAGGTCTATTTAGACCGGGTATTCTTAGGTTTTCGGTATGCCGAGCCTATCTCTCAGCTTATTGAGAAGGCAAAGTTTAGGGGGGACTTTGTTCTTGCCTACAAGCTTGGAAGGCTCCTAAGGCTTGTGTTACCAAGCTTGTCTTTTGATTTTGATTTAGCCTGCGCCGTGCCTCTCTCAGTTGAAAGGCTAAGAGAAAGGGGCTACAATCAAGCTGAGCTTATGCTTTGGGGCTACCTTGGAAAACGTCCAAAGCCAAACCCATTAAGAAGGATTAAACACACTCGCCCGCAGACCGAGCTTAGCCGAAAAGAACGTTTAGAAAATGTAAAATCTGCCTTTAGCGTTGAAGGGAACGTCGAGGGGTTAAAGGTTTTGCTCTTTGATGATGTTATGACAACTGGGGCTACTTTAAGAGAATGCGCTAAAGCTTTAAAAAAAGCCGGAGCAAAAGAGGTCGTAGCCTTAGTCTTGGCCAGAGCTTAAAGAGAAAGCCCTGACCGATGAAGATAGCCCTTTGCCAAACTAAAATTCATGATACCTTGGAAAAAAATTTAGAAGAAATTTGTTCAATCCTGCGGAGCCTTTCTGCAGACCTTTACATCTTCCCTGAGCTTGCCTTAACAGGCTACGGAGAAAAACTGATAGAGTTGGTTAAGTCGGAAGAGTATTTTGGCGCACTTCAGGTCTTAAAAGAATACGCCAGGGACAAAAACTTTCTCCTTGGTGCCCCCTATCTTCGGGAGGGAAAGCTTTACAATTCTGCTCTTCTTTTTAGGGATGGAAATTTTAGAGTTGTTGCCGAAAAGACTTCCCTCTTTCCAAACCTTGACGATACCGCAGGCTTTAGCCAGGGGATAAAAAGGGAGGCATTTTCTGTAGGCTTTGCTAGTTTTTATGTGTTCATCTGCTTTGAGCTTCGTTCAACGGAGTTGATAAGGAAGTTTGCCCTGCAAGGGGTGGATGCCCTGATCTTTATTGCCCAGTGGCCAAAAGCTCGGAAGACACATTGGGACACTCTCCTTCCTGCAAGAGCCATAGAGAACCAAACCCTTGTCCTCGGAGTAAACGCCATAGGGAGCGCCTTCGGAACCCCGCTTTGCGGGTCAACAAAAGCTATCTCTCATGATGGAAGCATCATCGTTGAGCTTAAGGAGGATATAGATGTTATTACTCTTGACTTTTCTTCTTTTGAGCCTAAGCTTCCCTATCCGAGAAGGGTTGTGTTTCAAGAACCTCAGAAGATTTTACCGTTAGAGAGCATTCTGTCCATTATTGAAAAAAGAAGAAGCCACGGAGAAAAAGTGGTTTTTACGAACGGTTGTTTTGATATCCTGCATGCTGGACATGTAGAGTACCTGCAGAAGGCAAGGGCTCTTGGCGACCTGCTTATTGTTGGCTTAAACAGCGATACCTCAGTCAAGAAGATAAAGGGCGAAACCCGTCCTATCAATCCTCAAGAGCAAAGAGCCAAAGTTTTAGCAAGCCTCTCTTGCGTAGATTATGTGGTTATCTTTGATGAGGAAACCCCAGAGGAACTGATAAAGATGATTAGACCGGATGTCTTAGTTAAGGGTGCAGATTGGGAAGAGGACAAAATCGTTGGGGCAAGCTTTGTGAAAAGCTATGGTGGAAAAGTAGAAAGGATCCCTTTTACTTATGATATTTCAACGACAAAGATCATCGCTAAGATAAAAGAAGCTTAAGCCATCTCGGAAAGAAGGGTTCCAACCATGGCCCGAGCAATGGCTCTGTTAGAAACCTGATAGGTTCCGCTCTCAATCTGGGCTTTAAGTTCAGCTACCTTGTTTTCTCTAACCTCAGGCATGGATTTAGCTTTTGCCCTTGCCTCCTCAACAAGCCTCTTCGTGGTTAGAGAAACTTGGTCTGAAACCCCCTGAGGGACTTCTTGCCTCTGCACCGGTGCTCCTTGAGCTAAAGGAGCAGGATTTTCTTTTCTCCTAACTTCTTTCTGCTTTAATTCTTGAGGATTAACTGTTGTTATGTCGTTTATTTTCATATACATCACCTCAGGGTTGTTCTTTATGCTATTAATCGGCATAACTCACCTCAACTTTAATTTTTCTTTTCTTAGATTATAGTAAGCACCTTATGAGATTTGTCAAGCATGATTTGGTCCTCGAATGCCATCCCGAACTAAGGTAAGGGGAATCTCTCTATGAGACGCCAAGTCCTTTTTGTCTTCTCAAATAAATTTATGAAATAGCCTAGTATGAAGATTAAAACCAAGCCTGAAGATTTTGTCGTCTCTGAAGTAGCAGACATTTCTCCTGAAGCTAAAGGGGACTTTGCTCTCTACCTTCTTAAAAAAACCAACATAACCACCTGGGAAGCCTTGGGGAGGCTTGCCAAACATCTGCACATTCCGTTAAGCAAGGTTGGCTATGGGGGGCTGAAGGATAAAAGAGCTGTGGCTCATCAATACATAACCATCTACCAAGGACCTAAGAAAGATTTAAAGTTTGACCGCTTTGAGCTAATTTACCTTGGACAAACTTCAAAACCCATGGACCAAAGTAAGCTCCTTGGAAATAGGTTTGAAATCACGGTGAGGGATGTTGAGGTTAGCGATAAAGCCTTAGAGGAGGAGGTTGAGCGAGTAAGAAAATACGGCGTCCCAAACTACTTTGATGAACAAAGGTTTGGTTCAGTTAAAGGGGCAAAAAAACCTGAGTTTGCCGCAAAATACATCATCAAGGGCGACTATGAAAGGGCACTTTACTTAGCTATGGTTACCGCAAGCCCTGATGAAATTCAAGAAAGCAAAAGATTTAGGGAATGCCTAAAGAAAAACTGGCGAAAATGGGAAAACTGCCTTCCTTTAGCAAGGCTAAAATGGGAAAAGGACCTTTTGACCTTTCTAACCCTTCATCAGCCAAGTAAAAGAACCTTTAAAAGGGCTTTGCAACTTATGGACAAAGAGTATCTCTTCTTTTTAGGAAACGCTTACCAAAGCTACCTTTGGAATGAGGTGTTGAAAAGGGTTTTAGAAAGACTTTCGGCTGTAGATTTTAAAGTTCCTTATACCTTAGGAGAGCTTTACTTTTATAGGAGCCTTGATGAGGAAAAGCAGGAAAAGTTAAGAAGGCTAAAGATACCTCTTCCAGCACCAAAGCTAAACCTTGAAAAAAACGAACCATTTGTTCAAGCTGCCTATAAGGATGTGCTTTCAGCCGAGGGCTTAAAAGAGCTTAAAGAGCTTAGGAGCCTTGTCAAAGGGCTTATCTTTAAAAGCTATCCGAGACCAGCTGTGGTGTTTCCTCAGGAGCTCCGTTTTGAAAGAGTGGGAGAAAGAGAAATCAAGCTTTTCTTTTTTATAGAAAAAGGCTCTTACGCAACCCTAATAGTGAAGCGGATTTTTTATGCTTGTGCGAACGCCTAACTGGCTTGGAGACGCCTTGATGGCAACTCCAGTTTACTACAACTTATCTCAGTTAGGAAAGGTGTATCTTTTCGGACATAAAAATTTTATAAACCTCTTTTCTCATTTTCCTAACACTGTGTCTATCCCTTACGACCCAACAGATTTCTTTAAAAACATTAAAATTCTGCGGGAGCTTATAGACAAGGAAAAGCTTACGCAGGGTTTACTCTTAACCAACTCCTTTTCCTCGGCTTTTATCTTTTTTTTGGCTCGAGTGAAAGAACGAATTGGTTATAGAGGAGACTTGAGGGACCTTCTTCTAACCAAGGCTATAGATAAGCCGAAAAAGCCCATTCATCAAATAGATTACTATCTTTATCTTTTAGAAGTCCAAGGGATACCGATAGTCAGCAGAGACCTTTATTTTCCAGTCAACGAAAGCTTGCTGGCAAGGGCTAAAAAAGTGTTGAAGGAATTAAAGCTTGATGAGAACACACCCTATGTAGTTTTTGCGCCTGGAGCAGCTTATGGTCCTGCAAAAAAGTGGCCCTTAGAGTATTTTAAAGAGGTAGCTAAAGAGCTTTCTTTTCAGGGAATATCTGTTTTGGTCGTAGGGAGTAGGGCAGAGTTTTCAGATGGAGAGTTTATTATCTCGGGGATAAAAAGAGGATATAACCTCTGCGGTAAGACCTTGCTCGAGGACCTGCCTGGACTCTTTCTTGGAGCTAAAGCTTTGGTATCAAACGATTCTGGGCTTATGCACCTTGGAGCGGCCTTAAAGGTCCCTCAGGTTGCCATCTTTGGCTCCACCTCTCCAGAGCTCACAGGACCTAAAAACCTAAGAGCCATCGTTCTTAAGAAGGATTTTCCTTGCTCCCCATGTTTTCGCAGAACCTGTAAGCTTAAAGACTACCGCTGTCTTAAAAGCATAACCCCAGATGAGGTGGTAAAAAGTTTAGCTAAACTGATGAATTTTTAAAGTTTGATTTTTTAATATAATATACCTAAAGATTTATTAGAAACTTTGATTAATATCTTCCAAGAAATGATCATGAAGGCTCCCCATTTAACGTTACCTGATTATATTGGTCTTTTTTTATATAAAGGGATTTTTTATATAAAGGGAAAGAGTTCTAGGGATGAAGTTTAGGGTAGGGCTTGTAGGATTGCCAAACGTTGGAAAATCAACCCTATTTAATGCTCTCATAAAGAAAGCTAAGGCTGAGGTGGCAAACTATCCTTTTTGCACCATTGAGCCAAACATTGGGAAGGTTGCCATCCCTGACAAAAGGCTTCAAGAAATAGCAAGAAAAGAGAGCTCAAAAGAGGTTACGCCGGCAACGATTGAATTTGTAGATATTCCTGGATTGGTAAAAGGGGCAAGCAAAGGAGCAGGTCTTGGGAACCAGTTTTTGGCTCATATTCGGGAGGTGCCAGCCATAGTCTATGTCTTAAGATGCTTTCTCGATGAAGAGGTCATTCATGTTGAGGGAACGGTTGACCCGGTGAGAGACGCCGAGATCCTTGACCTCGAGCTAATCCTTGCTGACCTTGAAAGCATAAAACGAAGAAAGGAAAGGGTGGAAAGATTAGCTAAATCCAATAAATCAGCAAAAGCTGAGCTTGATACTCTAAACAAGGCAGAAGCCTTTCTTGAAGATTTTAAGCCTCTTCGGTTGGTGCTTGATTATTTTGCCGAAGAGGAAAAAGTTTATCTGCAGAAGACTCTTTGTTTGCTCACCATAAAGCCTGTCATATATGTAGCCAATGTTAGCGAAAAGGATTTAGCCGAAAAATCAAACCCTTTGGTTAAGGCTCTCAAAGAGAAGGCAGAGCGTGAGGTGATTCCGGTTGTGGAGGTCTGCGCTAAAGTTGAGGCTGAGCTTGTTGAGATTCCAGAGGAAGAAAGAGAAGATTTTCTTAAAGTCCTTGGAATAGAAGAGCCAGGTCTAAATAAATTGATAAGAGAGGGGGCAAAGCTATTAGACCTTATCACTTTTTTTACAGCCAATCCAAAGGAAGCCCGAGCTTGGCTTATAAAGAAGGGGACCAAAGCTCCTCAAGCAGCAGGGGAAATCCACTCTGACATGGAAAGAGGTTTTATCTGCGCTGAGGTCATCTCTTACGATGATTATCAAAAGGTCAAAAATTTTCAGCAGGCAAGGGATTTGGGCTTAGTTAGGCTTGAAGGAAGGGACTATGTGGTCCAAGACGGTGATATCATCTATTTTCGGTTCAATGTTTAACATACTCCCGCAACACCTTTGCTGTCTCGGTGTCCTGCTCCAAGAATTCATCTATCGAACCGGAAAATAGTAGCTCCCCTCCTTTATCTCCTCCTTCTGGACCAAGCTCTATCACCCAATCGGCATGCTTGATGAGCTCTGGGTTGTGTTCAATGAAGACAACCGTATGACCCTTTGACACAAGACCCTGTAAAACAGAAGCAAGCTTTTCAACATCGAGGATGTGAAGACCTGTCGTTGGCTCATCAAGGATGTAAAGGACGGGCTTTGAATGACTTTTTCCAAGCTCCTTAGCAAGCTTTATCCGTTGAGCTTCACCCCCTGAAAGGGTAGGACTTGGCTGTCCTAAAAGAAGATAATCAAGCCCTATCTGGCAGACAAGCTCAAGCCTCCGCTTGATCGCGGAGTAGTTTTCAAAGAACTCCAAAGCGGATGCAAAATCCATCTCAAGCACATCCGCTATGCTTTTCCCCTTAAGCTTTACTTTTAAGGTCTCTTGATTGTAGCGCTTGCCCTGACAGTATTCACAGGTTTGATAAAGGGTAGGTAAAAAGGGTATCTCAACCTTTATTACCCCATGTCCTCGGCAATGAGGACACTGCCCCTCCTCGTTATTGAAGGAAAACCTTCCCTCATCGTAGCCCAACTGCTTTGCTAAAAGGGTGTTCGCAAACGCACGCCTTATCTCAGTAAAAACATTGATATAAGTTGCGGGAATAGAGCGAGGAGTGTTCCCAATGGGTGAATGGTCAACAAGATAGACGGAAGAAAGCTCCTCCCAGCCTTCAATGTCTTCTAAACCAAAAAGCTCTTTTTTCTTACTCAAAAGATTTTGCAAGCTTTGATAGAGGGCTTCGCAAATGAGGGTAGACTTTCCGGAGCCAGAAACGCCAACCACGGCAACAAGTACCCCAAGCGGTATCTTTACATCAAACCCTTTAAGGTTTCTAAGCTTTGCCTTCTTTAAACGAAGAAACTTCTTGGGCGTCCTTCTTAGACTAAAGATCTGCTTTCGCGAAAGGTCTTTTAAAGCCCTTGCGGTAAGTGAATTAGACTTAAGAAAATCCTCCTTTGATCCAGCAAAGAGCAATTCTCCTCCCTTTTTTCCTCCGCCGGGTCCAAGGTCAACGATAAAATCGCCAGCCAATATTGTCTCCTCATCGTGCTCTACCACGATAAGGGTATTCCCCTTACGACAGAGCTCTTTTAGTTTTTCTATCAGCTTTGCGGTATCCCTTGGATGAAGCCCTATGGTTGGCTCATCTAAGATGTAGGCAACTCCTGTGAGATTGCTCCCTACTTCTGCTGAAATCCTTACCCTTTTTGCCTCGCCAGAAGACAGGGTATCAGCTGATCGGGAGAGGGTTAGGTAGGATAAGCCAAGGTCAATAAGGCATCTCAGCCTGCTTCTGATCTCGGTCACAAGCTCTTCCGCAATTTTCTTTTCCCTCCCTTCAAACTCTAAGCTTTCTATAAAATCTAAAGCTTTATCGATGGTGAGGTCGCAAAGCTCTGGCAAGGAAAGACCGTTAATCTTAAAAGCCCGGACCTCATCTCTTAGCCTTGAGCCTTGGCAGGCAGGGCATACTTCTTCCTCAATCCTTCCTAAACCTTCGCAGGTTGGGCAGGCACCAACCTTAGTATTGAAGGCAAAAAGAAGGGGGCTTGGCTGAGGCAAACTAACTCCACAATTTAGACAAGTCCTCTTCGTTGAGAGATAAAACTCGCTTTCCCTAAGGTCCAAGATGGCTTCTCCCTTACCCTCCTTTAGGGCAAGCTCAACAAGGGAAAGGAAATGCTCCTTATTCATTGGGCTTCCAAGGTTTAACTCTATAGTATGCTCCCTATAACGAGAGAGCTCCCGTAGGGGTGGAATTTCAATGTATTCCCCGTCAACCCTGAAGGAATGATAACCCCTTTTGAGATAACGTTCAAAAAGGGAACGAAAATGACCTTTTCGATGCCGAACGAGGTTAGCAAGAACTTTTATCTCTTTGCCTGAGTGCTTAAAGTATAAACTTTCTGCCAGGCTAAGGAGCTCTTCTTCGGTCTTTGGTTCGATGAGTTTTCCGCAGGATGAACAGAAGGCTTTGCTCACTCGGCTATAAAGGAGCCTTAAATAGGGAAGGATTTCAGTTAGCGTGCCCACCGTTGAGCGCGGAGAGAGCTCTCCAGACCTTTGTTCAAGGGCAACTGTGGGAGGAAGCCCAGTTATAAGGTCTACGTTTGGCTCTTCATGCACCTTGATAAACTGCCTAAAGTAGCCGGGTAGGGTCTCAAGAAAGCGCCTCTGCCCCTCAGAAAAAATTACATCAAAAGCTAAGGTAGATTTTCCTGAGCCAGAAACCCCTGTTACGATGATCAGCTTTTCCCGTGGAAGGTCAAGGTCAAGGTTTTTTAGATTGTGATGCTTAACGCCCCGAAGAGAGATGACCTTCTCCTCTCGGCTTTGCTCAGAAAGAACGGGCTTAGCTTCTTTCAAGTTAGTAAAACGGTGAGGAAACAGATATTCCTTTAGAGCCTTTGATGTTGGAGTATTAGCTTTTAGGAGACCCTTCAAATCCCCCTGATACAAAAGATAGCCTCCCTTTTCTCCTCCTTCAGGACCAAGCTCCACGATGTGGTCTGCGCAGAGCATGAGCTCAGGATGGTGCTCAACGATGATGATGGTATGTCCTTCTTCCTTTAGAAGCTCAAGGGTTTGGATAAGATGCTTTACATCCTGAAGGTGAAGCCCAACGGTTGGTTCATCAAGGAGGATAAAGTCCTTCCCAGAGTTAACCTTGATCAGAAGCTCGCCAAGTCTTAGGCGTTGAGCCTCACCGCCTGATAAAGTAGAAAGGGGTTGCCCAAGCTTGAGATAGGAAAGACCAAGCCGGTCAAGTACCTCAAGGGCTCGCCTAATCTCCCGATGTCCCCCAAAGAACTCCAAAGCTGACTGGACGGTAAGCTCAAGGATCTCAGCGATGTTCTTATCCCTCCATCTAACCTCAAGAATTTCCTCTCTAAACCTCTTACCTTGGCAGACCTCGCAGGGTATGACAAGGTCTGATAAAAACTGAAGCTCAACCACCTCATACCCAAGCCCTCGACATTTTGGACACTGAGCAGAAGGAGAGTTGAAGGAAAAATGTCCTTCAGTGAAGCCAAGAGATTTTGCAGTCTCAGTGCTGGCAAGGAGTTTCCTAATATAGGGATAGATGTCAATGTAGGTTGCAACAACCGCTCGTGGAGACCTTGCTAAGCTCTCTTGAGTTAGAAAGTGAACATTCCAAGAATGACCAAGCTTATCTAATCCCACTACCTCTTTACAGTTAGACGGTCTTCTTCCTTCTTTTGCTTCAAAGAGCGCTTTTGCCACCACCTCTTCAAGAAGCGTAGATTTCCCCGAGCCCGACACACCTACTATCACTGTTATGCCCGAGAGGGGAACCTGTAGGTCAAAGCCCTTTAAGTTTTGAGCTCGACATTCCTTAAAGATGAGGTATCTTGTGCCATTAATAGAAGTATCTCGCTTTTTTGGTGGTAAACTCCTTTTTTCAGAAAGCTCTCTTAGCGCAACTCCTGTAGGGGTTTCAAGCTCCAAAATCTTTTTTGGCTCTCCAGCATGGAGTAAATATCCGCCCGCTTCTCCACCTTCCGGTCCAAGCTCAACAAGAAAGTCGGCAGACAGGATCACCTCCGGGTCGTGCTCAACCACAACCACAGTGTTTGACCTTTGGGCAAGCTTTTTCATGAAGCCAAGCACCCGGGAGGTATCAAGGGGATGAAGCCCCGTCGTTGGCTCATCGATTAAGTAGAGCGTTTCTGCAAGGTCTGAGGACAAGGCTCTTGTCAAAAGACAGCGAGAGACCTCTCCTCCAGATAAGGTTTTGCTTGCCCTTCCAAGGGTTAGATAGTCTAAACCCACCTCTTGTAGATACTTGATCCGCCTTAAAACCTCCCTTGTCAACCTTTCTTCAGCGTAGGGCAAGTCATCTTGGACAAAGCTTTCAAGAAATGAAATAAGGTCTTTAATTTCCAGACGGTAGAAGTCAGCCACAGAAAGCCCTTTTATCCGAAAAAGAAGAGCCTGAGGATTAAACCTTGTGCCTTTACAGGTTGGGCAGGTGACTTCTCTTCTTAGCTTGGCTAAAAGTATGCGAAAGTGGGGCTTATACCGATGAGCATATAGCCAATCCACAACCTCCTTAAACCCATACCATTTTCCCTCCCCTTCAAAGATAAGCCTCTTAACCTCTTCAGGATACTGAGAAAAAGGGATGTCAATAGGTATTCCTTTTTCTTGTAGGTAGGAAAATAGGTCAAGCTTTACCTCGGTCATGGCTGGAAAATCAAGGAGAGGGATGGCTCCCTTGGCTAAAGACTTCTGGGGTTCCTTGACCAAAGCTTCAAGGTCAACGATAAGAAGGCTCCCAAAACCTTTACACTCCGGGCAGGCACCCTGAGCGGTGTTGAAGGAGAATAGGGCAGGTGTCTTCTTGGGGAAGACATACCCACAAGTAGGACATTCCTCCTTTAATGCGTAAACCTTCTCCTCTCCGTAGACAGTTCTTATTCTTACCTTGTCTGAAAGTTTAAAGGCAAGCTCAAGAGAAGAAATAAGCTCTGATTTCGTCTCCTCCCGGAGGATAAGCCTATGGAGCACCACCTCAAACTCTTCCGGCAGGCTCTCAACCTCTTCAAGTTCACAAACTCGTCCGGAGATAAACACCCGAGAAAACCCCTCAGCCAGAAGTCCTTGTTTTAGGTATTCTGCTGAGGTTTCTTTCTTAAGAGGTGCGAGCACCAAGACCCTTTGTCCAGGAAAGCTCTTTAATACATCTTCGGCGATCAAACTTGGATTACTTGGCAAAACTTCTCTTTGGCAGATAGGACAGAAGGGTTTCCCAGCATGATAGAAGAGCATTTTTACGAAGTTGCTAACTTCGGTAAGGGTTCCTACCGTTGAACGGGAGGTGCGGATAAAGTTTCCCTGAGGGAAGGCTAGGGCTGGGGGGATGTTTAGGATTTCTTTAACCCGAGGTCTTGGTAGCCTTTCAAGGAATTGCCGAACATAGGAAGAAAAGGTCTCAAGATACCTTCTTTGCCCTTCGGCGTAGAGGGTATCAAAGACTAAGCTAGATTTGCCAGCTCCGGAAACACCGGTAACAACGATAAGATGATAGAAGGGAAGATATAGGTCAAAGCCTTTAAGGTTGTTTTGCCTTGCCGAGAGGACTTGAATAAACTTCATTCACCTTTGATGCGCTCCAACCGCTCCTGCGCCCTTTTGCAATCGATGCAAAGAGTGGCTTCTGG
>JBMSAU010000044.1:0-18274 GCA_049414625.1 Thermodesulfobacteriaceae bacterium
ATAGAGCCTCTCTTTTGGTAGCCCTATTTCTTTGGTTAGGAATTCCCAGGCGTAGAGTATGGCTTCTTCCTTAAAGTAGTCGCCAAAGGAAAAGTTTCCGAGCATTTCAAAAAATGTGTGATGCCTTGCGGTGTAGCCAACATTTTCAAGGTCGTTATGCTTTCCCCCTGCCCGCACACACTTTTGACAGCTTACCGCGCGCGTGTAAGGTCTTTTCTCCTCGCCAAGGAAGACCTTTTTAAACTGAACCATTCCAGCATTGGTAAAAAGGAGCGTTGGGTCATCCTTTGGTATGAGAGGGGAGCTTGGCACAACCACATGGTTTAGCCTTTGAAAATAGCTTAGAAACTTAGCCCTTATCTCTCTTCCTTTCATTGAGCCTTCCACCCCGCGTAAGAGAATGTAATATTATAATTTTAACATATATTCTTTTTGGTTGCAGGTAAACTTTCTTAGGAACCTTAGGACCGTTTCAACAGAAATATCGCTTGCCCCCGTTTTTATATCATTTCGAGCGAAGCGATAAATCTCTCCTCCTTGGTAAAGAAACGACAAAAAGGGAGACCACTCGGCTTACGCCTCGGGCGACAGCCCATCCTGTCCTGCCGAGCGTTGAGAGGGGCTCCATTGCTTCGATCAAGTTGTCAACTTGTTTCTTCTAATCTATAATAAATGTATGCCCTTTTTAGCTTTTGATTGCGAGGGTCCGATAACCCTCAACGATAACGCCTTTGAATTCGCCTCAGCCATCATCCCGCAAGGCGGAAGGTTTTTCAAACAGGTTTCTCGGTTTGATGACTACCTTGCAGACATAAAAAAACGAGAAAACTACAAGGCTGGAGATACGTTAAAGTTGATCCTACCTTTTCTCAAGCTCTTTGGGGCGACAAACAAAGCTTTAGAAGAATTCTCGGAAAGAACGCTAATCTTGCTCCCAAAAATGGATGAAATCCTAAAAAGCTTGCTTAAGATTGCTCCAGTTTACATCATAAGCACAAGCTATAGACCTTACCTTGTTGCCCTGTGCAAAAGGATAGGTTTTCCGATGGAAAATGTGTTTTGCACCGAGGTTGACCTTGATAGGGTTAAACTTTTTCAAGCTGAAGCCAAAATTTTGACAGAAATCTATGAACGCATATTAAGCTTTCCTGACATTGAGCTTCCTCCTTCTGCCAAAGCTCCTCAAGATTTGCCCCAGAGCCTAAGGGATGTTCTCGATGAGATGGAATACCTGTTTTTTGAAAAGGTCTGGAATTTAGATTCTGGAGTTTTCTTAAGAGAGGTTAACCCTGTCGGAGGAAGCGAGAAGGCTAAAGCCTGTGAAGAGATTTCAAAAGGGCTAAGCATTCCCCTTTCAGAGGGTTTTTACTGTGGAGACTCTATTACCGATACCGAAGCCTTAAGCCTTCTTCGAAAGGCTAAGGGAGTTTCCCTCTCTTTTAACGGTAATAGGTATGCCCTTCGTTCAGCAGAATTTTACGCCTTAGGATACGACGGAGAGGTGATAGGTGAGGTTGCTCTTTCCTTCTTGAATGAGGGGAAGGATGCGCTTTATAAACTTAGGGTAAAGGAAGATAAAAAAGAGTTTGGTCTAATACCAAGTGAGGAAAAGCCCCTTTCAGAGCTAATATCCCGTAGCGAGGAGACGAGAAAGAGGGTTAGGGGGATCCTCATCGGAGAGCTTGGATGATACCTCTTCAGGATTTAAACCCAAGGAGAAACCCTCCAGTTGTCACCTGGCTTTTAATCATTGTCAACATCTTAGTTTTCTTGTATGAGCTTAGTTTGCCAGAGAAGGCAAGAGAAGCCTTTTTTCAGACCTGGGGCTTTGTTCCTGCTCGTTTTTTTGACGATTATTTTTCAGTCCTCGTAGGAGAGCCATCCTGGCTAAAGTACGCTACCCTTTTTACCCATATGTTCATCCATGGTGGTTGGCTTCATCTTATCAGTAATCTTTGGACCCTTTGGATCTTTGGAGACAACGTTGAGGATAGGATGGGACCGCTAAGGTTTTTGATTTTTTATTTTAGCTGTGGTTTGGCAGCAGTTTTTATCCATTCGCTTGTCTATCCGGGGTCAGTTATTCCTGTTGTTGGGGCAAGTGGAGCCATCTCAGGGGTTCTTGGTGCATACTTTTTGATGTTTCCCCTGGCAAGGATCCTTGTTCTTGTCCCTATAATCTTTGTGCCCCTCTTTTTTGAGGTGCCAGCCTTTTTGTATCTTGGGCTCTGGTTTTTGATGCAATTCTACTACGGGCTTTTTTCCTTGGTTTTGCCTGATAGCTTTAGCGGAGTTGCCTGGTTTGCCCATCTTGGTGGTTTTGCCTTTGGTTTGGTCGCTTTTAAAATATTTTGCCGTAGAAGATGTCGATATCATCCGGATGAATACTTTATTTTTGGCTCCTTCTTTGATTTAGACAAAGGGAGGTAAAGCGTGGGGCTTGAATTCCTTTGGGTATTTTTGCTCTTGCTTGTGATGCAGCCCATCCTTAGACAAAAGTTTTTAGAGATTGCCAGACAAAAGATGATAGAAAGGATTGAGGCGGTTCGTGGCTCAAGGGTTATTCTCCTTGTTCATCGACAGGAGACGGTGAGCTTTTTTGGGCTTCCCATCATGCGCTACATCGATATTAACGATTCGGAAGCCGTGATCAGCGCCATCAACATGACGGATAAGGATGTTCCCATTGATATCATTCTTCATACTCCGGGTGGATTAGTGCTTGCTGCCCTACAGATAGCCATGGCCATAAAAAAACATCCAGCCAAAACTACAGCCTTTGTGCCCTACTATGCCATGAGTGGCGGGACCCTCATCGCCCTTGCCTGCGATGAGATTGTAATGGGAGAACATGCGGTGCTTGGACCTGTTGACCCTCAGTTAAACGGTATGCCAGCTGCTTCAATTCTACGCCTAACCCAGCGGAAACCCATCGAAAAGATTGACGACCAAACATTAATCCTTGCTGATGTAGCGGAAATGGCTTTAAAGCAGATGAAAAAACACTTAAAGATTATCTTAGAAGGGAAGTATCCGGACGACAAAATAGAAGAGATCTCTGAACTTTTGTCTCAAGGATACTTTACCCATGACCATCCTATAACCTATGAGGAAGCAAAGAACCTTGGGCTGCCTGTGAGCAACAACATGCCTCCGGAAATCTATCAACTGATGAAGCTTTTCCCTCAGCCCGTTAAGTCTGTTCCGACTGTTGAATATGTTCCCCTACCGAAGAAGAAGGTTGGGTCTTGAAGGTCCATCTGTCAAAAAATTAACATTTAGGCGTCAAGGGGGTAGATTGCCTCGTTCGGGGTAACACCCAAGCTTGTTCTGCCGAGCTATAGCGGGGCTTCCCCTACTCATCTTGTCATTTCGAGCGAATCCTCACCTTGTCATTTCGAGCAAAGCGAGAAATCTTCTCTTTGAGAAGGGGCTAAAATGGAGACCCCTTGCTTCGCTTGGGGAGACAAAAAGGGGCATTGGAGACCCTCGACTAGCGCCTCAGGGTGATTTGGCATAAAATTTGAAAGAAAAGAACTAAAAAAAACTCCTTGGAGGTAAGAGGTATGGCTGAAGAGGTAAGAGAGGGTGGGCAGGCTCCACCAAAGAAGGGTAAAAAGTTACTCTTACTCGTTTTGATAGCCTTTTTAATTATTGGTGTTGGGGCTGGAGCTTTTCTATTGTTATCATCTAAAAAGGGTGAAGATGAGAAAGGTAAGAAGGCTAAGAAGGCTGAACGGTTCGTGGTGGTCGATTTAGATCCTATTATTGTGAACCTTTTTGACCCCACAGGTAGAAGATATCTTCAGGTGAGGCTTAGCTTTGAGGTTAGCGATAAGAAGGCAGAAGAACAGGTAAAAAAGCAGGAGGCAAAGCTTAAGGATGCCATCATAGCTATTTTAAGCGGTAAGACAGTTGAAGAGGTGATCGTGCCTGAGGCTAAAGATAAGATTAAAAAGGAGATTTTAGCTAAGTGTAAGGAGATTTTTGGTGAAGATGTAGTGACAAATGTCTACATCACTCAATACATAGTGGAGTAGGGCTACCAATACATAGTGGAGTAGGGCTACATGGATAAGATTTTAACTCAGGAAGAAATCGATGCGCTTTTAGCCGGGTTAGCCGAAGGAAAGATCGATACCACTCCGGAGAAGCCACAAGAAGAAAAAGTTAAACCATTTAACTTTAAAGATTATTCAATCTCTACAAGGCTTAAGCTCCCCGGGTTTGATGTTATTAACGACTACCTCATCAGGTCTCTTCGCATGAGTTTTTCTACTCTGGTTAGGGAAATGGTCGAACTAAGCGCTCTCCCAACTCAATTAGAAAGGTTTAAAGATTTTCTTAATAAGATACCTGTGCCTACTTCTCTTCATATCTTCAAACCAGAGCCTTTGAAGGGGCATGGTTTACTCATCATCGATGCTCCGCTTGTTTTTGTTTTCGTTGAAAGGTTTCTTGGGGGTGGCGAAAAGAAGACTATCAAGGTTGAGGGACGGGAGTTTACACCAATTGAACAGCGCCTTATTAAAAGGGTGGTGGATGTAATTTTTGCTGAATGCGAGAAGGCTTGGAGAAACATCTATCCCATCAAAATAAAGTATGTCCGGAGCGAGGTAAACCCCCAGTTTGCCAGGGTTATGCAGCCTGAGGAGACGGTGGTTGTAGCAGGCTTTAATGTTGAGCTTGAAGCCTTAAGCGGAAAAATTCTCTTTTGTTATTCTTTAACCACCCTTCAGCCCATAAAGGATAAGCTCTACTCTCCTTATCAGCTTGAAGAGGTTATCGACCCCAAGTGGCGGAGAGCTATCGAGCGACTGGTTTTTAACACTGAGGTAGAGGTAAAGGGGATACTTGGGCATTCACAGATCACCGTGCGGGATTTAATAAACCTTGAGCTAGGAGATGTCATAGTTTTGAACAAAAAGGCTGACGAACCCGTTGAGGTGTGGGTAGAGGGCGTGCCAAAATACTTAGCCAAAATGGGTATATATCGGGACCATTTAGCCTTACAGATAGAAAGCTTCATAATCCCAGAAAAAGAGGAGGAGCTGTGATGGCTGATGAGGAAATCAAAAGAGAAACTCAAGAAGAGGAGATAAGTCCTGAAGATTTAATGAAAATGTGGGAAGAGGCTTTGAAGGAATCCGCTCAAGCTCGAAGCGAAGGGGAAGAAAAGTCTAGTCAGGCAGAGGCAAAGAAAGAGGTCATTGAAACTAGGCCAACGCCATCCTCCCAACCGATGACCTTTAAAGAACTAAGCCCTGCACGGGGGACTGAACCTCCTCAAGAGTTAGACTTTATCCTTGACCTTCCCTTAGAAGTTTCTGTTGAAATTGGAAGGACGAAGATGTTGATCAAAGACCTGCTTAAACTCACCCAGGGCTCTATCATCGAGCTTGATAGGATCGCTGGGGAGCCTGTTGACATCTTTGTTAACGGAAAGCTTATGGCTAGGGGTGAGGTGGTGGTCGTAAACGATAGGTTTGGAGTAAGGGTTACGGAAATAATCAGCGCTCAAGATAGAGTTAAAAAACTGGGGAGCTAAGATGGAGTGGATACAGTATCTGCAGGGTTTAGGAATAATCCTTCTTATCCTTAGCCTTTTGCCAGTTATGGCGCACTTCTACAGGAAATATCAGGTTAAAAGTCTTATGGGCCATCGCATTAAGGTGCTTGAGGTAAAGCCTATTAGCTATAAGGCACAGCTTTTGCTTATAGAAGTAGAAGGTAAACGGTACCTGCTTGGATTGACCGACAAGGGACTAACACTTTTGACGGAGTTGAAGGATGGTTCAACTGGTAACCATAGCCATACCAACGCTTAAGATTGGGATAGAGCAGGCTTCGAACCCTCAGCAAGTGTCAGTTTTTTTACAGATACTCTTTCTTTTGACAGTCCTTTCTGTAGCCCCAGCCCTTCTTCTTATGCTCACATCCTTCACTAGGCTTATCGTAGTCTTCTCTATCTTGAGACACGCTCTTGGACTTCAGGCTACCCCTCCAAACCAGGTTTTAATCTCCTTAGCCCTGTTTTTGACCTTCTTTATCATGGCTCCTGTCTTTAAGGAGGCTTACGATGAAGGAATTAAACCTTACATGGAAAAGAAGATCGATGAGAAGAAGCTTTTTGAGAGGGTTTCTGCACCTTTTAAAGCTTTTATGCTTAAAAATACCCGGGAAAAGGATTTAGCCCTCTTTGTAAAGCTTAGGGGTGAACCAAGACCAGCAACTCCAGAGGATGTCTCCTTGCTTACTCTTATCCCAGCTTTTATGATAAGCGAACTAAAGACAGCCTTTCAGATTGGTTTCCTTCTATACATACCCTTTTTAATTATCGACTTAGTTGTGTCAACAGTTTTGATTTCTATGGGTATTATCATGCTACCCCCTGTGATGATAAGCCTTCCTCTCAAGCTCCTTCTTTTTGTCTTGGTTGATGGTTGGAATTTGCTTATCTTCTCTTTAGTCAAAAGCTTTTATTAAGGAGGTAAAAAGATGACTGATGCCATGATTATTGGTCTCGCTAAAGAAGCTATAAAGATTACCCTTATTTTATCTTTACCACTTCTAACCACCGCCTTGATCGTTGGTCTTGTGATAAGCATCTTGCAAGCAGTAACCCAGATACAGGAGATGACCTTAACCTTTGTCCCTAAGATCCTTGCTATGATACTTGTTTTTTTCTTTACCCTCCCTTGGATGTTAAAAACACTAACAGATTTTACTTCTCGGTTAATTTTAAACATACCTGCTTTTATAAAATGATTAAACTATGACTCAAGAGATCTTAAGTTATTTACAGAACTATTTTATTGCCTTTCTTTTTCTTTTAGAACGTTTTATCCTACTATTTTTTTTCTTCCCTCTTTTTACCACAGCCTATTTGCCAACAAGAGTTAAAGTGGCTTTAAGTTTAGTTCTATCTTTAGCCCTTGTCCCAGTGATAAAACTTAATATACCTTTTCCCGATTCTCCTCTCGTATTATTTTTCTTACTTCTTTCTGATTTTCTAATCTTTTTTCTTCTTTCTCTTTTTTTAAGGTTCATCCTTGCTGGAATACAGATAGGAGGAGAGATAGTTGGTTTGCAGATGGGGTTTGGTATTACCCAGACCATTGACCCTATTAGCGGAGTTAGCATACCTATTCTTTCTGAATTTCTTTTCTTGCTCTTTCTTCTCTTTTTCTTTACTTTAGACTTTCATCATCATCTTTTAATTTTTGTTGTTTACTCCTTTGATTATTTGCCACCAGGTCTTTTTTTGTTTAAACAGGACTTACTCTCCTATATTCTTAAAAAGAGCGGACTTATCTTTGAATTAAGCCTTCGATTCCTTGGTCCCATGCTTTTGTTTATGCTTTTAGTATATGTTGTTCTTGCCATAGTTGGTCGATTTATTCCTCAGATGAATGTAATGTTTGTTAGCTTCCCTTTAACCTTAGGGCTTGGTCTCTTAGTTTTTGGGCTCATGCTCCTATTTTTGCCCAAGGTTTTAAAAGCGCAGCTTTCAGCCTTTAAAAGCTTTACTCTATACCTGTTAAAGGCAGGGCAATAAGGGGTGTAGAGTATGCCAGAAGAAACGCTACAAGAACGAACAGAAGAGGCAACGCCTCGAAGGCGAGAGGAGGCTCGCAAACGGGGACAGGTTGCTAAAAGCCGGGAGCTAAACTCCGTTGCCGTGCTTTTTGCCGGAACTTCCTCCCTTCTTCTCCTTGGAAGCCTTTTTCTTTCTCAAATCAACCTCATGTTTGGCTATTCCTTCACGAGCTTTAACCTTTCTATAGACCTCCCCTCAACCCTTTACCTATTTAAGTTTTTCCTCCTTAGCCTCATGAAGTTTCTTTTGCCTCTTTTTGTCCTTCTAACGCTTAGCGTGCTCATTGTTTATCTTTTGCAGACAGGGGGCGGGGTTTGGGCTGTTGAGGCTATAAGTCTTAAGTTTGAACGGCTAAATCCCATTGAAGGCTTTAGAAGGCTCTTTTCTTTAACCTCCCTTTTTGAGCTGGTAAAATCCCTTCTTAAGCTTGCTATCATTATCCTCGTTTCCTATTTTATCATCAAGGATGAAATAAGGGGCATTCTTAATCTTCTTGGTATGTCTGTCGGATATTTGACAGCATCTATGGTTCATCTGACAAAGGTTTTAATCATTAAAATTCTTTTCATTCTCTTTCTTCTTTCCCTTCTTGATTGGCTTTACAACTGGTGGGAGGTTGAGAGAAAGCTTAGGATGACAAGGGAAGAGCTTAAAGAGGAGTTGAAGCAGACTGAAGGTGATCCCCTTGTTAGGGCTCGCATTCGGCAAAAGCAAAGGGAGCTTGCAAGGCGAAGGATGCTTGCTGAGGTTCCAAAGGCTGATGTGGTTATAACAAACCCTGAGCATTTTGCCGTGGCTTTAAAGTATGAGATGGGAGAGATGCCAGCCCCGCAGGTTGTCGCAAAGGGCGTAGACTACTTAGCCCAGAAGATAAAAGAGATTGCCCAGGAAAACGATGTTCCCATATTTGAGGACCCGCCGTTGGCACGCCTTTTGTATTATAAGACAAAGGTGGGTGATTACATACCCCAAGAACTTTACGAGGCGGTGGCTAAGATTTTAGCGGTTGTATACAAGCTTAGAGAAAAAAGAAGGGGCTTCTAAGAGAATAACATTATGGAGAGAGCACAAAACCTACGAACAACCTTTGATATCTACAATTTGACAGCTATAGTAGGCATCCTCCTTCTCTTAGGACTGATAATCTTCCCTCTTCCTAAGCATATCATTGACCTTGCGTTATCGTTAAACATTTCAGTTGCCCTTTTGATTTTAGTAATGTCCATGCAGGTAAACAGGGCTCTTGATTTTACAGCCTTTCCATCGTTGTTGCTCATCACAACCCTTTTTAGGTTAGCCATGAATGTGGCTACAACCAGGGTTATTCTTCTTCGGGGGCATGAAGGAACGGATGCGGCAGGATACCTAATCAAGAGCTTTGGAGAGTTTGTCGTTGGTGGAAACTACATCGTAGGTTTTATCGTCTTCCTGATCCTTGCTTTGATAAACTTTGTAGTCATTACCAGGGGTGCGGGAAGAATCGCAGAGGTTGCGGCGAGGTTTACGCTCGATGCCATGCCAGGAAAACAGATGGCTATCGATGCTGACCTTAATGCTGGGCTTATCGATGAGGCTGAGGCTAAGAGAAGAAGGGCTGAGATAGCTAAGGAGGCTGAATTTTATGGGGCAATGGACGGTGCTTCAAAGTTTATCCGAGGAGAAGCCATAGCCAGTTTCATCATAATCTTTGTAAACATCATCGGAGGCATACTTATTGGGACCCTTCAAAAAGGGCTTGACCTTGCAACCTCAGCCGAAACTTACACTATTCTTACTATCGGTGATGGTTTAGTTTCCCAGATACCAGCTCTCATCGTTTCAACCTCGGCAGGAATTTTGATCAGTAGAGCCGCCTCTGAGTCTGGCATGACTAAGGACATAGCTAAGCAGTTTGCCAAAAAGCCTGTCGTTTTCTTATTAACCGGACTATCTCTTATTTTAATAGGTCTTGTTCCTGGTTTGCCCTTTTTGCCCCTTTTCTCCTTGGGCTTGGTTTTCTTAGCACTTGGTTATTTGGCTTATAGGGTTGTCTCTGGTGAGGTAGAAGAGGGGAAGGAAGAAAAGGTAGAAGCACCCCCATCAGAGTTTGAAGAAATTCGTCCTGTTGAGCTTTTAGCTGTAGAACTTGGTTATGGGCTCATCTATTTAGCTGATGAAAGCCTTGGGGGGGACCTCTTAGAAAGAATAAAAGCCTTGAGAAGACAGCTTGCAAACGAGCTTGGTATCATGATACCTGCAGTTCATGTTCGGGATAACCTCATGCTTAAGCCTAACGAGTACCAGATTCTCATCAAAGGAGTAGAAGTTGCTAAGGCTGAGCTTCTCCCGAACTATCTCCTTGCTATACCTTCTGACCCAGCGGTTCCACCCCCGCAAGGCGCCATCCCAACCACCGACCCAGCCTTTGGAATGAAGGCTTACTTTATTACGGAAAACCAAAGAGAAGAGGCAGAGCTAACAGGCTTTACGGTGGTTAGTTTAAGCACGGTCATCACCACCCATCTTTCCGAAATAATCAAGAAGTATGCCGATGAAATCTTAACTAAGCAGGAAGTGCAGAAGATAGTTGACAGCTTGAGAAGGTATTATCCAAGGCTTGTTGAAGAGACCTTGAATGTCCTTAGCATAACTACCATACAAAAAGTGTTGCAAAATCTACTACGGGAGGGTATCCCTCTTAAGGATACTATAACCATCTTTGAAACTTTAAGCGACTACGGGGCAAACATCAAAGACCCTGATGTTTTGACAGAGTATGTCAGGCAAAGGCTTGGCAGGATGGTCGTTAAACCCTACCTTCAAGAAGGAAGGCTTCCAAGCCTTTTAATCGGAGAGGATGTTGAGGAGATTTTAAAGAAGAGTTTACAGCGGACTGAGCAAGGGACATTTCTCCTGATCGACCCGAAGGTTGGGGCAAAGGTTGTAGCTGCCATTACTCAGGCTGTAGAGAGGGCGGGGCAGAGGGGGATAATTCCAGTTGTTCTATGTGGTCCGCTTGTTCGAAGGCATTTGAGAAGGTTGATAGAGAGAAGCTTAGCTTATGTTCCGGTAATTTCCCAAGCCGAGGTTCCACCGGAGATTAACGTGGAAATTCTTGAAGTAATAAGACTTACGAGAGAATAACCATGAGGATAAGACGAGTTCGTGGTAGGTCCATGATAGATGCTCTAAGAAAAGTAAAAGAAGAGCTTGGGGAGAATGCGGTCATTATGGATTCTGAGAAGGTGGTTGAGAACGGAGTGGAATTCTATGAGGTTATTGCCGCGATTGATGAGCCAGAACTTCCAAAATCCCCCGAACCCTCAAAGCCAAAAGAAAATACGGTGGAGGAAGGTGGCTTCTTACCTTTTACGGCAATAGAAAAGAAGCTTTTTTTAGAACTTCAAGAAATAAAAGAGATGGTCAAAGCGCTCTCTACACCACAGCTAAGGCTAAAAAAAGAGATAGAGCTTCTACGGCTTTGTATTCCACCTTTTATGGTTGATAAGATCATAGCTGAGGATAAAAGCTTGGTTGATTTTGTAAAGGAAGGCTGTAAGAAGAAAGGAGTTCCTTTGGAAGAAAGGTTTAGGGTTTTAATCGGAGAGCCAGGATGCGGGAAAACCACCATTCTCTTTAAGATAGCCTTTAAACTCAAAAGGGAGGGTAGGGGTAAGGTTTTGATAGTTAGCGTAGATAACTATAAAATAGGGGGCAGAGAACAGTTCCAAAGAATGTCCCAATTTCTTGAAATTCCTTATCTCTGGATAGACTGGGATGTGCTGATAAATCATTTCCCAAGCCTGAAGCAGGAGTTTGATTATGTGTTGGTTGATACCCCGGGGCTTGGGAAAAAGTTTATGCCGGAGGATTTGGTAGAGATAACAAGGATGCTAAGAGAGTTGAGGTTTTGCTTGGTAGTTAAGGCGACGGAAGACTTTCAGCATCATTTGGAGCTTTGGCAAAGATTAAAAGACCTCCCAATAAACGAGTTGGCATTGACCTTTGTTGATAAAATAAAGAGGGGAGCCCCACTCTTTTGGCTTCTTGATGAGGATATACCGCCTGTTTCTTATTTTTCGATTGGAGAAAGGGTGCCTGAAGACCTCATAAAGGTTGACCCGCAAGATTTAGCTAATCTCCTGCTCCGAGGAATGAATAAAATTTAAAATAAAGGAGGATAGCATGCTTAGCATTGCGGTATCAAGCGGTAAAGGAGGAGTTGGTAAGACGAGCTTTGTGATAAACCTTGCCTGCCTATTAGCAGAGCTGAACAAGAAGGTGATAATATTTGATGCTGACCTTGGTTTAGCCAATGTTGACGTTATGCTTGGCGTAGTGCCAAAGTTTGATGTGAGGTATGTGTTAAGCGGTGACTTAACTCTGAAAGATATCATATACCGCACAGAGTATAAGTTTGACTTTATTCCTGCTGGGTCTGGAGTTTCAGAGCTAACCCAACTTTCACCAGCCCAGAAGGTTCAGCTAAAATCCCAGCTTGAAGAGGCTTTAAAGCCTTACGATATCCTCCTTTTTGACCTTTCTGCTGGGATCTCCGATAATGTTCTTTTCTTTAATCAGCTTGCCGAGGAACGTATCCTCATCTGCACGACTGAGCCTACTTCCTTAGCTGACGCTTATGCTATCCTGAAGGTTTCCCATCAAAAATTAAGGCTTTCCAATTTTAACTTGGTGGTCAATATGGTAAAATCAGACGAAGAGGCAAAGCAGATATACCGAAGGCTTCTCTATGTGGTAGAACGGTTTTTACCCGAGCTAAGCTTAAATTATCTCGGAGCCATCCCATACGATGAATGCGTAAAACGAGCGATTAAATCTCAAATTCCTTTTGCTAAACTTTGTTCGGATAGCATTGTAAGTAAAAAATTGAGAGAGATTGCGTTTAAAGTTTTACAGTTTAAAGGAAAGAAAGATAGTCTAGCTCAGTTTTTAGATAGATTTGTTAGCAATTTTTAAGGAAAGAAGACATGACAAAGACATTTTCCCTGCCACCATTGGAAAAGCTAGTGGAGGAATTTTTACCAACCATAAATTACTACGCCAATAGGTATGCCTATCTTGGTCAACCAGTCCTTAGTAAAGAAGATTTAGTCTCAGCTGGGGTAATAGGTTTGATCGAAGCTTACAAAAGGTATGACCCTTCAAAGAAGGTTAAGTTTCGAACCTATGCGGAGATCCGCATCAAGGGTGCTATCCTTGATGAAATAAGGAAGCTTGATATAATTCCAAGAAGTGTAAGAGATAAGGCAAACGAGTTAGAAGAGACTATAAGAGCGCTCTATAACAAAAAGGGAGAAATGCCAGAAACGGAAGAGATAGCCGAAGCCTTGGGGCTTTCTTTGGATGAGTACTATAAGTTGCTGGAAAACTTAAAGGGTGTCCAGTTTATAGACTTAGAAAACTTAAAACAGCTCTACCCTGATTATGACGAAGATGTTCTAGTAAATCTTATTGCTTCGAACGAGGATGTTGAAAGGGATTATATTTTAAAGGACCTTGTTGAAAGGCTTGAGAAGGCTTTAGAATATTTATCCGAGAAAGAAAGGCTTGTTCTTGCGCTTTACTACCATGAAGGTTTAACGATGAAGGAAGTGGCAAAGGTTTTAGGCTACACTGAGAGCAGGATTTCTCAGATACATAATCAGGCTATCATGAAGTTAAGGGCAATCCTAAAACAAGAAGATACATTTAGTCAAGGAGGGGATAAACATGCCCATGGACCCAAACATCAAGATACTCATCGTTTATGACTTTTCCACCATTAGAAAGATCATCAGAAACATCCTCACTTAGTTTGGGTTTAAAAACATCTCAGAGGCTGACGATGGGACAACCGCCCTTGAGATTTTAAAGAAAGAAAAGGTTGACCTAATAATTTCCGATTGGAACATGCCTAAGATGAGCGGGCTTGAACTTCTTAAGGCGGTGAGAAGCGATGAGAACTTAAAGGATATCCCCTTTATCATGGTAACCGCCGAAGCCCAAAAGGAAAACATCCTCGAGGCTATCAAGTATAAGGTAAACCAGTACATTGTAAAACCGTTTACTCCGGAAACTTTAAAGGAAAAGCTCGAGAAGGTTTTTGGAGGCTAATTTATTGGAGAGGGAACCAAAAAAAGAGAACATTTCATTCAAGGAAAACCTCGAAAGAAGAGAGGGTGTAATCGAAGATTTAGAAAAGACAGAGCAAGTTGATGAAGAGATACCAAAGACAAAGAAGCTTTTAGAAAATAAAAAAAGATTTCTTCTTCTTCTTGCTGGTTTAGTAATTCCTTTATTTTTAATTTTTTTAGGAGTTTATTTTATTTATCAGTTGCTTTACAGCACAAAACAGGTTGAAACTTCAAGAGAACTTGCAAGCGAAAAGAGTATAACAAAAAGCTTCAGACACAAAGGAAGAAGTAGCAGAAAAAGGAGCTGAAAAGTTAGCTAAGGAGACGATAGACAAAACTGGGGCTACACAGGGGAACTTTACCTTAGCACAAAGGTATACCATTGAGATTAAGAACTTGCTTTTCTCTTATGGGAAGGGGGGATTTTTAAGGGTAGATGTTTACTGTGTGTACAATGATTATGAAAATTTTAAGCAAGCCAAGGCTTCGGAGCTGATTTTAAGAGAGGCTGTGTATGAGTTTTTTTTAAATAAAAAAGACCTGAGCCGGGAAAAGCTTAAGAACACTCAAATTCTTGAAGAAGAATTGAAACAATACCTTAAAAAAAAGAAGTTAAAAGCCATTCCCGAGAGCCTTGAGATTGAAGCTGTAATTCTTTGGAGTTAATTAGGTGGGGAAGGAAGTAATAATCTGGATTTTGTTAGCTCTCGACCTAATTCTTATAGGTTTAATTTTTTGGTTATATCTTAAAATTAAGAGATTTTTGGAGCTCCCTTGGGATGAGGTCAAGGAAAGCATCTTAAGAGCCGAAGAGTTAGTCAGGACTTTGGAAAGGTTGGGTAATCCTTCTCAAAGTGCTCAAAGCTTAGCTTTACCTACAGAAGAGGCGATAGCACTCTTCAAAAAAGGCTTTAGTCCTAAAGAGATTGCCAGAAAGCTTGGGATAAGTCAAGGTGAGGTTGAGCTTCTTTTAAAAAGTAAGGGGTTTAAGGTAGAATGATCCAAGTTCCTCCTAATTTACCGGTTTATTTTTTGCCTGAGAACCTTTTTAGCCTTCTTTCTCGACCAGGAAGAGAGTTAACGGTTCGTGTCCTTCAGATTGAGGGTAAGATGCTCTATCTTGAGCTTGGGGGAGATAAGTTTCAGGCGCAGATTGCCGGAGCATTTAATCCTGAGGACTTCAAAGTTGGAGAAACTCTAAGAGTAAGAGTTGAAAGAACCGAGCCAGAGATAGTATTGAAGCTTATAAGCCCTCAGAAGAGGTCAACGGACCTTCTCTTAATGGTTGATGTTTTAAGAAAGGAGGCTTCCGGAGGGTCTTCGGTTGAGACGAAACTTATCCAGGAAAAAGCAAAAGAGGAAGTAGGTAGGTTGATTAGCCTTCTTAGGGAAGCTTTAACCTACGCAGAGCAAAAGACCGAGAGGAAAGGTAAGGAGGAAGAGAATTCTATCTTTAGCAAAATTAAAATCAAGCAACCTGTGTATTCGGATAATAAACTTTTACTCCCCGTCGTTTTTCCAGAAGGGAACGGGTGGGGATACTTTGAGTTTGAAGTCCCTGAAGAAAAGGAGGGTAAAACTAAACTTTTTGCCATACGGATGTTTTTCCCCTATTTAGGTCTCTTAGAAGCGAGTTTTTATTTAAAGGAAAAAAATCTTCAGATAAGTATTGATTTTGCGAGCAAAGAGAGCCTTGATTTTGCTAAGGAGTATTTAGAGGAGTTAAAAGAAGCCTTGTCAATAAGAAAGGGCATCGTTAATATTTTTCTCCAGCATAAACCATTAGAACCGGGCTACTTGTTAGAGAGTAGGGGGTAGGTATGATCAGGAGAGAGGTGATTTATTTTGAAAAGGCTGGGGTAGTTAACACTGAGGCTTGCGTTGAGGTAGTAAAAAGAGCTATAAGCGAAGAGGGGATAAATCATGTAGTCGTCGCCTCGACATTTGGTGATACGGGGCTAAAGTTTGCTAAGGCTTTGCGTGAGTTTCCGAATGTAAATTTGGTTATCGTTACTCATAATTATGGGTTTAAAGAGCCCGGGACGAATGAGCTAACTCCTGAAAGAAGAAAGGAACTTGAATCTCTTGGGGCAAAGGTTTACACCGGGACCCATGTGTTTCGCGGAGTTGGAGCAAGCATAAGAAGCCACTTCCATTATTCTGAGGAAGCCCTTATTGCTCAAACTTTGAGGATTTTGGGGCAGGGGCTTAAGGTTTGTGTGGAGATAACGCTTATGGCCTGCGATGCAGGATTGATCCCACCTGAGGATGTTATTGCGGTAGCTGGAACGGCAAGGGGTGCTGACACAGTAGCCATCATTAAGGCGGTGCCTTCGAACATGTTTTTTAACTTAAAGGTAAGAGAAATATTAGCCAAACCGAGGGATTGGTGATGAAGAAGGCGCTTGTTGTTGATGATTCTAAGGCAATTAGACAGATTGAGAGGAAGTATTTAGAAGAGCTTGGGTTTGAAGTGCTTGAAGCCGAAAACGGAAAAGAAGCGCTTGAGGTGCTAAAAGAGCATCCTGACATCTCTCTCATTCTTTTAGATTGGCATATGCCTGTCATGAACGGTTATGAATTTCTTAAGATTTTACGAGCCAATCCTCAATACCAAGAAATTAAAGTGATGATGGTTACCACCGAAAATCAGCAAAAAAGCGTGATAGATGCCATCATGGCCGGGGCAAATGAATATCTTATGAAGCCCTTTGACAAAGAGATGCTTGAAACAAAGATCAGATATCTTTTTGAGGGATTTTAAAGTGAATAAAAAGATCAGGGTCCTTGTTGTTGATGATTCAGCCATAATGCGAAAGCTTATAACTGAGGTCTTGAAAAAAGATCAAGCGATAGAGATTGTAGGTGAAGCCTCTGATGGTGTGCAAGCTATAGAAAAGGCTAAGGAATTAAGACCCGATGTCATTACCCTTGATGTCGAGATGCCAAAGATGGATGGTTTAACGGCTTTAAAATATTTGAAAAAGGAATCTCCAAACTCAAAGATCTTAATGTTTTCTTCTTTAACTCAGGAAGGAGCAAAGGCAACTGTAGAAGCTTTATCCCTTGGTGCTCATGATTTTGTCCCAAAGCCTTCCTCTAAATCTTTTGTGGAAAGTGTGCAGAAGATTGAGAAGGAATTGCTTCCCAAGATCAAGGCTCTTGTTGGTTACGATGTTCCGCTTGTGTCGAAGGTTTGTGCCTCAACGCGGGCTTTAAGACCCGGTTTATACAGGGTTTTAGGGATTGGGGTCTCAACCGGTGGACCCCAGACCTTAGCTGAGATTTTAAAGGAGTTGCCCTCAAATTTTCCCGTCCCTATCCTTATCGTTCAACATATGCCTCCCCTTTTTACAGCCCAGCTTGCAGAAAGGCTTGATAGGGTTTCAAAGCTTAAGGTAAAAGAGGCAGAGGATGGAGAACCCATAAAGGAAGGGGTAGTCTATATAGCACCAGGTGACTTTCATATGGAAGTTAGCCTCGAGAACCGACAAAAGCACATCAGGCTTCATCAAGGACCTCCAAGAAACAACTGTAGACCAGCGGTTGATGTTCTTTTTGAATCTTTAGCCGATGTATACGGAGGGACAACCTTAGGACTTATTCTTACTGGGATGGGAAGGGACGGACTAGAAGGGGCAAAGAAGATCAAAGCACGGGGAGGAGGCATCATTGCTCAGGATAGGGAAACTTCCGTTGTTTATGGAATGCCAAGAGCGGTGGTTGAGGCGGGCTTAGCGGATGAAATTTTACCTCTTCCTCAAATTCCTCAGAGATTAAAAGAACTCTTCCGGAGTTTTTGAAATGAAGCCAGAGATTTTCAACTTCTTTACCACCCTTTTAGAAAAGACAAGCGGAATCTCCTACCGGGAGGGGAAAGAATACCTACTGGAAAGCAGGCTTACCGAACTTGCCGTAACCTTAGGTTATAAAACCATAGATGAGCTTTACCAAAAGGTAAAGTCCTCTTTAACTCCTCAGCTTCTAACTCAACTTATCGATGCCTTGACTACGAATGAGACTTACTTTTTTAGGGATGAGCACCCTTTTGTGGCGCTAAAAAACAATGTATTGCCTGAGCTTTTTAAGCTTAAGCAAAAGGATGGGGTGCTCAACATCTGGTCATCAGCCTGTTCAACGGGGCAAGAACCTTATAGCATTGCCATGTTGATCCTTGAACATTTTTCTGCCTATTTAAACAGCGTAAAGGTTAACATCTATGCAACGGATATTTCCATTTCAGCGATAGAGAAGGCAAAAAAAGGTGTTTATAATCAAATAGAGGTAAACAGGGGGCTCCCTGTGCAATACCTTATTAAGTATTTCAAACAGAATGGAGCCTACTGGGAGATCGACCCAAGAGTAAAATCTATGGTTAAATTTGAAGTAGTAAACCTTCTTGAGGCGGATAAAAAAGTGAGGATGAAGTTTGACCTCATTCTATGTAGGTATGTTTTGATATACTTTGCTAAGGAGACGAAGGAAAAGGTCTTTAGAATTTTATGGAACATGCTCAATCCTTTAGGCTATCTATTGTTAGGGGCAACGGAGCTTCCGCCTT
>JBMSAU010000045.1:0-2770 GCA_049414625.1 Thermodesulfobacteriaceae bacterium
CTTGAACAACATCGCTTTAATATACTACGCTAAAGGCGAATTGGATAAAGCCCTAGGCTATTACGAAGAGTCTTTAAGGTTGCAAACAGACGAAAAGGGAAAGGCTCCCACTTACAACAATATTGCTAATATCTATTATCAAAAAGGCAACTATCAAAAGGCTGTGGAATACCTCAAAAAGGCGATAGAAATAGGCGAAAGGTATGGAGACTATCACAGAGCTTCTAGGTCGAAACTTAACCTTGGGGATACATACAGAAAGATGAAAGATTATGAAAAGGCGGAGAAGTATCTTTTGGAAGGTCTTAAGGGTGTAAAAAAGGTCGGTGATAAATACTCGGAGGCTCACGGATATAAATATCTTGGTTTGCTTTACAGAGACAAGGGAGACAAAAAGACGGCTAAAGATTACCTTACTCGGGCTTATAATCTGTTTAAATCCCTCGGTGCAGAAAGAGATGCTAGAGAGGCCCTTTTGAGTATACAAGAGCTTGAGAAAAAAAGGTAGCTATATAGTTTAGAAAAGTCAGATTGGCTTCTTTACTTACCTTCCTTTGAAAAATCTGACTTAGCAGCCAAGGTAAGCTTGACTGATTTTGAAATAATTAGTCTGTTCTTTTCATGGTAGCTTCCCCACTTTTTTAGTGATTTTGGGTCAGTATTTTTTGGGGAAGCTACCATGTCTTCCCTGCCCTCTCAAGTTTTTATATAGTTAACGAGATACTACCCACTACCATGCTTTATTATGGCATGGTGGAGTATGTTGAACAATCCTTTTTTACTTAATTTATTGCTCCCTTTTTAATTTTCTCTTCTTCTAATTTTAAAGTTTCAATTATAGTCTTAATAGTTTCAATTTCTTTTTCTACTATTTCTTTTGCATCTTTTAAAAGTTCTTCAATGGGTTTGTCGTATTTTACAGAGAAAGATTTCGGGAAAGCAAAAAATATTTTATTTCCTATCATTGATAGATGGAATTCGCCTATGGAGTTTCTTAAGTTTATCAATTTTTCCATTACTGCAGGCGAAAGAGTTTTTCTAAGTTCTACTTGATCTTGTGTTTGGATTTCAAAGTACTTGTTAAATTGACTACTTTCAAGTTTAGCTCTTTGATATCCTTTTTTTCTGTTTGATATATATGCCACAATTATTGCCAGTAGAAATACTATAAATATAGTACTAAAAGGAAATAGATCTTCTTTAAAGCTTTTTTTAAAAAATGGATCTGAGAGTATATGTAACATGTTGGGCACTATTATTGCTGTAGTCGTTAAAACTACAATTATTACTATTATATTACTTAACATTTTTTCTTTTCCAATTAATTTTGACTTGAGAATTATTCCTTTTTTGTTAAATGGAGTTTCTATAATATACATTCTTCCATCAAATATTATAGTCCTGGTTGTTCGAGTATTCCCTTTGCTATCTCTTTCTTCATGTTCTCGCCATAGTGTTATGTTTGAAGCTTTATATGGAAATCCTGATATTTCTCCTTTCGTTAAACTGTCTGATGCAAAATCATCTGGCTTAGGTAGAAGGTGAGATGACAGAACATCATCAAGAGTTAATCCATCTTCATAGCTAAATTCAATATTTTTTTCTTTAAATGCAGGTGCATAAATTGCTTTAGAAATTTCTTTGTTTAAGTACCTTTTTAAGTATTGATTTATTGAAATTAATATCATTGCTAGTGGAATTGTTATAAATGGAATAATGAAAGGTGTTTCGAAGTTATGATTTAAAACATCCGATATTATAAAAAGAAAAGTTCCAACCAACAGTATTACAATTGCTAGATTTATTATTTGAATTATTGAATAAATTTTTTCTCTTTTTCTTTTTATCTTGTTTAATTCTTGATTCATTTCATTCTTTATTACTTTAAAAGTTCTCCAATGTCAACATTAGCTTTTTCTTCTTCTGGTATTGTAAATACTTCTTTTCTTTGTAGTTTTAATATTTTTGCGATGAATGTAAATGGAATTTGCTCTAAGATATTGTTGTATTCTGTTACTGCTTGGTTGTAAAATCTTCTTGCTGCAGCTATTGATTCTTCAATGTCTGTTAATGTGGCCTGAAGTTGTAAGAAGTTCTGACTTGCTTTAAGTTCTGGATAATTTTCAAATCTTAATTTTAAATTATATAAGGCCTTTGATAATTCTTGTTCAATTTGCAGTCTTTCTTCTGAATTTATAGTTTTTTCTGCTGATTCACGCAGCTTTGTTATTTTTTCTAACAGCTCTTTTTCATATTGCATGTAAGCTTTGACACTTTCAACAAGGTTTGGTATTAAATCTCTTCTTTTCTTAAGTTCCGCGTCTATTGTTCCAAGTGCGTTATCTACATTGTTTTTCTTTGAGATCACTGTGTTGTAGGTTAAGATGAAGCCTATTATTATAGCAGCTAAAATTAATAATAGTGCTAAGGTCATTTTTATCTCCTTTACTCAATTTTTAGATTACAAGTAAATAATATTCGAGTAGTACCCCAAAAATGTAAAATATAAAGGAATTTAATTTCAGTAATCCTTTTGAACCTATACTCCGTGCTTTTAAAAAATGGAAAATTTTAGGTAGTTGCTCATTTAATTCCATCAAGCACTTTATACAACAATTTCATCTAAATTAGCCCTTATCTATTATTATACATCCCTAAAACTTTTACAACTCAAGCTGTGAGATTAGGGCTTCGCAGACTTTGGCTCCGGCTAATAAAGCTTCTCTCTCTTCTGGTAGAAGGTCAAACTCAAGGATCTTTTCTACTCCCT
>JBMSAU010000046.1:0-10880 GCA_049414625.1 Thermodesulfobacteriaceae bacterium
TTGTTAAGTCTATAAGTAAATCTATAAGGAGGATTTATCCGTGATTAGATTTACCTTAACACCTTTTGATGTTTTGTTCTTTGGTTCAGGGAGACCATTTCAGATGGGAGATGTTGTGGCTTCAGCCTTCCCACCACATCCAAACACATTTGCCAGTGCTATATGTGCAAAAATCAATCAGATAAAAAAAATTAAAGTTTCTAACATCTTAAAAGCAGTTTATGGACCATTCATTAAAAAGGGTGATAAAATATACTTCCCAAAACCTCAGAATGTATATACGGAGAGAAAGAAAAAGGATGTTGATAAAGTTTTTATAGTGCGTCCTCTTGATATAAGCTTAAATCTTTTTAAACCAGAAAATACTAACAAACCTTCTAAGATACAAACATTTTTTGTCTTTAAAGGAGCAGAAGAGGTTGAACCTTTTAATGCTTTTATTTCTAGTAATGGGCTTAAAAAATGGCTAAACAATCAAGAAATCGGGAAAGAGGATGTTTTAGAATATAAAGATATTTTTATAAGCGAACCAAGGCTTGGGATTAAGATAGATGATTCTCTTCGTTCAGTTGGAGGCAAAGAAGACGCCCTCTATAGGATTGATTTTTTAAGATTAAAGGATGATGTAAGCTTTGTTTTTTGGGTAGAGTTTGACCTTTCAAATTCAGAGTTGAAAAGAGCCGATTTAGATGATGAGGACAAGATTTTGGAATTTTTTAACGATGAACCAAGAGTTTTAAAACTTGGTGGAGAGATGAAGAATGTAAGATACGAAGTTGAGAAAAATGACTTTACAAAATGGATTAGAGATGAATTGAAAACAAAAGAGGTTCAACTAAAAAGAGGAGATAGAATTGAAGTTTTATTTTTAACTTATGGGGTGTTTGATTTAACAGATGATAAACTACCTAAAATAAAAGACTTTGAGATACTTTCTGCTTGCTTTGGTGGTTATGAAATTATTGGAATAAATTCTGTAAATTTAGGAAGAAAAACAAAGAGAGCATTTCCACCAGGAACTATTATGTTGCTAAAAAATGAAAGTGATGAAAAAAGAGTGATAGATAATCCAACCTTTTTAGTTAAGAAAGATGGATTATATGAAATGGGCAACCCAGTTGGGACCCAAGAATTCATTGGAACAAACTTAGTTTTAATAAAATATGGAGGTTGAACATGTATAAGAAAACAGCGCTTTTGACCTTCTACGCAGAAACACCCATTCACATGGGGTCTGGTCAAAGTGTATCTTATGTTGATCTACCAATTCAAAGAGAAAGACATACATCTTTTCCAGTTCTATGGGCAAGCGGTATAAAAGGAGTTATAAGGAATTTAGCTTTAAGAGAGTGGAATGATAAAGATAAAGTAAATACAATCTTTGGTCCTGACCCAGAGGATGCTTCTGATTTTGCAAGTTGCATAAGCATAACCGATGCAAAAATTTTGCTCTATCCTGTTCGGTCAGTAAGAGGAGTTTTTGCTTGGATTACTTGTCCTTTTGTTCTGAAAAGGTTTAGGGAGGATTTAAAGGCAATAGGAGTAGATTTTAAAGATAACGGTCAAGAAATTCAAATTCCTGAGATTTCTGATAATGAAGTATTTATTGCAAATGAGAATCTAAAATTAAAAATTAAAAATAAGGATATTGTCGCTCTTGAAGAATTTATTTTTGAAGCAAAAGATAATGAACAAGTAAGACATTTAGCGGAAAAATTAAAAAAACTTATTCCTACAAACGATTTAACAGACAATCTTGAAAATCATCTCGCTATAGTTTCTGATAATGTATTCAAAGATTTTGTAAATTATGCTGTTGAAATAAGAACAAGGATAAGGATAGACCAAGCAAGGGGGACTGTTAAGGAAGGTGCTTTGTTTAGTGAAGAGTTAGTCCCTTCTGAAAGTGTTTTTTATTCACTGGTTTTTATAAAAGACTCATTTAATCCAAATAATAAAATAAATGCTGAGAATGTATTATTTGAAATAAATAAATTGTTTTCTAAACATTCTCTTCTTCAGCTTGGTGGGGATGAAACAATCGGACGAGGTTTTGTAAGGGTTAAGTTTTATTCACCTCAGGAGGGTAGCAATGAGAAAGACAATTGAACAGGAGATGGCAAGTTTTTGTATCAAAAAGGTAAAAGAAGTAAAAGAAATCTATGATAAATCGAAAATTGAAAAATTTGGAACAAATGCTAAAAAACTTCCTTCTTTGATAATTAGCAATGGTCTAATTCCTACTCTTGCTTTTTATAAAAAAGAAGAAAAAAAACATGTTTATGATGTGATTAATGAGTGGTTAAAAGAAAAAAATTACATTAAAAATGATGCACTTGAAGAACTTGCTAATTCTGATTCACAGACCCTTCGGCTTGCAACAATTGAAGTTCTTGCAATTGCTAATTGGTTGAAAAGAATTGTTGAGGTGGAAATATGAGAAGCTATAACGACCTAATAAATTATATTTACTCAGATAGATCGTTAAATTTTTCAAAATGTGAAAATTTATCACTTGTTTTCCTGAAACTTATAAGAAAAGACATTATCGAAGACTCAAGAAATAAAAAATGGTTTTTAGAATCTGTAATTAATATTCAAAGATCTATAAACAATGTCCCCAAAATAATTAAAAATTTTGCTAAAAGAATTGAAAAACAAAGAGCTGATTTAGAAAAACATGGATATGAAAATATATTTAAAAACGAAAAGGATAAATGTTTAAAGCTCAAAACAGCTTCAAGGCTTGTTGTAGGGCTTGGGGCTGGTCATGTTCTTGAAACTTCATTAACTTTACATCATATTTTCGGAATTCCATACATCCCTGGAAGTGCTCTAAAAGGTGTAGTTAGAATGGTAAATTTTTGGGAAATAGTTGAGAAACTAAATAAAAAATCAGATGAGGACATAGAAAAACTTCAAAAACAACTTTACGAAGATGAAATTTCAAATTCTGATAAAAATGATTTTGACAAAAAAGATATTCTAAAACACAAACTTTTATTTGGGACTCAGAAATTTAAGGGACTTTTAGTTTTTCTTGATGCCTATCCAGAGGTTCAAAATAATCAACAAATTTTTGAGCTTGATGTTATGACACCTCATTATCAAGGTTATTATACCAAAAATCAAGTGCCAGGAGATTGGGAAAACCCAAATCCAATTCCTTTTTTAACTGTTAAAAAAGGAATTACCTTTTGTTTTAATGTTTTGTTTGATAAATTTAGAGCAGAAAGGCTATTAACTTTAAAGGATGATGAATTTCCAAATCAGGCAAAGGGTATTATCAAAGAATGGTTTAATGACAATTTTTCAAAAATTTCTCAAGATGTCAAAAAATGGATTGAAGACGCTTTAACAGAATTTGGAGTTGGAGCTAAAACGAGGTTAGGCTATGGAATATTTGAACAATGACTTTATCAGTTTTGAAGTTAAAGATATAGGGGAAGGGATAACCTTAATTCATTTTGAGTTAAAAAGGCAACTTGAACCACAAGATTTAAAAAATATTCATCCGCCGGACCCAGTAAAAAATAAATTCTCTAAAAAAATTGTAGTTCTCTCTGGAAGAGCTCCAATATGGTTGTATGGTTTTTTAGTGCATTTTTATCATCCAGTAAAGGCAATTGCTATTTTTGACCCAAGATTAGAAGCAGGGGTTGTTGTAGAATCACATACAAAAGAAGTTGAAGTAGGAGATTTAATAAAAATTGAGGAAGGATAATAAATGAAAGTAGTAGTAGCTCCCTGGGGATATCCTAAAAAATGGAACGAAGTAACATATGTTTACAATGAACTAACAGAAAAAACAAAAAGTTCATTATCTCTGATAAAAAAAGCAGAAAATCCAGATAAAATAATTATTGTTTGTGCTGATACATTGGGTGATGATTGCGTTTATTTTTTTAAAAACCCTCATTATAATGATATAAAAAATTGTGCTGAAAGTTTAATCTTTAACTTTTGTCAAAAAGAATTAAATAATTTTACTCCTGAAAAAATTATAGTTTCTTATGGATTTGGCGAATTTACCAATACAAAATTTATAGGTAATGCTGTTGATTTTTATTATCATGCTTTAAAAGAACTCGCTTTATTATTTGTTGATTCATTACCAGAAATAAATGAACAAATTGACGTTATTTTTGATGCAACTCATGGAATAAATTATACCATAATTTTAACCTATAGAGCATTAAGAGAGATCCTTGAAATTTTGGCTTATGTTTATGATGTTAATTTAAAAGTTTTAAATTCAGACCCATACATTGGAAGAGAAGCAAAAGTTGATAAATTAAATATAAACATCATCGAAGAAAGTAAGATTTTGCCCAAAATTGCAGTATATAAAAGTGATGAAAGACCTGTTGAACCTTACTCCCTTCTTAGCAATGAAGCTAAAAGTGAAATAGGATCTAAAATTGGAAAATTTATTTCTCAAATAGGTTTTAATAGAAACAAAAGTAATATATATATATTCCTTGGCTCATTTTTATATGCACTGCCTGTTTTTATACTAAGTTACATGATAAATTCCTTAGAACTAAAAAATATGATAGAAAAAATAGCTGAAGAATTTGAGAATAACATTGAGTTAAATAATTCAAGTAAATTAGAAATTATAAGAAAATGGGAATATAGAGAAAATTTTGCTAACCTTATAAAGGCATATTTAGTTAGCGCTATTTTAGAGAAATTTGGCTTTAACAGATTAGATGACATTCCTTTATCAAAAATTGAAGAGTTAAAAGAAAAATTTTATAATAAATTTCCAATAGAAAGTAATAGAATTGATGTTGAAATAGGGAGTGAAGAAGAAAAAATGGGAATTAAAGGTGTAAAAGAAAAACTAACGAATGAGTATAGACCTTATTTTGAGATAGTTGAAAAAAAGATCGAAGTTTAGATAAAAGAGTTTTCTTTGCTCATGCAGGATTTCCATATAATGTAATAGAGCTTAAAAGAGAAAATGATGAAATATATATAAGAATTTATGATAAAAATAGAGAAGATGCTAAAAATTGTATAATAAACAGTTTAACACAATTTGAAAGGAGTTAAAGGTATGGATTGGAAACTTAAATTAAAAGCAATTCTTCATGACCCGCCATACAAGATAAATTTTATCGAAGACCATAGAAGTAAAGCTGCAGAACTATTAAATAAAATTTTTCCCAACGAAACTTTAGAAGATGAAATAGTTATTCTTGCTGACCAAATTGCTTCGGCACAAAGCAGGATAATAGTTCAACCTAAATTTGAAGATGAACAAAAAGGTGAAGATTTTAAAGAGAAATCCCGTGTTAGTTTTGATGAATGTGAGTTTATAGATATTTTTTCTGAAAATAAAGAACCAGTCCAATCTCCTGATGTAGAGAAAGTTCATGAGCTGTTTGATGATTTAAACAAATTAAATTTTCCAGATATAAACGAAAGAGCGGAATTAATTTTTCTATTTTTATGGCGATTTTATCCGGAAATTTTCCCCGAAATAAATAAACATCCTGCTGATTCAAGGGCTCCCAATCATTCTATTTATGACCATTTAGTTCAAACATCGGCGATTGTCTCTGCTTTACGCAGACCTGCTTTTTTACTCTTTACCATCGCTCCTGTTCAAAGTTTCATTTCTAAAGCAAGGAAAACATCCGACCTATGGGCAGGTAGCTACATGCTTTCTTATTTAACTTGGGAAAGCATGAAACCGTTAGTCGAAAACTTTGGTCCAGATATTGTTGTATTTCCTAATCTCTTCGGTCAACCTCTTGTTGATAGATGGCTATACTTTAAATTTTCTAATAACTCATCTTTAATTGACCTTAATCAGCCAAAATTTATGGAGTGGCTCAAGAAATGGAAAAATAAAAATAAAGATTTAGAAGAAAAACTTACTATCGCTAATTTTCCGAATAGGTTTTTAGCCATCATTCCTTATGACAATACTTTAGCAAAAAGATGTGAAGAAGCCTTTAAAGGAAAATTGAAAGATTTAGCTGAAAAAGTGTATGAAAAGATTAAAAGCTATACTGAAAAAGTAAATCCAAACATAAAAAACCATATAGAAAAGCATCTTCTTACCTATTTTCAGGTTTACTGGGTTATAATTCCATGGAGCAATTCTCCAATTCCTAATCCACCTTTAAGAAGAGATTTTCCATCTAAAAAAGAGTATGAAGCTGCGTGTGAGAAATATAAGGAAAAATATGTTCTGCCTGTGCTTAAAGATTATGAAGCATTATTTGAAAAAAACGATTTATATAACACGATTAAAGAAATCATTGATCATCCTTATTATAAACCAGCTAATGTGGGAAGTGCTTATTCATTACTTTTAGAACTTCTTGAAAAACTTCTTGGGGCAAGAAAAAGCGTGAGAGATTTTTATCAACTTGAACAGCCAGGCGAAAAATGCCATCTTTGTGGTGAGTTTGAAGTTTTGAATGTTGATTGGGAAAAATTGAGCCCGAAGTATGTAAAAGAAGATGAAAAACTGTGTGGAGTTTGTCTTACAAAAAGATTATTTCCTGAAATTCTAAAAGACGAATTTAATTTATCTGAAGATGCTGTAAAATTCCCATCAACTTCTGAAATGGCAAGCATCGGAGAAAAGAGAAGGTTAAAGGATGAAATAAAGAAAATTTTTGAGCGAGAATTTAATAACTTTAGAGAAATTATTAAGAATAAAAATAATAATAGAGAACTTCCTTCTTCTGTTTCTGTTCCAAAATTAAAAAACGATCCTCTTCGTGAAATTGATGGCGAATTTCTTATGAAAGAAAATTATACAGAAGACCATTTTGTAAGAAATTACGGACTTAGAGTTAGTAAAGAAGACTTTCAAAACGTTTTAAATATTTTAAAACTAAATCAAATCAATCCTTCAAGATACTATGCGATTTTACAGATGGATGGAGACCACATAGGAAAATGGTTGAGAGGGGAATTTAATCCAAAGATAAAGGATACAATCCATAATAAAGTAGTTGAAGTATTAATTAGTTATTCTGAAGGAGAAAATAGAAAGAAAATTGAAAAAATATTATGTGCAAAGCATCCAACTTCGCCTTCTATTCATCAGACATTTTCTCGAAGGTTATCTAATTTTGCTATAAATGAGGTTAGAAAAATAGTGGAAGATGAACATTATGGGAAACTTGTTTATGCAGGGGGAGATGATGTATTAGCTCTTCTTCCTATCGAAGAAGTTTTAAAATGTGCTTATAATTTGCAGAAAAAATACAAGGAAATTTTAAGTCCTAAAGCGACAATGAGCGCAGGAATTTTAATCGTGCATCATAAATATCCACTTTATTTAGCCCTGAAAAAAGTTCAAGAAGCAGGAAAGAAAATGAAAAACGTATATAATAGAAATGGATTTTGTCTTGTTTATATGTCTAACAGTGGAGAAGAGAGGGAATGTGGTGGAAATTGGGAACTTGTAGGGTTTATTGAAGATTTAATATGTAACTTTAAAACAGATAAGATTTCAGCAACCTTTCCCTATCAATTTCTACAAGTAGTGGAAAATTTATATGAAACAGAGAAAAAGAAAAACCTTGAAAATGTTAAAGAGATTTTAAGGAAAGAGTTAGAGAGAATTTTCTTAAGGAAAAAGGGAGAAAAAAGTGAGTTAAAAGAAATATTAGAAAAATCAATCTTGCCATGGTTTGAAAAAATTGAAGATGTATATAACTTTGCTAACATACTTGTTATAGCAAAAAAGATAGCTGATGAAGTGAGAGTTTAACTGAATACATCAATACAGCATTTCATCTAAGTTAGACTTTAAATCATGCTCAAATTGAGGAATATTTAAATGATTGAGAACCTACTTTTAGCAGTCCCTTTTGACCCCATCTGTCCTGCCGAACGATGGAAAGGCTTTCCTCATTTCGTTTGGGATCGGCGCCTCCAGGGAGACCCCTCGGCTGACGCTTTACGGTGGCAAATGGGGCTTGCACAAATTCTTAAAACAGCTTCAGGATGGGACCAGGAAGCATTTTATGGATTAAACAGTTTTATAATGTGCTTAGTGAGATAAAATGAGGAATTACCTTAGTTTAAAACTTAAACCATGTCAGATTTTACTAAAAGCTTTTATTAATTATAATTAGAACCAGCAATTAGGTAGTGCTCAGTTTCTTGCGGTAGGGCGTATAACTGCTGTTAAGTTAAAAAAGGCATATTAAGTTAAAAAAAGCATAAAAACTTTGGAGGTAAGCCATGAAAAAGCGTGGAAGGAAACTTAAACCAGCAATTCTTTTTTGGCTCTTCTCCTTTTTCCTTTTCATGAGCTCTATTTCCTATGCCCAGGGGAAACCCCAGCCATTCGGTCTAAAGCTTGGTGTTAGCACAAAAGAAGAAACCTTGGAAGTTATCAAGAAAGAAGGGGGCAAGATTACAGAAAGTGGATACAAAGTAATAATAGGCGAGATAACAAATCCAAATGTGGAAGGGATAGAGGTTAAGGGGCTTCCTGTGGATAACCTAAGCTATGCAACCTTCTGGTTTTTTAAAGGAAAGCTCTATATGATCGTTTATCATTTTCCGCTCTCTATGAATAAAGAGGAGTTTTATGTGCTCTTTGAGCAATTAAGGAAAAGGTATGGACAACCAAAGAGGTATGTAAAACCAAGGCTTGCCGATGGATTAGCAGTATGGAACTTTGGCGATGTGAGGATGACCTTGTCAGCTCCTTGGGTTTCATGGAAAATGTATCTTATCTACGAGCATCTACCACTTGCAAAAGAAGTAGAAAAAAGCGATGCTGAGGTCTACCACAGAGAAACCGCAAAACCAAAGAAAGGATTATAAAAAAAACCAATAACCTTAGAGAAGAGGAAGATAAAGAAGAAATTTACAATCGATTTACTTTTTACTGTAAAATTAAATAAACTGAATTAAGGAGGTGTGGTAAAATGGTTAAAAAAGTAGCTCTTGTTATTTTTAGTGTTTTAGCCTTGTTAGGAGCTTTTTTACCAATTGCCTCTGGGGGAAACTTTTATGTTAATATTTCTCATCTAAAGGGACTAGCCTATCTTTTGTATGCAATTCCTTTAATCTTACTTGTATTGTCAGTTGTGAACATCTATAAAGATGTCAAATACATTAAAATATGGTTTATTTCAACAAGCATACTTGGACTTCTTATTTTGCTCTATAGCACCGTAGTCAGTATTAATACTATAAACTATATAATTCGATCAATTCCTTCAGCTAAACCAGGTTTGGGCGCCTATTTAATGGGTTTGGGCTTTTTAGGTGTGTTTGGTCTTAATCTTGTCTCAATAAGAAAAAAGC
This sequence comes from Thermodesulfobacteriaceae bacterium, assembly GCA_049414625.1. Taxonomy (GTDB): domain Bacteria; phylum Desulfobacterota; class Thermodesulfobacteria; order Thermodesulfobacteriales; family Thermodesulfobacteriaceae; genus WYEG01. Next base: position 9,301 of record JBMSAU010000046.1, read on the forward strand.
AGTAAATTAAAGAAAGAAATAAATTAAATTGAGAGGGAAGGAATAGCATATAGGTGTTAATTACGCAAAATGAAGGAAGGATGTAAGAAAGTTAAAGATTTCTTTTTGCTTCCTTATTTTTATTTTCTTCTGAAGTCAATTTAAGATAACTCATTAAGAGCTATTGCTTAAGCTAATCTTTTAAGGCAAAAAATCAAAATGTTCCATTTAAATCTAACTACTTACTCTATCAGAAAAGAAACCTCAGGACTATTTCCGCACTCGGTTCGCAAGGCTCGCTCTTTGTGTGCAACCCTGTAGCGTTGCAATCCCTTTTTAAGTAGGGCAGGTTTTGACGCAAATAAATTTTTTTTAACAGCGAGCCTCAAAGAATATTATATAAAAGTTGATACTATTGAATATATTATGCAAATAGAACCAATTGAACTAGCAAAACTTGCAGGAATTTTATGGGCATTTTCTCAAAATACTTTTCAGCAAGATACCATACAAACTTCAAATTTATCTATTTCTAAAGTGGAAACATAAAACAAAAAGGTCCAAGCTTTATCAATATATATGTCTCCCATCATCATCGTTATCATGTTTAAGTTTTTCTTCCCATATAGTAATTATAAAGTAAACAAAACCCAAAAATATTATTAAAAAAATTGCTATAGAAATATAAAATGAACCCTTTTCGTAATCCACAAGAAAGATTGAAAAGGGGCTTAACAAAAACAAAAGCAAACCAATGTCTTTATACTTTTCCATCCCCAAACTCCCTAATATCACTACCTCTTTTTGTGTTATTACATATGTACTCTTTAATAGTAACCAAAAAAATTTCTAAATCTTCCAGCCTCGGTACAAGTTGCAAATGACTTACCTCAAAAACCACCAACTAAATTTTTTCTTCGAAAACTGTGAAAAATCCTAACTCACAGCATTTTCTCGCTCTATGAATACCTAGCAAAATTTATACCCCAAGTAGTAGCCTTCACACTCAAAAAATACGCCCACCCTAAAGCCAAAGTCTTCGACCCATTCGCCGGTTATGGAAGAACAGGTCGCAATCCCTTTCTAAGTAGGGCAGGTTTCGACTCGAATGGCTTCCTGTCAGGAAAATTGTATTTAAATTAAGGTCGCAATCTCCTTTTAAGTAGGGTAGGTTTTGACAAAATTATAAAAACTATACGAAGTAAACATAAAGAAAGAAAAAAGATGAGTCGCAATCCCCTTTTAAGTAGGATAGGTTTCGATAAAACTATACGGAGTAAATATAAAGAAGAAAAAAAGATGAGTCGCAATCCCCTTTTAAGGAGGGCAGGTTTTGACAAAATTATACGGAGTAAATACAAAGAAAGAAAAAAAATGAGTTGCAACCCCTTTTTAAGTAGGGTAGGTTTCGAGACATCTTTCATAGCCACTCCCTCTTAATTTTTGTCGCAATCCCTTTTTAAGTAGGGCAGGTTTCGACAGTTTACGATGGCGATAAGGGATGGGACAAGCGTCCCAGTCGCAATCCCTTTTTAAGTAGGGCAGGTTTCGACCAATACTTGCTCCGTCCTTATTAGTGAAGACGGAGTTAAAGTGTCGCA
>JBMSAU010000047.1:0-64996 GCA_049414625.1 Thermodesulfobacteriaceae bacterium
TTTTACCTGTCAAGCGGTTGTAGGGGCTGTTCAAAAATTTTAATTAAGGATTAAATTATTAAACTATGAGGAGAAGTGTTTTAACTTTGAAGCATTTATATAGTTTTGTAAAGTCCTATTTTCAGAGGATTGAAAACATAGAACCTGTTAAGAGGCGTGGGAGGCCTAAAATTTTTGAGGACGCTCTTATTGTTACTCTATGGTTATATCAAACACTTTATAAACTTTCCTACAGAGAAGTGCTTGAGATTGCTAAACATGAAGGTTTTCATGTGCCAGTTCTTGGTGATTATCATTATAGGGTTAAAAAACTTGATGAAGAGCTTTTAAAGAAAATTTTGGATGAAAGTACTAAACATTTTTTTCGGGCAAAATGGGATTTTAAGTATTTAATAGTTGATGGGACTGGATTTGGTTTTGGGAGTAAATATATCCTCAATTGGATGAGAGGTACTCAAGTGAGGGAGGTTAGTTCTCATGTGAGATTGGTAAGTTTAGTGGCAGTGGATGAGAAAGGGAGGGCTATAATTCTTGGATGTGAGGTAGGGGGACCTTACGCTTCAGAAGTGAATATGTTAAGGGAAATTCTTGATAGGTTAGAGGAACTTCCGAGAGGTCCTTTTATAGCTGATAAAGGGTACGATGCGGTGGATGTAATAGAGAGAGTTATGAAGTTTGGATGTGAACCGGCGATAGGGATGAAACAGAGTTGGAGGATGAGGATAAGGAATTGGTTAAGGAGGATGAGTTTTGAGAATTGGGAGAGGTATAGGAAGAGGAGATATAGGATAGAAGGGGTATTTGGTTCGATGAAGTTGAAGGTAGGTTCAAGTTTTACTTTGATAAGAGAGGATTTAGCTAAGAAGATGGCAATTGCCTGTGCAATTCTTTGGAATCTCTATATGATTATTCTACAGAGGCTTTGGTTTTTTGTGATAGTATTGAGAGTGAGAAGGAGAGGATAAAGGTCTTATAATATTTTTTGAACAGCCCCAATAAAATATTGACAATCCTTAAATTTGTAGGATGATTAGAAAGTTAAACATAATTTTTTCAAGGAGAAGGGTAGGAATGGGATACGAGTTTAAGATTGTGCCAGCTCAGAGAACCTGGGGCGTTGAGTATGCTATTCGTGATATCGTGGAAACTTCAAAGGAAGCTAAGGCAAGAGGCATTGACTTAATCTATTTAAACATTGGGGACCCTGTAAAATACGGCTTCCAAACTCCAAGACCACTCATCGAAGCAGTATACAATGCCATGCTAAAAAACTTAAATTACTATTCTGAGTCATTGGGGGTTGAGGAAGCAATCTCCGCCATTCGGACCTACGCTGAAAAGAAGGGAATAAAACCCTATTCAATCTTCATCACTCAAGGGGCAAGCGAAGCCATAGAGTTTGCCATAGCAAGCCTTCTTGACCCTGGTGAAAACATTCTCTTGCCCTGCCCTTGCTATCCACTCTATCAAGCCATCGCCTCAAAGCTTGGGATAGAACCTCGTTACTACCATCTTGATGAAGAGAATGACTGGGAACCAGAGCTTGATTCCATCGAGAAAGCAATAGATAGCAAAACCAAAGCTATAGTTATCATCAACCCTAACAATCCCACAGGTGCAGTCTTTTCGCGAGACACTCTTCTCCAGATAGTAGAAATTGCCAGAAGGCACAGACTGGTTATCTTTTCAGACGAGATCTACGACCAATATATTCTTGATGAAGAAAAAGAGCATATCTCTGTTGCCAGTTTAGCCGAGGATGTTCCGGTTGTAACCTTCAACGGTCTTTCTAAATGCTATTTTGCTCCGGGTTGGCGGATAGGCTGGGGAATTGTGTCTGGACCGGAAGAGGTCATCGCAGACTATGTGGAAGCCATAGCAAAGCTTGCTAGAGCAAGGCTTTGCGCGCCCCACCCTTTTCAGTATGCCATACCCGTTGCCCTCCTAAACGAGAATGGATATCTTAAAGAGGTCCTAAAGGAGCTAAAGAAAAGAAGGGACCTTCTTGTTCATGGGCTAAACTCAATTCCTGGAATAAGCTGTGTTATGCCAAGAGGTGCTTTTTACGCCTTCCCGAGCATTCATTTCTCTAATGTGAACGACCTTGACTTTGTCAAAAGGCTTATCCTTGAGGAAGGAGTAGTTGTGGTTCACGGAAGCGGATTTGGACAGAAGCCAGGCAGTAAACATTTTCGGATTATCTTTCTTCCCGAAGAGAAAGTCCTTGAGATTGCCCTTGAACGGATTGAAAGGTTTGTTCGAAGAAACTATCTTTAACTGTTTCTTCCGAAAGGGATTAGGATGCGCATTCCTTCGGTAAACGAGATCAAGCAGAAGTTTGCCTGCGGGACACCTCTGGCAAGAAGGGTAGCATCAAAAGTTCGAGAACTTTTCCAAAAGGGAGAACTCTCGGAGCTTACAGAAGAAGTTTTAAAGAGAATTTTTGAAGAGACTAAAAAGGAGTATGAAACGCCCCATCTTCGGCGAGTTATCAATGCAACGGGTGTCGTTGTTCATACCAACTTGGGCAGGGCACCTCTTCCGACCTTAGCTCTTGAACACATCTACACCATAGGAAAATACTATTCAAACCTTGAGTTTGAGCTTGATAGCGGGCGTCGTGGAAGTAGGTATGCGCATGTTGAAGAGCTATTAAGGGAGATCACCGGAGCGGAATCAGCCCTTGTGGTAAACAACAACGCAAGCGCCGTTCTCATTACCTTAAACACCTTGGCTAAAGGTAAAGAGGTCATCGTTTCTAGAGGGGAGCTCGTTGAAATAGGCGGAAGCTTTAGAATTCCAGAAGTTATGACCTGGGCTGGTTGCATCCTAAGAGAAGTAGGGACGACCAATAAAACCCATCTTTTTGATTACGAACGAGCGATAAACGAAAACACCGGGCTTTTGCTTAAGGTTCACAAGAGCAACTACGCCATTGTTGGCTTTACCCATGAGGTGACAACCGAAGAGCTTGTAGCCCTTGGTAGGAAAAAAGGGATACCCGTGATGGAAGACCTTGGGAGCGGATGCTTGATAGATTTTTCAAAGTATGGGTTAAAAAAAGAGCCAACGGTTCAAGAGGTGGTAAGGGCAGGGGTTGATGTAGCTACCTTTTCAGGGGATAAGCTCCTTGGGGGACCCCAAGCGGGTATAATCGTCGGGAAAAAGGAAATCATAGAAGCCATAAGAAAGAACCCTCTTAACCGAGCTATAAGGATCGATAAGCTTACCTTGGCTGGTCTTGAGATGGTGCTCAGGCTTTATCGAGAGGAAGAAAGGGCGATAAGAGAAATACCCGTCCTTTCTATGATTTTAAAGAGCCCAGATGAGTTAAAAAGAAAGGCAAGAGAGCTTGCAAGAAAGCTCAAGAGCTTAACCTTGCCAGGCTTTGTTTTTGAAGTAGTTCCTACCGTAGGAAGGACAGGCGGAGGAGCACTTCCCCTCCTTGATCTTCCTTCCTATGCGGTCCGGGTTAGCTCAGAAAGCCCCTCCCCAGAGGAATTAAAACACTACCTTAGAAAATGTGAAACCCCAATCATCGCAAGGCTTGAAGAGGATGCTCTCTACCTTGATGTGAGATGCCTCTTCCCAGAGGATTATCCGATCATTGTAAAAGCCTTTGAAAGACTAAAAGAAATGCTATGAAGCTTCCGCACGAAGACCTTTTGCTACCTCTGGTAGAAGACTGGCTTGCCAAAAAAGGGGAAAAGATCTGTCCTCGCTGCTATCTTCTTGACCACCTTTTTGATAACTTTTACACCGAGGAAATTTTTGAATGCTTGGTTGAAGAACATAAACCTCTTCGGGGATACTTTTTTATGCGTCAAGACTACTTTTTGCCCAAAGATTTTACTTTTATCAGGCTAAAAAACCTTTTTTTCTACCCTTTATTCTTTGGAAAGGCTCAAGAACTCTTTTTATCCCTCTGGAAAGAAGATGTTCCCTTTACTAGTTTTTACGCAGAGGTCTCAAGGCTTCCTAATCCTTCAGAAGTAGAAAACCATCTACAAGTAATCTCAAGCCTTGGGTTTAGTAGGCTAACAAAAAGGGCAGAAGAACGTCTTGCCCCTATCTTGAAGCTTGAAAAGGAATGGCTAAGCCTAAAAGAAAAAGAAGAAATTAGCAAACTCCTCTTTATTGTATCTTCTTTTCCGCTTGATGAGGAGCTTAAAGAGGAAATAATTTTAAAGGAAGAAGGAAAGGAATATTACTATGTCCTTCGGGTCGCTCAAGGATTCTCTTTAAAAGAAGAGGACCTTCCCCAAGGCGCCATCCTTGGGTTTGTTTCGGGAGAAAAGCTTAAGGAGGAGCCTTTTTGTCGTTTTTCTCCCTTTTTGCTTGCCCTTTCAGCCTTTGAACATGCGAAGAGAGCTGGGCTTATGCTTAAAGAGGTTGAAGGATTTAGCCTACATGTTCTTGGTGACATCATCTACGAGCTTGAAGATTTAGGATTTGCTAAAAAGGTTTATGAAATAGCCAAAGACTACACCCTTCAACCCGTTGAGCTTACCTTAAGCTTAGCAAGCATTTACTATACTTTTTCCGACCTTGACACCGCAGAGAAGCTTCTTAGAAGTAAGCTCTGCGGATGCATAAGGGAAGACCCGATGGTTCATCATAACCTTGGGCTTGTCTACCTTGCCAAAGGTAATCTCTCGTATGCGGAGTATCATCTGTGTAAGGCTTATCTTCTTGACCCAGGAAACAAACCCATAAGACAAAGGCTCATTCAGTTCTTGTTTGACCAAGGAAAAATTTCAGACATCTTAGAAATTTTAGCAGGGAAGGAAGACCTAAGCCCGAAAGAAGCTCTTATCCTTGGCAAAATCTACTTTAGACAAGGGGACTATGACAGGGCTTTAAGCCTTCTTTCTCAGCTTCTTGCAAGCCCTGAAAGGGATGGAGAGGCAAGCTTATACCTTGCTTGGCTTTATCTAAATCTTAGAAAGAACGAAGAGGTGGCTAAGGTCTTTTTAGATGAGGCAAGGAGCAAGCTTTCTACCGATGAGTTTGAAAGGCTAAAAAGGGAGCTTAACCTATGAGGCTAACCGTACTTGGTTCTGGCACGGGTTGGTTTAGGGTTGAGCGTTCTGCGCCGAGCTATCTTTTAAGCCTTGATGAGTTTCATTTTCTTTTAGACCTTGGACCGGGGAGCTTAAGACAGTTGATAAGGCTTGGTTTTACTTTAAACGACATCTCAGGGATATTTATCTCCCATTTTCATCCCGACCATGTAACAGACCTCATACCTTTCCTCTTTGCCACTCGCTACAACCTTGGCTACACCCGCCTTGATAAGGTCTTTTTGATCGCCCATGAAAGCTTTGCAAGATTCCATGAAGGTTTGAAGGCTGCCTTTGGTTCTTGGGTTGAGCCAAAGGAGGGACTGATAGAGTATTTCCTCGTTCCTGATACAGATTTCTATGAATTTGAGCTAAAGGGTTTTAGGCTAAAGACAGCTAAGGTCAACCACAATCCAGAAAGCTTAGCCCTAAGGGTTGAGTTTAAGGGAAAGAGCTTAATCTATTCTGGGGATACAGGGTATACTGAAAGCTTAATTAAGCTTGCGGAAGGGGGAGACCTTCTTATCCTTGAGTGTGCAAACGGAGATGGGGTATATGTTCCTCAACATCTTGGACCAGAGGATGTGGCAAGGATTGCCATGCTTAGCAAAGTAAAAAGGATTCTCATATCTCATCTCTACCCCCATAGCGAGCCCGTGCCGGTTGAAGTTATAAAGAAGCACTATTCCGGCGAAGTGATCCTAGCTGAAGATTTGCTGGTGATAGAGTTATAGGGAGGCAAAAGATGGAGGGAATTGACCCCAAGCTTTTAGCAAAGCTAAAAGAAGAGGTTCAGAAGAAGCTTGTGCAGAGGGAGAGAGAATGCGTTGAGTTTTGGCTTTCTGAACTTCAGAAAATCTATCAAAAACAGCATCGCACCTTGGAAGATTTGAAAGCAGACCTTAGACTACTTTTAGATAAGATGAAAAACCGTCTTGAGGTGATAAAGACTAAGGGTTATTGAGGTGAGACATGAAGTATAAGAGCACCAGAGGCAAGGTTGAAGGGTTAAGCTTTTCTGAGACTGTGCTTGAAGGGATGGCTGAAGATGGTGGATTAATCGTCCCGGAGGAAATCCCTGTTCTTTCTGAAAAGGAGATTGAAGAGCTTAGACCACTATCTTACCAAGAGCTTGCCTTTAAGCTTTTTACCTACTTTATAGACGATATACCGAAAGAGGACTTAAGGGCTTTAGTCTACGCCTCTTATCAAACCTTTAGAGCCAAAGAGGTTACCCCTGTTATCAAGGTAGGAGATGTTTACATCTTAGAACTTTTTCATGGACCAACCTTTGCCTTTAAGGACATTGCCCTTCAGTTTTTAGGAAACCTCCTTGAGTATCTTTTAGAGAAAAAAGGGCTTAAGGTAAACATTCTTGGCGCAACATCTGGCGACACTGGCTCTGCAGCCATCTACGGTGTGAAAGGAAAGAAGAACATCGCCCTTTTTATGCTCCATCCCCACAAACGGGTTTCTTTCATTCAGGAGCTTATGATGACGACGGTTTTAGACGAAAACATCCACAACCTTGCTATCCAAGGAACCTTTGACGACTGCCAAGCCATCGTTAAGTCTATCTTTATGGACCTTCCCTTTAAGAAAAAGTTCCGCCTTACCGCGGTAAACTCCATCAACTGGGCACGGCTTCTTCCTCAGATAATTTACTATTTTTATGCCTACTTCAGAGTTTCAGAGTTAGAAAGGAAAAAAAGCCTTCGTTTCTCTGTGCCAACAGGAAACTTTGGGGACATCTTTGCTGGCTATGTAGCAAGAAGGATGCTCGGGAAGGAACGAATTGAAAGACTTATTCTTGCCACGAACGAAAATGACATTCTGGCAAGGTTTGTTAACGCCGGGGATTATTCTGTCCGAAATGTCAAACCAACCATAAGCCCCTCTATGGATATTCAAGTGGCAAGCAACTTTGAGCGCTACCTTTACTATTTTTACAAGGAAAATGGAGAAAGGGTGAGAAACCTCATGCAGACCTTTGCTAAAGAGAAAGCCCTAAGATTCTCCGAAGAGGAGATAAACCGCGTTCAAGAAGACTTTTTAGCAAGGAGCGTCTCCGAGGAGGAAACCCTTCAATGCATAGCTGAATTTTATAAGAGGTATGGTTATGTTTTAGACCCGCATACCGCTGTTGGGGTAAAGGCTGGGTTAAGCTTTAGGGATGGCTATCCGATGGTTTGCTTGGCAACCGCTCATCCAGCCAAGTTTCCGGAAACGGTAAGCAAAGCCATCGGCCAAAGCTTTAAGCTTCCTGAAGAGGTCGAAAGGCTAAAGCATCTTCCCCAAAGGGTTGAAGTTCTGCCCAATGATGTTGAGGAAGTAAAAGTCTACCTTGCTAGAAGGGCTATACTTTAAACCTTCTTAATACCTGCTTTAAGCTTTCTGTCAAATTCTTTAACTCTTCTACTTTTTCCATTTGGTGAGTTGCAATTTCTTCGATCGAGGTAGCGGTTTTGTAAGTTTCTTCAGCGCTTTTAGCCATGTAGTTTGCAGTATCCTTGGTTAAGTTTATCTGGTCCGCAATGTTTTTGATGGCAATGGTTTGTTCTTCAACGGCAGCAGCAATCATAGTGGCTATATCTTCGATCCTTTTTACAATTTCAGCTACTAAGTCTGTTGCCTTAACAGCAACCTCAGTCTCCGCTTGAATTTTAGAAAGCTTTTCCGCGACCTCAGCGGTAGCATAGCTCACCCTTTTAGCAAGCTCTTTTACTTCGTTGGCAACGACCGCAAATCCTTTTCCCGCTTCTCCTGCCCTTGCCGCCTCAATGGAGGCGTTCAAAGCCAAAAGCTTTGTCTGCTCAGCGATGTTAGATATTAATTCAATGACGCTTGACACCTCTTCCGCAATCTTCTTTAGCCTGTGCATGACCTCTTGGCTATCTTGCACCTTGCTTACTGCTTCTTTACTTATGGTTGAAGCCATAGTGGTGTTTCTGCTTATCTCATCGATGGCTTTAGTTATCTCGTTTGTTGCAGTGGCTGATTCTTCAATGGTCATGACGACGAGGCTTGCTTGCTCAAGGATCTTCTGAGAATTTTGAGCCGACTTAATCATCTCTTGAAAAACGGTGAGTTGAGAAGCATAAAATTCTTGCACAAACTTTTCCATTTCTTCTGCGTTCTTCTGGGCAATTTTAATCAATTCCTTAAAACTTTTCTGCACCCTATCGATTGCTGAAAGGATCTGACCAAATTCATCCTGTCTATCCATCTTAGCCTCAACCGTTAGGTCCCCACGAGACATAGCCTCGGCTACATTTTCAACCCTTAAAATGGGCTCTTTTATCTGTCCTTCTATGAACCTTAAAAGTAAAAGGATTAAAATAAACAAAAGAGGTGTAATAACCAAGATATAAACTGTTTGAGATATCCGTTTCGTTTCCCTGTAATTTTTTCTTTCCTCTTCTTCTAATTTTATTACATCTTTCACTAAAGTCTCTAAACCCTCCCAAAGATAGGGTTTTGAATATTTTTTAAAGTCATTCCAATAATCAAATACTTCTTCCAAGGTTTTAGCAGATGAAATCTTAGCCACTACCTCGTTCATTTGCTTTCCGATTTCTTCAACCTCTGAAAGCCTTGGATGCTTAAACTTTTCTTTTAAAGAAATTAGCATTTCAACTGAAGGATCGGTTTTAATGTTAATCCAATCTTCACTCAAGATTTTAGTCAATAAAGTGACTTTCCATTTTAAGTGCTCATGACGAACTTTCTCAAGATTTTCTCGAACTTCCCTCAAAAAAATTATCTTTTTCTCGGTCTTTAGAAGCAAAATTTCTTGAAATATGTAAAAAATGCCTCCGATGGTCATAAGCACTAAAACAATAAGAAAAAAATAAAGACTGATTTTCCGAGCAAAGGATTGAGTTTTTAGCATCCAAAACCTCCTTTTCTTTATTTTAGCTAGTTTAAATGTAAAAGCTCTTAGGTTTTTAACAAGGGTGAAATTGACCAAACCTGAAATATATTATTAAAGACCGTAAAATTTATTGATTAATGAACATGGTGTTTAATATTTCTAAAATTCTCTTATGAAAAAGAAAAATCACGATATTTTAAGCTTGACCTTAGGCTGTTTATTTTTAAAAATTTTTCAACAATAAGCTCCTAAAGGGGGAAGTCATGTCTCTCTATCAAAAAATCTTAGTAGCTTTGGACGGCTCGGAGGAAAGTTTTAACGCCTTAAGGTATGCCATAAACTTTGCTAAAATGCTAAAAGCTGAGGTTTTTGCCTTGACGGTTGTTCAATTAAAAGGTGAGGTATCAAGCGCCCTTTCCCTCTTTCTTGGTATGGAGGACCTTTTTAAGAAAGGGGCAGAAAGCATTCTTAAAAAAGCAGAAGCCATAGCGAGCGAACTTGGCGCGGATATCTCAACCCTTGTTCGCAAAGGAGACCCGGCAACTGAGATCATTGATTGTGCCTTAACTGAAGGGTGCGAGCTTATAGTTTCCGGGAAAACTGGGAAGACAGGTTTAGCAAAAGCCTTGCTCGGGAGCACCTCTTACAAACTCCTTGCTGGAAGCTCAGTTGATGTTCTAATTGTTCCTAAGACAGCCTCCTTCAGGCTTGAGAACCTGTTAGTTCCTACCGATGGCTCAGGTCCAGCGCAGAAGGCTGGGTATAAGGCGATAAAACTTGCCAAGGTTTTTTCTGTAAAGCTCAATCTTTTGTCCGTCGTTGAAGTTGAACCAATTGTCTTAGAGTCTGAGGTCTCACATCTTATTGAGACTTTAGAAAGGTTTATCGACTCTCAGAGGAGAGCCTTGGCTTCAGCTCAGGAGGCTCTTATCAAAAGGTGCGAGCTCGAAGGCATATCCTGTTTGTCAAGTATAGAAGATGGAGTCCCCTACGAAATCATTATCGATTTTTCAGCAAAGAAGGGCATTGATCTGATCGTTATGGGCTCTTCTGGAAAATCAGGAATTAAGAGTTTCCTCCTCGGAAGCGTAACTGAAAAAGTAGTAGGCTTATCTGAAGTTCCGGTGTTAGTGGTTAAGAGCTAAGGTTTTTTCTCAAGATTGGCAAAGGTAGTGTACTGAGAAAGAAAGGCAAGCTTCACCACCACGCCTGCTGGACCGTTTCTCTGTTTTCCGATGATGACCTCGGCAATTCCCTTCTCGGGGCTTTCTTTGTTGTAAACCTCATCCCGGTAGATGAAGAGGATCACATCGGCGTCCTGCTCAAGGGCACCTGATTCTCTGAGGTCGGCAAGCTGGGGGCGCTTGTCCGGTCTTTCTTCGACCTTACGATTGAGCTGAGAAAGGGCAAGAACAGGAACGTTAAACTCCTTAGCCAAAGCCTTAAGCCCTGCTGAAATCTCAGAGATCTCCTGCTCCCTTCTCTCTTTTCTCTCTAAGCTCTTCATGAGTTGAAGGTAATCAACGATGATAAGCCCTAAGGGGCTTTCCTTCATGACCTTTCTTGCTTTAGCCTTAAGCTCGAGGATGTTTAAGGAGCTTGTATCGTCAATAAAGATGGGAAGTTGACTTAGGGTGTTTGCCGCTGAGATGATCCTTTGCCATTCCTGAGGTTCAAGTTGACCGGTTCTAAAGCGATGAAAGTTTACCCTGCCCTCTGCGCAAAGCATCCTTGAGACAAGCTGTTCTTTGCTCATCTCAAGAGAGAAAATGGCTACACCAAGGTTTGAAAGCTTTGCTGCCCCCCTTGCTATATCAAGGGCAAGGGCGGTTTTACCCATGCCCGGTCTTGCAGCAAGGATGATAAGGTCTCCTTTCTGAAAGCCTGCGGTCAAGCGGTCAAGGTCTACAAAGCCTGTAGGCAAGCCAGTGATTAAATCTCCCTTTTGATAGACCTGCTCAAGAGCTTTGATCGTCCCCTTAATGACCTCTTTTATGGGAGCAAAGGTCTCTTTTTTTCCATAGTACGCAAGGTCAAAAAGGACCTTTTCGGCATAGGCTAAGAGCTCATGGGAGGGTTCGCCAGAAAAGTAGACCTTGTAGACCAGGTCGTTTGCTAGCTCGATTATCGCCCGGAGGATGCTTTTTTCCTTGACGATCTTCGCATAGTAGACGATGTGAGAGGAAGTTGGAAGAAGCTTTGCTAATTCTGCAAGGTAAACCGCTCCACCAACTCGGTCAAGAGTTCCAAGCTTTTCCAATTCATGATAGAGGGTAACAATATCGATGGGCTCATCCCTTTCAAAGAGGGAAAGCATGGCTCGATAGACCTCTCTGTTGGCAGGATAGTAAAAGTCTTCTGGCTTAAGAAGGTCTACGACCTTGACGATGGATGAAGGGTCAACGAGGACTGAGGCCAGAACATACTTTTCTGCCTGCTCATCCTGAGGGGGAAGCACCCCCTCAGGGAGACCTACTGGCAAAGCTTTAACAGAAGAGCTTTTTCGTTTAGCCATCAAAAATAAAGGTGTTACTTCTCTTCTATGACTTCAAGTTTGATTTTTACTTCTACACCCGGTCCTAAACGGATGGGTATTTCATAGGTGCCAAGCTGTTTGATCGGCTCATCAAGCAGAACAAACCTTCTTTCGAGGCTCAATCCCTTCTCCTCTAAGGCTTTGACTATATCCTGAGCTGAAATGGAACCATAGATCCTGTCTCCTTCTATAACCTTACGATAAAAGGTAAGAGTAAGCCCAGTAAGCTTCTCCGCAAGGCTTTGAGTTTTTTTTCGTTCCCTTTCAGCCTTAGCAAGGATAATCTTTCTTTGGTTTTCCAAGGCTTTGATGGTCTTTTGATTAGCAGGTATGGCTAACCCTTTAGGCAAGAGATAATTTCTAGCAAAACCGTCCTTAACCTTGACAATGTCTCCAGCTTTACCAAGCTTTGGCACATCTGTCCTGAGTATGACCTCCATCCTGCAACCTCCTATTCAAGCTCAATATCAGCCACAAAGGGAAGAAGCGCCATAATCCTTGCCCTTTTGATGGCGGTGGTCAATCTTCGCTGATGATAAGCACAGGTGCCGGTTTGCCTGCGATGAATGATCATGCCCTTTTCATTAAGAAAAGGCTTCAAAACCTCAGGGTTTTTGTAATCGATAACCAGGTTTGGGTCTGCACAGAATTTGCAAACCTTTTTCTTAGGGAAAAACCTCCGCTGAATGGTAACTTGATTTTCCATATCTTTCACCCCCTTTTGCTCTGATTAAGCTTGAGCCTGAGCTTCAGGCACATACCGATCATCAAGTTTAACCACTATGTATCTTATCACCCTTTCATCTATACGGAAAAAGTTTTCAAGCTCCTTCGGAAGGTCGGAAAGCCCATAAAACTCAGCAAAAACATAATAGCCAGTCTTTCTCTTGGCGATAGGATAGGCAAGCTTTCGCATACCCCATTCTTCAAGCTTTAGGATTTTTCCCTCCTTGCTCTCAATGATCTGCTGAAGCTTGTCTAAGATGTTTTGCTTTTCTTCAACCCTGTCTGGATGGATGATGAACAGGGTTTCCCAACGGCGAAAGCGTTTTACCTTTGGTAGTTCAAACATAACTAAACCCCCTTGGCCAATTTGGCGGGAAGCCTATCCTTTCTTCCCGCGAGGGATTTTTTAGTAATAAATGGGCGGTGGAGGATTCGAACCTCCGACATCCACCGTGTGAGGATGGCGCTCTACCACTGAGCTAACCGCCCAAAGGCTACAGAATTAAAATAAACCTAATTTTAAATTTTAGCAAGATGGGTAGAAGAGTAGGGAAAAACCTCACACCCGACGGCTCGGGGAGGTCCATCTGTTCTACCGAGCCTCCTTTTCTTGTCCTGCCGAGCAATAGCAAGGTATCCTTTACTTCCTTCGGGACAACGTCTTCAGGTAGCCCCCTTACATTTAAGTTTTTAATAATTTCGTCGATAAGAATATACAGAAAACGGAAAAGAAAAAAACAAAAGGAGGTGCAGCCATGGCGGTAAAGATTAACTTCAACGAAGCAGCAGCTCAAACCCACACTGCGCTCGTGAGAAACGAGCGGGCAATGACGAAGAGCTTACTTAGGCTCTCTACAGGAGTAAGGATTTTGACCGCTGCCGATGACTCTGCGGGTATGTTTATCGCTGACATGCTTAGCACGGTAGCTAGGGCTTATGAGCAGGGCAACAGAAACATTCAAACTGGTATTTCAGCCCTGCAGATCGCTGAAGCTTCAACAGCTCAGATCTTTGATAAGCTTCAGGAGATCTACGTGCGGGCTCAGAACGCAGCTAACGACATCAACGACCCAGTTGCCAGATCAGCTCTCCAGCAGGAAATCAGGAACTTCGTTGACGCCATTCAGAAGATCGGCACAGACACCGAGTATAACGGGATTAGGCTCCTTGATGGGACCTTTAAGGATAAGTTTATCCACTATGGACCGAGGATGGAGCAAACGGTATCCATCTCCATCTCCGATGTGAGGGCTCAAAACCTTGGTGCTCACCTGATTTACACAAACGGATACAAAGCCTCTGAGGCATCTATTACTGCCCTTGATCATATATATTCTGACGAAGAACTAACTGCGACAATAGGTGACAGAGTTGTTAATGCAAGCTCTAAGTTTGGCGATATATACCTTTTAGATGCTGGAGTTATAGCAAATGAGGTAAATTCAAAGCTTGGAGACATTGGTTTTAAAGCCAAGGCGGTTAATGTTAGCGTTGGCGAGGAATACACCGCCATAGCTAATGTCTCCGGAACAGCAACCCTTACCTTCTATGTCGGCGGGATATCATTTAGCCTAACTGGTTTAGACACCAGAATATCCTTGGATGAATTGATTGAGAGGATAAACAGGGCTGCTGCTACCGCAGGGGCGGACCTTTCTGCCTCAAGGTCTGGGAACAGGCTTGTCTTAACCTCCTCTCAGGGATATACCATTGGGCTTAGTGTTACCGTCGAAACTGACGCTGCCGAGGTTACGATTAATATTCATCAGTTGATAAATGACCTTTCAGGCAAGTCTGCAGGCATAGTACGTTCAGTGACTGGAACCGAGGCAGCAGCTGCCAAGGTGGGCGACCTTTACATCGCAAGGGATACTGCTTTCTCTGCAGACTTACCAGACACAGGGTTGGGTGATTACGTTATTGGGTCTAATACTGGTTCCCAGTTTAAGAACCTTTATTCTATAGATGTTACCACTAACGAAGGGGCTGAGGTTAGCATGCTCATTGCTGAGATGGCTCTGAGGACGGTTGACAATATAAGGGCTCAGATCGGTGCTACGATGAACAACCTCCAGTCCATCTTTGACGCCCAGAAGGTGGCTTACGACAACACCAAGGCAGCAGAATCTGTCATCCGGAACACCGACTACGCTAAAGAGATGTCCGAGTTTACCACCTACCAGATCCGTATGCAGGCAACAATAGCCATGCTTGCTCAGGCTAACACCTTGCCCCAGCTTGTCCTCCAGCTCTTGAGATAAGAGCTTAAGCTCTAAGTTAAGCCTAAAGGGAAGGGGGTCTCCCCCCTTCCCTTTTTTTATATTTTCGGAGGCTATTCGATAGGTTTTCTAAAATATTCTCACAAAATGGTTGAAAAACAGATTTTTTTAAAAAGGAGCGTTTTGGGGTATGCAAGCAAGGTATGAGATCCGCACCTTTGAGGATTTGTTGAATGTTTTAAAAGCCGAGCCTATGTGGCTTGAAGAACTACGAAAGCTCATTCTTACCTCCGACCTTCTTAAGCTTCCTCAACGGTTTGAACGGTTTGTGCAGAAGGATTTTAAGGACCTAAACGACCGTGTAGATAGATTGGAGCAGGAAATGAAAGGGTTAAAAGATGAGGTAAAAGAGCTAAAGCAAAGGGTAGATAAAATTGATGAAAGATTAACCAAGGTTGAGTCTGATGTAGAGGTTTTGAAGGAAGATGTTAGAATTTTGAAGGAAGATGTTAGAACTTTGAAGGAAGATGTTAGAACTTTGAAAAACGATGTAGCCGATTTAAAAGGAAGCGATTTTGAGCGTAAGGTGAGAGAGAATGCTCCGGCTTACTTAGGGAAGCTCATAAGAAAGTGTAAAGTTTTAGATAAGGCCATCATAGCTGAGCAGCTTGATGAGGCTCTTGATGCCGGAAGGATCACCGAAGAAGAAAGGGATGAGGCGCTTAGCGTTGACTTAGTAGCTGAAGGATACTTAAGAGTAGAGCCTCAGAAAAAAGTTTTAGTTGTAGCTGAGGTGTCAGTTAAAGCGGATAAGGTTGATGTAGAAAGGGCTCATAAGAGGAGCAAGATTGTAGAAAAAGCCTTTGGTATGCCTACGATCCCTGCGGTTATCGGTAAGAGATATACAGCCGGTGCTAAAAATAAACCTAAAGAACTTCAAATTTGTTTAGCCTAAAAATGAAATTAAGCCAGGGCTACCGGACTGTTGCTAGTTCGGCAAACCTTCAGTTAAAGCCCTATCGATGGTAGGGATGACCTTTCATAAGGCTTAAAGCTCGGAATAGGGCTTCTGCAAGGACAAGCAGAGCTAGCTCATGATTTAAGGTAAGAGAGGAGAGGCTTAACATAAAGTCTGCCTTATGTTTTAGACCTTCCGAAAGACCCTCCGGACCACCGACAACAAAGATTAGCTCCTTATCAAGGGAAAGCTTATCTTCAAGAAACTTAGCGAATTCTTCCGTTTTTAAAGCCTTTCCTCGTTCATCTAAGACTACTATAAATCTCCTTTGAGCAGGAATTTCTTCAAGAGCTTTCCAGATTAAAGCTTCTTCTTCTCTTTTTCTTTTCTCAGGGTCAGAATAGCTTCCTTTTAACTTAGGGAGTTTGACCTCAAGGATAACAAATCGCTTTATCAAGGTTTGATAGTAGTTTAGTCCTTCAGCAATGAATTTGTGTTTCAGCGGTCCAGGGGCAGCAATGGTTATTTTTTTCATAATGACATAAATTATATTTTATAAATATTTTTTTTGAACAAGCAATCGACCGGTTATTCCTACAACAAGTTTTTGAGGGCAAACCGTGCTTTCCTATACCGCAATAGGAGGGCACTGTTGTCTAAAAATGGTGATAGAATGTCTTTTTATGTTAAAATTTAGATGTTTAGAGAGGAGAAGGCGATGAGGGTGGTTGTGGTTGGGGCAAATGCTTGTGGGGCAAAGGCAGCCTGCCGAGTAAAGAGGCTAAGACCAGATGCTGAGGTCATCCTTATAGATAAGAACGATTTAATATCTTATAGTGCCTGCGGGATTCCTTATTATGTTTCCGGGGATGTAGCCACAGAGAACGCCTTAAGAGAAACTTCCTTTCATGTGGTAAGAGACGAAAAATTCTTTACCTCAGCAAAGGGGCTAACGGTTCTTACAAAGACCCTTGCTGAGGAGATAGACCGAGAAAGAAAGGTCCTAAAAGTTAGATACTTAGAGACAGGAAAGACTGATGAAATCTCCTACGATAAGCTTGTGATAGCAACGGGTTCTGTTCCCAAGGTTTTACCCATTCCTGGTGTTGACCTAAAGGGTGTGTATACCATTTCAAGCCTCCGTTCTGCCATTGAGATAAAGGAGAAAATAGCTAAGGGCGAAGTGGAAAAGGTAGTGGTAATCGGCGCAGGATACATCGGGCTTGAGATGGCTGAAGCTTTTTCCGACCTTTGGGGGCTTGATACTACAGTGCTTGAATCCTTTCCTCAGGTCCTGCCTCAGAGCTTAGATTACTTTACCGCAAGGATAGTGGAAAATCATCTTCGGGAAAAGGGGGTAAATCTTGTCCTCAACGCAAGGATAAGGGAGATTAGAGGAAAGGATGGAAGAGTTGTGGGGGTTGAGACTGAGCAGGGGTTCTTTTCTGCAGACCTTGTGCTAATGGCGGTTGGTGTTCGCCCAAACAGCGAGCTTGCCAAAAAGGCTGGGCTTCTTGTTTCACCTCAGACTGGGGGAATAATCGTCAACGATAGGCTCCAAACCTCAGACCCAGACATCTACGCCGGAGGAGACTGCATCGAGATTAAACATTTGATTACAGGTAAAAAAGTGGTTATGCCCCTTGGCAGCCTTGCTAACAGACAGGGAAGGGTTATCGGAACAAACATCGCTGGAGGGGTAGCCACTTTCCCAGGTGCGGTAGGTGCCTTTATCATGAAGTGCTTTGACCTTGCGGTGGGCGGGGTTGGTTTAACTATCAAGCAAGCCTTGGCTGAAGGGTTTTCGGCAGATTATGCTTTAAACAATCAAACGGAGAGGAGCCACTTCTATCCTGATGCTAAGTATGCTTACTACGCCCTGATATACGATAAAAAGACAACGAGGGTCCTTGGCTTTCAAGCAGTTGGACCGGCAACAGATGGGACGCTGGCAAGGCTTCATGCCATATCAAGCATCCTACCTTATAAGCCCCTCGTTGAAGATTTAGTGAACCTTGAGCTTGCCTATTCCCCACCCTTTAACTCAGCCCTTGACCCTATACACGATACCGCCCATGTTGCAGACAATTTAATAAAGGGGCTTTTTCAGAAGATTGAATGGGACGAAGTTTTAAAAAGGATGAAAGAAGGCGATCCAAACACCCTAATCATAGACCTTAGACATCCAAAGGAAGCTGAATACTTAACAAAGAGATATCCCAATTGTAGACACATCCTTTATCAACAGTTTCGGAATCATTTGGATGAAGTGCCAAAGGATAAAGAATTGATCCTAATTTGTAACTCCTCACGTAGGGCTTACGAGGTGGCAAGATGGCTTAAGGCTCATGGTTTTCAAAAGGTGTATGTGCCTTTAGGTGGGATAAGCTTTCCGAGGAGATGGGGAGAAGAGGTTAGATGAAGCTACAAGCGGTTCGAGGTTTTAAAGATTGGTTGCCCGAGGATTTTAGAAGGCATCATTATCTTTGCGAGGTCTCAAGAAAAATCCTAAGCCTTTACGGGTTTGAAGAGGTAAAGATCCCCATATTGGAGAAGACAGAGCTTTATGTGCGTTCTATCGGTGAAGTTACAGACATTGTGCAGAAGGAAACTTATACTTTTATTGACAGAAACGGAGAATCATTAACCCTTAGACCTGAAGCCACAGCTGGCATCTGCCGAATGATTGTAGAAAAGAGCGTCTACGCTAAGCAAAAATCCATTCGTTTCTTTACCATCGGTCCGATGTTTCGCCATGAAAGACCCCAGAAGGGAAGGCTTAGGGAGTTTTATCAAGTATCAGTTGAGTATTTAGGAGATATAACCCCTTTTATTGAGGCAGAGCTGATAAATCTTAGTTTGCATATTCTTAAAGAGCCTGAAAAGGAGTTCGGGTCTCTTCTTTATCCCTTAAGGCTTGAGATAAATTCCCTTGGGTGTTCTGAGTGCAGACCAAGCTACAGGGAGTACCTTGTTTCGACATTAAGAGAAAAGAAGGATGAGCTTTGCAAGACCTGCCAAGAAAGGCTTGAGAGAAATCCTCTTAGGGTGCTTGATTGTAAAGAAGATGCCTGCAAGCGAGTCGTTTCTGGTCTTAAGACGCTAGATGAGTTTTGGTGTTCGGCTTGTAAAGAGCATTTTACAAAGTTAAGCGGGCTTTTATCTTCCCTTGGTCTAAAGTTTTTGCACAATCCCTATCTTGTGCGGGGTCTTGATTACTATGTGAGGACCATATTTGAAATTAAGGCTGAGGGGCTTTCTGCCCAGGATACGGTTTGTGCTGGGGGTAGGTATGATTACTTGGTTGAAGAGCTTGGAGGTCCAAGGCTACCGGGGATTGGGTTTGCCATCGGGGTTGAAAGATGGGGGCTTGTCGTTTTTGGGGAGGACCGAGCGGTCCCTGAGAGAGAAGCTTTGGTCTTCATCGCCCCCTTAGGTGAGCAAGCTAATGAGCTTGCTCTAAAGCTCTCCTATGAGCTCCGGACAAGAGGAATTAAGACCGTTGCTTCCTATGAGGATAAAAGCTTAAAAGCCAAGCTTCGCTCTGCCGATAAGCTTGGGGTAGAATATGTGTTTATCCTTGGGGAGGATGAGATTTCTCAAAACAAGGTCTGCCTAAGGGATATGAAAAGGGGCACGCAAGAGCTCCTACCCCTTGACGACATAGCCTCCTTAGTTAATAGAATAAGGAACCAAACAGAGTAAGAGGGATGACCATCAGTCCTTCCTTTGATGAATTTGTGAAGCTTGCTCGAAATTACAACCTCATTCCCCTATATCTTGAGATGCCTGCTGACCTTGAGACGCCGATATCTCTTCTTTATAAAGTGTTTGATGATGAGACGCATATTTTTCTTCTTGAAAGCATGGAAGGTCCTGAAAAATGGGCTCGTTATTCTTTCATCGGCTTTGAGCCCTCCGTCATCTTTCGAGCAAAGGGCAAAAAGGTATATCTTGAAGGGGAAGTTGAAAAAGAATTTTCCTGCGAAGACCCCTTTTTGGAGTTAAAAAGACTTTGGGAAGGCTTTAGAGTTCCGGAAAATTTACCCTTGCCAAGGTTTTTTTCTGGACTGGTTGGGTATGTATCCTATGAGATGGTGTCTTTTTTTGAAAAAAGGGTAAAGCGTGGGGAACCGGTCCTTGGCTTTCATGACCTATACTTTGTCCTCCCAAGAAAGCTTATAGTCTACGATAGGCTTAAGCATACTTATAAACTGATTGCTCTTGTGTCAACCGAAGATAGTTTTCTAACTAACCTTGATCTTTACTCTAAAGCAAGGGATGAGCTTTTAGGCTTAAGGGAGAGGCTTAGGAGCGCTAAGGTTAGCCCACCCCGTTTGCAGGGGGTTATTAAGCTAACTCCGGAGATGGAAAGGGAGTCTTTTGAGAAAATGGTCCAAAGAGCAAAAAAATACATCGAAGAAGGGGACATAATTCAAGTTGTTCTCTCTCAGAGGTTTTATGTTGAGGATGAAATCCTCAAGAATCCACATTTAGGCTTGTATTTATACCGGGCTCTTCGGAAGATAAATCCTTCTCCCTACATGTTTTACCTTAGGTTTAAGGATGAGGTGCTCATTGGTTCTTCCCCAGAGATACTCGTTCGAGCTGAAGGGAAAAGGGTAGAAACAAGACCTATTGCTGGGACAAGGAGGAGGGGGGTGACAGAGGAAGAGGACCTGATGCTTGAGGAAGAGCTAAAGAGCGATGAAAAGGAGCTTGCCGAGCATATCATGCTCGTTGACCTTGGGAGGAACGACCTTGGGCGAGTTTGCGAGTATGGCTCAGTCCAGGTTTACGACCTCATGGTGGTTGAACGCTACTCCCATGTGATGCATTTAGTATCAGGGGTTAAGGGGAGGCTAAAGGACGGGGAAGATATGTTTGGCCTTTTTAGAGCCTGTTTTCCTGCTGGGACAGTAAGCGGTGCTCCTAAGGTCAGAGCGATGGAGATAATTACCGAGCTTGAAGTGAAGGAGAGAGGTCCCTACGCTGGCGCGGTTGGCTACTTTGGCTTCAATCATACTATGGATTTTTGTATAACCATAAGGACCTTCTTTCAGAAAGGAGGAAGATTATATCTTCAGGCTGGGGCTGGGATCGTTGCTGATTCTAATCCGAAAAAGGAGTATGAGGAGACGATAAACAAGGCTAAAGCTTTGGAGAAGGCTTTGGAACTCTTTTCTTCTGGTTATTTTGATTGAGGGTATGAGCGTGAAAAGGGTATTAGTGATAGATAACTATGACTCCTTTACCTACAATTTGGTGCAGATAGTTGGCATAATGATAAAAAAACTTTGGTGGGGAGAGATCTTTGTTTATCGAAACGATGAGATAACCGTTGAAGAAATAAAAAAGCTTGACCCTACTCATATCATCATCTCTCCTGGTCCTTGTTCCCCTAATGAAGCGGGTATTTCGGTTAGGGTAATAAAGGAATTTGCTGGAGAAGTGCCCATCCTTGGAGTTTGTCTTGGGCATCAGTGCATCGGCGCTGCCTTCGGAGGAAGGATCGTCAGAGCAAAAAGGCTTATGCATGGTAAGACATCAACTATATATCATGATGGGAAGGGGGTCTTTCAGGGGCTACCTCAACCCTTTTCAGCCATGAGATACCACTCCTTAGCCATAGATGAGAAGAGCCTGCCTGAAGTTCTTGAAATTTCGGCAAGGGCTGAGGACGGCGAGATCATGGGGGTTCGGCATAAGTATTTTCCCGTGGAGGGAGTGCAGTTTCATCCAGAATCCATCGGAACCTCCCTTGAGAGATGGATGAAATGGAAAAGACCCCTCCTTGAATGGGACTTCACCAGGGATGACCTTCCTGAAGGTGTCCTAATCCTTCGAAATTTCTTAGAAAAATTCTGAACCATGCTTATCCAAGAGGTCTTGCGTAATCTTTTAGTTTGGCTTTATGTAGTGATTAGCGTCCCGGTGATGGCTCTTTTTGCTATCCTTATACGGAAAAAGTTTTGGGTAAGGCTTTGGTGTGAATGGTTGCTTAAGCTCTTAGGGATAAGGATAGTTGTGTTTGGGAATTCTCTTCCTCCAAAGGGGCAAAGGTATGTCTTCATGAGCAATCACCAGAGCCAACTTGATATTCCCGTTCTTGAAGTTCTGTTAAAGGATTATGATATCAGGTTTTTAGCCAAAAAGAGTCTTTTCAAGATCCCCTTTTTTGGCTGGGGTATATCAGCTCTTGGCTACATTCCGGTAGAGAGGGAAGACCCGAAGGATGGTTTGCGAAGCCTATTAGCCTGCATTTCTGCCTTGCAATCCGGAATGAGCTTAGTCATCTTTCCTGAGGGGACAAGAAGCCGAACCGGGGAGCTTTTACCCTTTAAGAAAGGGGGAATGATAGTCTCCATTAAGACTCAGGTTCCTGTCTGCCCCATAGCTATTTATGGCACAAAAGATATTCTACCTAAGGGAAGCCTCTGGTTCCACTTAAATAAAAGAAGAGAGGTTTATGTTTATGTGGGAAGCTTAATAGAAACAAAGGGAATGAGCCTTAAGGATAAAGAAAAGCTTTCCCAGATGGTGCGAGAAGAGATTAGCCGTGGTTTAGAATGTTTTAAAGAATATTTTCATGAAGGAGAAAAGTCATGGGAGAAATCATAGAAGTTCCTTTAGAAGAGGAGCTTAAGGAGAGCTACTTAGATTATGCGATGAGCGTAATCGTTGGGCGAGCCCTACCTGATGTGAGGGATGGGCTAAAGCCCGTTCAGAGACGGATCCTTTACGCCATGTATGAGGCAGGAAACGAATGGAATAAGCCTTTCAAGAAGAGCGCAAGGATCGTAGGAGATGTCATCGGTAAGTATCATCCCCATGGTGACATGCCTGTTTATGAAGCTTTGGTCCGGATGGCTCAGGATTTTACCATGAGGTATCCCTTGGTTGATGGTCAGGGTAATTTTGGCTCCATTGACGGCGACCCACCTGCAGCCATGCGCTATACCGAGGTGAGATTAACGAGGATCGCTCATGAGATGCTTGCTGACCTTGAGAAAGAAACGGTAGAGTTTGTTCCAAACTACGACAACACGCTAAAAGAGCCGGTCGTCCTACCCTCAAAGCTACCAAATCTTCTTGTGAACGGAGCTTCGGGGATTGCGGTAGGTATGGCCACATCCATTCCGCCTCACAACCTTGGGGAGGTCATATCAGCTTGTTTAGCCCTTCTTCGCAATCCTGACCTTACGACAGAAGAGCTCATGGAGCACATTAAGGGACCGGATTTTCCAACGGGAGCCTATATCGTAGGAAGGTCGGCAATACTTTCCGCCTACGAAACCGGCAAGGGGACGATTAAGCTACGAGCTAAGTATCATGTGGAGAGGGAAAAAAACAAGGTCCAGCTCGTTTTTACTGAGATACCTTATCAGGTCAACAAGGCAAGCGTGGTGGAAAAGATCGCAAGGCTTATCAAAGAAAAGAAGCTTGAAGCCGCGACCGAGGTTCGGGACGAATCGGATAGGCATGGTATAAGGGTAGTTGTAGAGCTTAAGAAAGAATGGGCAAACGCCCCCCATCTTGTAGCCAAAGAGATCTTTGCCCATACGCCGCTTGAGACAAACTTTGGCATCATCCTCCTTGCCCTGGTTAACGGAAGACCCGAGGTCTTAACCCTTAAAGACCTTCTTCAACATTTTCTCAACTGGAGAAGAACGGTTGTCATACGCAGAACTCAGTATGAGCTAAGAAAAGCCAAAGAAAGAGCTCACATCCTCGAAGGTTTCCTTAAAGCCCTTGAGCATCTTGACGAGATAATAGAGCTAATCAAGACCTCGGATACCCCGAAGACGGCAAAGGATAGGCTTATCGCCCAGTTTAACTTCACCGAGGTTCAGGCTCAGGAGATATTAAACCTTAGGCTTCAGAGGCTTACAGCCCTCGAACGAGAAAAGATCCTTCTTGAGTATGAAGAAGTAAAGAAAGCTATCGAGCGGTATGAAAGGATCCTTACTCACGAACCAACCCTTATTGCTACTATCGAGGAGGAGCTAAAAAAACTCAAAGAGGAGTTTGCTGACGAAAGAAGGACGCAGATCATCGAGGAGGAAGAAACTGAGGTTATTCTAGAAAAGCCCCCTCAGGCTCCGGTTTTAGTGCTTTTGAGTGAAGAGGGGTTTATACGGAAGATTAGCCTTGAGGAGTTTGCTACTCAAAAAAGGGGTGGTAAAGGAGTGCTTGCCGTCTACGGGGAAGAAAGGATAAGCCAAGCTATCCATGCCTTTTCTGATGATACAGTTCTTATCTTCACGGAGGAGGGAAGAGTTTATCCCCTATCGCTTAAGGATGTTCCAACCTCAACCAAACAAGCAAAAGGGAACCACTTGAGGAATTATCTACCGAACTTTGAAGGCGCACCGGTTGCCCTTTTGCCTCTAAAAGAGGAAGGGTTTATTCTCATGGCTACCGCTCAGGGAAATGTGAAAAAGGTCTTAGCCAAGGATTTCCAAAACTTGCGGAAATCAGGTAGATCTGCGATAACCCTAAAGAAGGGTGATAAGCTTTGCTCTGTTTTGAGCCTTGAAAAGGAAGGCACGGTCCTTCTTGCGACAAAGAACGGTCAATCCTTGCATTTTGAGACCTCAGAATTAAGACCGATGGGTAGAGAATCAGAGGGAGTGATAGGCATTCGCCTTGAGAGAAAGGATGAAGTTATAGCCATGGTGGAAACAAAAGCGAAGGGTTATGTTTTTACCATCACCGAGGGAGGCTTTGGTAAGAAGACGGATATTACGGAGTTTAGGATACAGAGACGGGGAGGCTTAGGGATTAGCCTTCACAAGCTTTCTGCTAAAACTGGTCCTTTAGCTTCGGCCTTATTCCTTGAGGGGAGCGAAGATGTTATCATCTTTTCCTCATCGGGCAAGGCGGTACGCATTTCCACGGAAGAAATACCAACCCTTGCTCGAAGCACACAAGGCTCAAGGATGATTACCCTTCTTCCGGGTGAGCGTGTGACTAAAGTCATAAAGATTGATAAAGAATTTACAGAAAAACTTTAAACCTCTTAGAGTTATGTTATGTTTAGGAAGATCCTTTAAAGGGGGCAAAGGATGTCCAAAAAGGTGCGTCTTGCTATTGTTGGGGTTGGTAATTGTGCAAGCTCCTTAGTTCAAGGTATTTTCTATTACCGAAATAAGAAAAAAGAGGAATACGAAGGGTTAATGTTCCCTGATATTGGTGGATACGGACCTGGCGATATTGAAATCGTTGCTGCCTGGGATATAGACGAAAGAAAGGTTGGGAAGGATGTTAGCGAAGCCATCTTTGCTCCACCAAACTGCACCGCTGTCTTCTATCCTGATGTGCCAAAACTTGGGGTTAAGGTTCGCATGGGGAAGGTCCTTGACGGGTTTCCCTCGCACATGAGCTCCTATCCTCAGGATGTCACCTTTGTTCTGGCTAACGAAAAGGAGGATGAGCTTGAAGATGTAGTTGCTTGTCTTAAGGATGTCCAAGCTGATGTCCTCATAAACTATGTGCCCGTTGGTAGTGAAGAATCGGCAAGGTTTTACGCTACAGCCTGCCTTAAAGCAGGGGTGGCTTTTGTCAACGCCATGCCAACCTTTATAGTTTCTGACCCCGAGTGGGGAAAAAGGTTTCTTGATGAGGGCGTCCCCGCTGTTGGGGATGACATAAAATCTCAACTTGGAGCAACCATCCTTCACCGCACCTTAGTTCAACTCTTCGTCGATAGAGGTATACCCCTAAGAAGAACCTACCAGCTAAACTTTGGAGGAAACACCGACTTTCTGAACATGCTTGAAAGGAGTAGGCTTAAGACTAAAAAAATTTCGAAGACTGAAGCGGTAGCCTCTCTTCTTCCCTATGACATTGGAGAGCAAAACATTCACATCGGTCCTTCTGACTGGGTTCCTTGGTTAAAGGACAGGAAGATAGCCTATATCAGGCTTGAAGGGGAGCATTTTGGGGGTGTTCCCTTATCCGTTGAGGTCCGGCTTGAGGTTGAAGATTCGCCAAACTCTGCAGGCTCAGCCATCGATGCCATCCGCTGCGCAAAGCTTGCCAAAGATCGGGGTATAGGTGGACCGCTCATCTCCATATCAGCTTATACCATGAAGCATCCGCCCCAACAATTTCCGGACCATGTTGCTAAGCAGATGGTCTTAGAATTCATCGAAGGAAAAAGGGAAAGATAGGAGGAAAGGGATGGAGTTTGCAGAAAGGCTAAAAAAGGTTCCACCCTATCTTTTTGTGGAGATAGATAGATTGAAAAACGAAAAACTTAAGAAAGGCGCAGACATCATCGACCTTGGCATAGGAGACCCCGACCTTCCTACTCCTTCTGAAATTGTCGAGGTAGCAAAGAAAGCTTTAGAAAATCCAGCCTTTCATCGTTATCCTTCAAATCAAGGGAGCGAATTTTTTAGGAAGGCCTGCGCAAACTACATGAAAAGGCGCTTTGGCGTTGAGTTTGACCCGGAGACTGAGGTTTCCGCTTTAATTGGCTCAAAAGAGGGTATTGCCCATTTTCCCTTAGCCTTTGTAAACCCAGGGGATGTTGTTTTATGCCCTGAGCCAGCCTACCCTGTCTACCATTTAGGAACGCTCTTTGCCGGAGGAGAACCCTATTATCTTCCTCTTCTATGGGAAAACAACTTCTTCCCTGACCTTGGTTCTATCCCTAAGGAAGTTCTTGAAAGGGCAAAGATCCTTTGGCTTAACTATCCTAACAACCCAACCGGAGCAGTAGCAACAAAAGACTTCTTTGCCGAGGCAGTATCTTTTGCCAAAAGATATGGATTAATCCTTGCTCACGATGCTGCCTATGTGGAGATGTACTTTGAGGAGCCGGCTCTTAGCATTTTTGAGGTTGATGGGGCAAGGGATGTAGCCATAGAATTTCACAGCCTTTCAAAGACCTTTTGCATGACTGGTTGGAGGATTGGCTTTGCGGTAGGTAGAAAGGAGCTTGTTCAAGGACTGGCAAAGGTCAAAAGCAACATAGACTCAGGCGTCTTTACAGCTATCCAGTATGCAGGCGCCTATGCCCTTGATAATCTGGAAAGGATCGTCCCACCTCTAAGGGCTATCTTCAAAGAAAGAAGGGATTATTTAGCCAAAGCTTTACATGAACTTGGCTTTGAGCTCAGAATCCCTCAAGCTACCTTCTACCTTTGGGTTAAGGTGCCAAAAGGATTTACTTCCACCGACTTTTGTAGGAAGCTCCTTGAGGAGCTTGACATTGTCGTAACTCCTGGGAACGGCTTTGGACCAAGCGGTGAAGGCTACTTTAGGATTGCCTTGACCGTAGGCGTTGATATCTTAAAAAGGGCGGTGGAGAGACTGTCGAGGTTTGTCATTCGCTGACCTGTCATCCAGAGACACTCTATCTGTCATCCCGAGCGAAAGCGAGGGCCCCCTATCTGTCATCCTAAGCGAATGCGAAGGATCCCTACTGTGGTTTGTGCAACGCCTACCCCTTTAAAAAAGGTCTACTTAGCCCTTGGCACGAATTTAGGGGACAGGATTAAAAACCTTCGTTTAGCTCTAAACCAACTTAGAAAAAGAGGAGTTCATATTCTAAAGGTATCCAAGGTTTACGAGTCCCCTCCGATTGGTTTTGAGAGCAAAAACCTCTTCTTAAACCTTGTCCTTCTTGCTGAGACAGCCCTTTCCCCTCAGGCTCTTCTCTTTGAGGCAAAGTGTGTAGAATTTTTCCTTGGACGAAGGCAGGCAAAGTCTTACACTGACCGCGAAATAGACATTGACATCATCTTCTACGAAGACCTGATAATAGATACAGAATATCTCAAAATACCCCATCCTCGGGCTTTGGAGAGGGCTTTTGTGATGCTTCCTCTTCTTGAGATAGCTTCTGAATTTATCCACCCTGGCTTTGGCTTAACCATTAAAGAATTAGCTAAAAACTTTGAAAAAAGTTTAAAAAATCAAGAAATTTGGGAATATAAGACAATCTCTGAGGATTTTCTATGAAATTTTTGGTTCTTTTAGTTTTTCTTTTGATACTTTATCTCTATTATAAAAATTATAAAAAAAGGAAACTTAGCCGAAAAGAAAAAACAATAATTACAGAGATGATAAAGGATGAAGTTTGCGGAGTATATCTCCCGAAAGAAGAAGCTTTAAAGTTTGAAATTGAGGACAAAGTTTATTATTTTTGTTCAGAAGAGTGTAAGGATGCTTTCTTGAAAGGTCGTTCGGAGAGGGCTTAGATGAGGAGTTTTTTTCTACTTCTGCTTTTTATCTTTATTCTAAGCTCTACACTTTATGCTCGTTCAAAGCCTACCGGTGCCAAAAGTAAAGGGTTGGATTATAAGCCTACTGTGCTTGCAACAAAGATCTATGTTTACGAGGACCCTGAAACGGGCGAGAAATTCTTCTCCAACATCAAGTTATATGAAAATTCAAGACTCTACATGGTAGTAGTAACGAGGAACCCTTTTCTTGAGGACCCTAAAAATTCTGCCAAAGACACATCTTTTATTCCCAATCTTTCGAGAAAGTTTGACGACCTTTTTAAGGAGGTTGCGAGAGTTTACAATCTTGACCCCAAGCTTCTTCATGCCATTGCCAAGGTAGAGTCAAACTACAATCCTCGAGCCGTTTCTCCTAAAGGAGCTTTAGGGGTTATGCAGCTCCTTCCAAGCACGGCAAGGCTTGTGGGAGTTTCTGACCCCTTTGACCCAAGGGAAAACATCTATGGCGGAGCAAGATACTTGAGGTATCTTCTTGATAAATTTGGGGACCTAACTCTTGCCCTTGCTGCCTACAATGCCGGACCTAAGGCGGTAGAAGCTTACGGTGGTATCCCCCCCTACCCAGAAACTCAAAGATATGTGCGCTCAGTCCTTTCGTTGTATCAAAGACTGAAGGGCTTAGAATAAAATATATTTAAACATTAAACATTTAGCATCACATCTTTAAGCTTATCAAGGTTGTCCAAGGCCTTACCTGCTCCAAGGGCTACACAAAGAAGAGGGTGTTCAGCCACGGTGACCTTTAGCCCCGTCTCTTGAGATATTAGTTTATCAAGGTTTTTGAGGAGGGCTCCTCCACCGGTTAGCGTTATCCCACGGTCAACAAGGTCGGCAGCAAGCTCTGGTGGCGTAGCTTCGAGAACTTGTTTGATGGCTTGAACAATAAGGTCTACCGGTTCTTTAATTGCCTCCTGCACCTCTTTAGAGGTAATAGTTATCGTCTTTGGGACGCCAGTAATCAGGTCTCTACCTTTTATCTCCATTTCTGGATAAGGTTCTTGAGGCAACACATCTCCTATCTGAATCTTTACCTGCTCAGCTGTTGCCTCTCCAATAAGAAGATTATACTTTCTTTTGATGTAGTAAACTATAGCTTCATCGATCTTATCTCCGGCAACCTTGATAGAGTGGCTAACAACGATACCACCAAGGGAGATGACCGCAACTTCCGTCGTCCCTCCTCCGATGTCTACAACCATGGAAGCAACAGGTTCAGCTACAGGGAGACCAGCCCCTATGGCTGCAGCCATGGGTTCTTCGATAAGATAGACTTCCCTTGCTCCAGCAGATTCTGCGCTTTCCTTTACTGCTCTTCTCTCAACTTGAGTTGTGCCTGAAGGAACGCTGATGATGATCCTCGGTTTAACAAAATAGCTTCTATTATGAACCTTTTGGATAAAGTAGCGGATCATGGCTTCAGTGACTTCGAAGTCTGCAATCACCCCCTCTCTTAAAGGACGGATAGCTTTTATAGTGCCCGGTGTCTTGCCAATCATCTTCTTTGCTTCTTCTCCGATAGCAACCACTTTTTTGTACCTCCCCTCATCTTTTACAGCTACCACAGAGGGTTCACATAAAACTATTCCCTTGCCCTCAAGATATATTAAAGTATTTGCTGTGCCAAGGTCGATGGCTAAATCTTTAGAAAATATCTTCATCAAACGAGATAGCATCCCCATCACTCCTCTTAAAAATTTCAGCTATCATTTTACTTTACCTTTAAAATTTTAAAACCAAGCTTAAATTTAAAATCCTATGACAGCCTGTCCGGATGACATATTGATAAAAGTCAGGAAGCCCTCTCGCTACCTTGGGAAAGAGCCTTACTTTCCGTTAAAAGATTGGGAAAAGGCAAGAATAAAGGTTTGCCTTTGCTATCCTGACCTTTACGAGGTGGGAAGGTCTCATCTCGGGCTAAACATCCTTTGCGGGATCATTAATTCCCAAAAAGAATACCTCTGCGACCTTGCCTTTGCGGTAGCACCGGACTTTGAGGTGCATCTTAAAGCGTCATCAAAGCCTCTTCTTTCTACAAACTATCGAAAACCCTTGTATGAGTTTGATGTAATAGGCATATGCTATGCCTACGAGCTTCTTGCTACTGGAATCTTGCAGATTTTAGACCTTTCTAACCTACCTTTTAAAAGTGAAGACAGAGATGAGCGCTTCCCCATAATCCTTGGAGGTGGTCCTTCAGCAGGAAATCCTGAGCCCATCGCTGAGGTCTTTGACGCCTTCATCATCGGTGAGGCTGAAGAAGCAATACTAGAAGTTTTAGAGATCATCAAAGATTGGAAAGAAAAAAGAAAAGATAAGCATGAGCTTTTGAAGGAGCTTGCCAAGGTTGAAGGGGTGTATGTGCCCCTTTTTAAAAACAGGGTAAAAAGGAGAATTTTTCAAGGGTTTTCTGAGGGCTTAACGCCTATGCTTTATTCCATCCCGACTATTGAGCTTACCCATGACAGGCTTTCCGTTGAGGTCTCTCGAGGTTGCACAAGGGGATGCAGGTTCTGCTCAGCAGGATTTTACTATCGCCCGGTTCGGGAAAAGCCCCCTGAGCTCATTGTCCAAGAAATCCTTCAGGGGTTCAAAAAAACTGGCTACCGCGAAGCCTCCCTCATGTCCCTCTCAACCGGCGATTACACAAGGCTTGATGAGCTCGTAAGCCTTTTGGATCAGACCTTTTACCGAGGAGAAAAGGGAGAGTTTGCCTTTTCTCTTCCCTCTTTAAGGATAGGAAGCCTAAACAAGAACCTACTAAGCTTTCTTCGGAAGGGTAGGACAACTACCCTTACCTTTGCCGTTGAAGCTGCCTCAAGTAAGCTACGGGCAGTCATAAACAAAGATATCAACCTTGAAGACCTTTTCCATGATCTTGCCTTAGCTCAAAGATTTGGCTTTAGAAGAGTGAAGCTTTACTTTATGGTGGGACTTCCGCTTGAAGACTTCTCAGACCTTGAAGAAATTGTTAAGCTTTACCGGGATATAAAGAAGGTGTTCTCTTCCATTGACCTAACCTTTTCAGCATCCATCTTTATCCCAAAACCTCACACTCCCTTCCAATGGACTAATCAAGTTGAGCTTGATGTGGCTAGAGAAAAACTATCCTTTTTAAAAAGGGCACTTAAAAAGGGTTTTAAGCATCATGACCCTGAGCAAAGCTTCCTTGAAGGAGTGATAGCAAGGGGAGGGAGGGAGCTTTTTCAGCTCATTGAGCTTTCTTACCGAAGAGGGGCAAGGCTTGATTCTTGGAAGGATTACTTTAACTTCAACATCTGGCTTGAAAGCGCAGAAAAATTAAGCATCGACCTTACCTCTTACTTACGGGAGAGGGACTTTAATGCGAGCCTGCCCTGGGATCATATAGATGTAGGAGTAAAAAAAGAGTTCTTGCAAAAGGAGTTTGAAAGGGCATTAAAAGGAAAGATAACCAAGGATTGTAGGTTTAGTCCATGCTCAAAGTGTGGGGTCTGCGGAAAGAAAATAAAGAACATTCTTGCTAAGGAGGCTAAGC
Organism: Thermodesulfobacteriaceae bacterium; assembly: GCA_049414625.1. Taxonomy (GTDB): domain Bacteria; phylum Desulfobacterota; class Thermodesulfobacteria; order Thermodesulfobacteriales; family Thermodesulfobacteriaceae; genus WYEG01. Next base: position 31,148 of record JBMSAU010000047.1, read on the forward strand.
CTTCAATCCAAAAGGATGTGCTTAAAGCCTATTTTGAGGATAAAGAAGGGGCTCAAGAATACTGGTATCTTTTGACTTACACTAAGCAAGGCTCTGCTAAGTATCTCTCTCAGCTTGAGGTTGTAAGGCTCTTTGAGCTTTGCTTGAGAAGAAACGGCATTCCCCTTTCTTACACCCAAGGCTTTAATCCAAGACCAAAAATGGTATCTGGTCCTGCCTTACCTGTAGGCATAGAATCAGAGGAGGAATACCTTGCCTTTGCCATTAAAGGAAAAGATTATGCAGAACTTCTTTACGGGCTAAAGCTATATGACGGGTTAACGATCTTAGAAGCTAAAGGCATCTCCCAAGAAAAGCCAAAAATCCCAACCTATCCTCAGATTTTTAGACTAATTCCCTTGAAGGAGGTTGAATTTCCAAGCCTGGATACTGAGGAGTTTTCTTTGAGGGGTAAACCTTCAGGATACGATCTTATCATCAAGAAGGAAGGCTTAAGCCTCTTCAAGGTCTTGAGAGAGGTCCTGAAGATCGATGATCCTTTATCGGTTCATTATATTGTGAAGTTAAAAGCTTGTATTTTTTAAAAGCTTGTATTTTTTAAAATATGGGGTATTATTTTCCTTCAAACTTTTTACTTGAGGTGAGATCATGCCTAAGATGAAGACAAACAGGAGCGCTGCTAAACGTTTTAAGGTTACCGCAACGGGTAAGATAATGCATATGCCTTCAGGGAAGAGGCATAACCTTAGAAAAAAAAGCAAAAAAGCTAAGAGAAGATTAAGCAGGGATAAGGAGCTCTTCAAAGGTTACTATAAGCATATAGCTCCGATCATCGCCGATAAATTCTAAGTTTTTATTCTTGAAAGGAGGAAGGTAAGATGCCAAGGGCAAAGGGTGGGCCAAAAACTCGTAGACGTCATAAGAAGATTATCAAATTAGCTAAAGGTTACTGGGGTCAAAGGAAGAATGTGTTCCGCCGAGCAAAGGAGACAGTAGAAAGGGCATTAGTCTATGCCTATCGGGACCGTAGGCAAAGAAAGAGGGACTTCCGGAGGCTTTGGCAGGTGAGGATCAACGCCGGTGCGAGGCAGCATGGCTTAAACTACAGCAAGTTTATGGGCGGTCTAAAGAAGGCAGGAATTGAGCTTGATAGAAAGGTCCTTGCCTATCTTGCTATGAAGGAGCCTGAAACCTTTGCTAAGCTTGTTGAAATAGCTAAATCTAAATGGCAATAAGCTAGAATTGCTTGACTAATGACCAAAGAAGATGTTGCTAAGCTTAGGGCTGAGATCGAAACCTCTTTAGCTCAAGCTAAATCCATCGAAGATTTAAACAGCATAAAAGTTAAGTATTTAGGCAAGAAAGGATTTCTAACCAATCTTCTAAAATCATTAAAAGAGCTTCCTCTTGAGGAAAGGAGGGAGCTTGGTTCACTTTTAAATCAAATTAAGGATGAGCTTGAAGAGGCTCTTAAGGTCAAGGAAAGGGAAATCCTTTTAGCTGATGAGGATAAGATAACCGAGCTTGACCTTAGCCTTCCTGGGAGGGAGCCTGAGCTTGGTGCGCTCCATCCTTTAACTATCGTGATCTCTGAAATCTGTTCCCTCTTTGAACGCTTAGGCTTTGAGATAGCCGAAGGTCCGGAAGTGGAATCTGATTTTTACAACTTCACAGCCTTAAACATTCCCGAATGGCATCCCGCTCGGGACATGCAAGCAACCTTCTACTTAGAGAACGGAGCTCTTCTTCGAACTCATACCTCCCCCATTCAAGTTCGGACGATGTTGAGAAAAAAGCCTCCTTTAAGAATTATTGCTCCGGGCAAGGTGTATAGATGCGATGCTGATGTTAGACACTCCCCCATGTTCCATCAGATAGAGGGGCTAATGGTTGATGAGAAGGTGAGATTTTCAGACCTTAAAGGGATCCTTATCTACTTTGCCCAAAACCTCTTTGGGAAGGATACAAAGGTAAGGTTTCGTCCAAGCTATTTTCCTTTTACTGAACCGAGCCTCGAGATGGACATAAGCTGCGTGATATGTAATGGGAGGGGATGCCGAGTTTGCAGCCAAACAGGTTGGCTTGAGATCCTTGGTGCGGGGATGGTTCATCCAGAGGTTTTTCGGGCCGTTGGATACGACCCATCAAGATGGCAAGGCTTTGCCTTTGGATTAGGCGTAGAAAGAATCGCCATGATAAAGTATGGCATAGATGATATTCGGCTCTTTTTTGATAATCATCTTTACTTCCTTTCAAGCTTTAAATAGTTGGGAGCTAGCAATGAATGGAAGCGCATTTCTGAGGCTCCTGCCATGAAGGTTCCTGTAAGCTGGCTCTCTGAGTTCATTGAGGTTGAAGAAGAGGCAGAAAGGCTTGCAGAAATCTTCACCCTTGGAGGTCTTGAGGTAGAAGAAGTCTACGACCATTATCAAACTCTTGGAGAAATCATAGCGGTAAAGGTTCTTGAGGTCAACAAACCAAGCGAGCTCAAAGACCTTGTAGTATGCACGGTTCATGACGGAAAGGATAGCTTTACGGTTTTGACAGCCGCAGTTGACCTTGTTAAACCCGGACAAGTTTTAGCCCTTGCTCGCCCGGGAAGCAAGACCTTTTTTTGGGACAAAATCGAGGTCAAAGAGGTAAAGGGCTATAAATCCTGGGGGATGTTCCTTTCTCCTTACGAGGCTGGAGTCTCTGAAGAAAAGGATATCCTCCTTGAGCTACCCCTTGATGTAAAGCCCGGGGAAAATGTCTACAAAGCTTTAAACATTTCGGAACCTATACTTGATGTCTCCATCACTCCTAACCGAGGGGATTGTCTTTCTGTTTTTGGCTTAGCAAGGGAGCTTTCTCTTCTAACCGGTTGGCCTTTAAAAGAATTAAGGTTTGATGAAAGCTTAAAAGAAGGGTCTCAGCCCAAAGGAAGCATTGAGATCCTTGACCCTGAGGGGTGTTTTAGGTATGTTGGGCGTTGGTTTAGCGGAGTAAAGGTAGCGGTGTCTCCCTTTTTTATCATAAAGAGGCTTGTTTTTTGCGGTCTTAGACCGATAAATAACATCGTTGATATTACAAACTATGTGCTTCTTGAGCTTGGTCAACCTCTTCATGCCTTTGACTGGAAAAGGGTTTCAGGCGGAAGGATCATCGTTCGTCGAGCCAAGGAAGGAGAAAGGCTACTCTTTCTTGACGGGGTTGAGAGGGAGCTTTCTTCCGAGGATTTAGTGATTGCCGATGCAGAGAAGGCTTTAGTCTTAGCAGGGATCATGGGGGGAGAGGAGTCTGGTGTTTCTGATAGCACTCAAGAGGTTTTTTTAGAATCAGCCTGGTTTAATGCAAAAAGGGTCAGGCTTTCTGGAATGAGGCATAGACTTACCACTGAAAGCTCTTACCGTTTTGAAAGAAAGGTTGACCCTGAAGGGGTTTATCTTGCTATGCTTCGCGCAACGGAGCTAATCCTTCGCTATGCAAACCCTGAAGAAGTCTCAACTATCGTTGATGTATATCCAGTCAGATTTACACCCCCAAGGATTGAACTAAAAAAGAAAAGGCTTTCAGCCTACCTTGGGTTTGAAATTCCCGAAGAAAAAGTAAAGGGCATACTAAACAAGCTTGGCGACCTTGAAGTCACTTCCGAGAGCTTCATCCTTGTTCCCAAAAGCTATAGACAGGACCTTAGCATTCCTGAGGACTTGATCGAAGAGGTTGCTCGGGTCTATGGCTACGACAAGGTTCCTACAACTTTTCCAGAAGGGGTCCTCTACTGCGAGCAACCATTAAAGACCTTAGAGTTTACCCAGAAGATTAGAATGTTGCTTGCTGGTTTTGGGTTTTTTGAGGTCATCACTTATAGCTTTATCGACCCAAAGCTTATAGAGCATTTAAACTTTTCGCCCGATGATCCAAGGAGAGACCCCATTAAACTTGAAAACCCAATTTCCGTCGAGATGAGCGTTCTCCGCACAACCCTTGTCCCTGGGCTTCTTCAGACAGCCCATTTTAATCAAGCCCGGGAGGTTGAAAGCCTAAAACTCTTTGAGGTCGGAAAAGTTTTCTTTAAGGCCGAGGAGCTTGCGTCCGAAAGATTGAACCTTGCTCTTCTTCTTGCTGGAAGGAAAAGCTTGCCTTCCTGGTATGAAGAAGAACGCTCCTTTGACCTCTACGATATTAAGGGAGTGGTTTCGGCTTTAGGTGAGGCTTTACGGGTTGACTTTCTGTTTAAGCCTTATAGCGAAGAGCCTTTCTTGAAAAGGGGCTTTTCCTTTGACCTCTACCTTGGGGAGGAAAAGGTAGGCTATTTAGGAAGGTTAAAGAGCCTAATTGCTAAGGATTTAGACCTAAGGGAGCCGGTTTTTGTTGCGGAAATCTATCTTGATAAGCTCTTAAGCTTCATACAAGGGGAGAAGGCTTTATCGGTTAAAAAACCACCCAAGTTTCCTTCTACCTTTAGGGATGTAAGCATAGTTGTGAAAAAGAGTATACCTTTTGGAACCCTTTTAGACTATTTGAAGGCTAAAGAGATACCTTATCTTGAAGATATAAAGTTGATCGCTGTGTATGAAGGAAAGCCCTTAGAGCCTGATGAAAGAAGCTTAACCCTTAGGCTTTGGTTTAGGGCTGAGGATAGGACCTTGAGGGTTGAAGAGGTAGACCCTATAATTTCACAGCTTGCCGAAGAGCTTATTAAAAAATTTGGAATAAGGTTAAGATAGGACTTAATTCATGAAGGAGAGGTTGAGCAAAAAGGACATTGTAACAAGGCTTAGCGCAAAGACTGGTCTATCTAAAAGATTTTTAAACAGCTTTATCAACGCACTCCTTGAGGAGATGAAAAATTCCCTTGACCTTGGAGAGAAGATAAAGATAATTAACTTTGGAACCTTTGAAGTAAAGAGGTCTAAGGATAGGATAGGAAAAGACTTCAAAACTGGGGAGCCTATCAGGGTGCCAGGTTTACGGAAGGTGTTTTTTTACCCAGCCCCAGAGCTTAAAAACTTAATCAATGAAAAAGAAAGGTCAGCAAGAACCTAAAAATTTTCATCCAGCCTCCGAGGTCGCAACCCTCTTAAAAATCAAACCTTACATTCTCAAGTACTGGGAAAAGAAGATCCCCGAAATAAGACCTATAAAGATAGCCAATCGAAAATACTATACCTTTGAGCAGATAGAAACGCTAAAAATTGTAAAAAGGCTTATTGACCAGGGCTTTACCCTCACAGCGGTTAGAAGGGAGATTAAAAAACAGACAAAGCCCCAAACAAAGGAGAAGTCAGCCCAAGAAACAAAAGGCATAAAGACACCAAATCTTCCCAGTCCTTTAACTCTTTTTCCGGATTTGGTTAAACCTTCTAATTCGGAAAAAGCCGCATCCAAAAATCTAAGCACACAAGATTTGATGCTTCTCTTAAGAGAGGTTTTGGGAGAATTAAAAGACATTTATGAGAACCTATAAGGTGGCTCAATTTATGAATTTTTTCACAAAAAACTTGAATTTGGAGATTATGTAATTATTTTTGATTTAAAACAATCCTAAAAAGGAGGTGCCCTATGGCTGAGAGGTTACAGCTTTACAAGTGCGAGATGTGCGGAAACATCGTTCTTGTGATGCATGGTGGGATGGGTCAGCTTGTTTGCTGTAATAAGTCTATGGTTTTGCAGGTTCCTAACACGGTTGATGCTTCAGTAGAAAAGCATGTTCCAGTTATCGAGAAGCATGGCGACGCCTACAGGGTAAAGGTTGGTAGCTCACCTCATGCCATGACCGAGGAGCATTACATTGAATGGATTGAGCTTCATACCGACGATGACCGGGTTTACATCAAATTCTTGAAGCCCGGAATGGAGCCAGAAGCAACCTTTGAAGTTAAAGCTGGCAAAGTAATGGCTAAGGAATGGTGTAACCTCCATGGCTATTGGGAGGGTGCTCAGGTCTGCGAACCTCAAAAACCCTAAAAAAATTTTTATTACAGGAGTATAGCGATGAAAAAATACAGATGCAATGTGTGTGGCTATGTATACGACCCTGAGATAGGGGACCCAAGCAGGAACATCCCCCCAGGAACACCCTTTGAAAAGCTTCCGGATGATTGGACATGCCCTATCTGCGGAGCTTCAAAGGAAGACTTTAGCCCCGAACACTAAAGCTTTTTAACTGGAGGCAAATATGAAGTTTGCCCTTTTTGCCTTTAGAAAGGAACCTATGTGTTTTATTCACGTTTTGCTATATGCCCTGCAATTAAATAAATTTGGCTATGAGGTTAAGGTGGTGTTGGAGGGGGAGTCTACCTCTTTAATCCCCGAGCTCTATAAAGAGGACACGCCCTTTTATACCCTCTTTAAATCCTGTTTGGAAAGGGACTTAATTGGTGGGGTATGCAAAGCTTGCTCCATGAAGTTTGGGACCTATGAGGTTGCTAAAGAAAAGGGGCTAACAATTTTGGAAGACATGGCAAACCACGCGGGCATGGCACCATTCATAGAAAAGGGGTATAGTATAATTACCTTTTAATTTTTACTAAAAGGAGGGGGGTATGCAGGCTATCAAGGTCAAGGAGGACTTTTATTGGGTCGGAGCTATCGATTGGAATGTCAGAAACTTTCATGGCTACTCTACCGCAAGAGGGACTACCTATAACGCCTATCTCCTTATTGATGAAAAAATAGTCCTTTTCGATACCGTAAAGCATGGGTTTGAAGGGGAACTTTTGGCAAGGATTTCAAGCGTCGTTGAGCCCTCAAAGATTGATTATTTTGTAGTGAACCACATTGAGCCAGACCATGCTGGTTCTTTTTTAAGGGTTGTAGAGGCAATAAAACCGGAGAAGATCTTTATCACCAGAAACGGAAAACAGGGTATTATTTCGCATTTTCACAAGAGCGACCTTCCCTTTGAGGAGGTCAAGACTGGCTATGAGGTAAGAGTTGGTAAAAGGACCTTAAGGTTTATCGAAACTCCTATGATCCACTGGCCAGACAGCATGATGACTTACATCCCTGAAGATAAGATCCTCTTATCACAGGATGCCTTTGGGGCTCATTATGCTACAAGCGGAAGGTTTGATGATGAGGTAAATTATTGCGAGCTAATTCAAGAAACTCGCAAATACTACGCCAACATCGTTTATCCTTTCTCTCCGCAAGTGGCAAAGCTTCTCCAAACAGTAAAGGAAATGAAGCTTGAGTTTGAACTAATTTGTCCAGACCATGGAGTAATTTTAAGGAAGCACATCAAAGATATTCTTGCCCTGTATGAGAAGTGGAGCTCCTTTACCTGCGACCCTGTGGTTCTTATCATCTACGACACCATGTGGAAGAGCACGGAGAAGATGGCTTACGCCATCATGGAGGGTGTTTTACAAGAGGGAGTTGAGGTAAAGCTTAGAAACCTTACGGTCTCTGACCCAACAGAGCTTATGGGTGAGGTTTTGGAGAGCAAGGGCTTAATCCTTGGGTCGCCAACTCTCAACAACGGTCTTTTGCCCACTGTTTCAGGCTTCTTAACCTACATGAAGGGCTTGAGACCAAGGGGTAAGATTGGCGCAGCCTTTGGTTCCTACGGATGGAGCGGGGAGTCGGTAAAGCTTCTCAATCAGTATCTACAAGAAATCCAAGCCGAAATCGTTCATGAAGGCATACGCTGTAAGTATGTTCCAGATAAGGAAGTATTAGCTCAGTGCGAAGAATTGGGGAGGCTTGTGGCGAAGAGAATAAAGGAGAGCTGTTCTGCCTAAATACCATCACAAGAAAAAAGAGGAAATATTAGGCATCCTCGAGAGGGTAGACCTAAAGGAGCTTCCACAAGCCTTTGGTGTCTACCCTCCCTCTTCTATCGTTAGCTACTTCATCGGTGCTTTCCTCCACAGGGATGAACATGTCCGATGGAAGGCGGTTTATGCTTTTGGGCTAACTGTGGCTAAGATTGCAGAAGCTGAAATGGAGAGGGCAAGGATAATAATCCGTAGGCTTATGTGGATGCTAAATGAAGAGTCTGGGGGTATGGGATGGGGTGTGGGGGAGGGCTATGCAGAAGCCCTTTTTCATTCAGAAAAGCTAAAGAACGAATATCTGCAGCTCTATCTTTCCTACCTTTGGCCGGAGGGAAACTACTTAGAGTTTCCGCCAGCTCAGAGAGGATTTGCCTGGGGTATAGGTAGGCTTGCCCAAAGATACGAAGAAGAAGTCATCAAGCTTTCAGGACATGAATACCTTGTTCTGCATTTAAGTTCGGAGGACCCCACAGTAAGTTTTCTCTCCCTTTGGTCCTTGATGCAGTTCAAATCTCTAAGAAAGAGCTTGAAAAAAGAGGATTACTTCGAAGCCTTAGAAAGATTAAAACATTTAGATTGGAAGGTTTTACTGTTTGACGGGAAAACCATAAAAACTTATACTCCCCAAGACCTTGAGAGCTTAGTTTTTTAATGAACGAATTAGTGATTGTGTAATAGTTTTCACGAGGTAGGTTTACAGAGCGCTGTTCTCTCGAGCGAAAGACGAGTGTTCCGTTGGCACTTGCGTGCCTCGGGATGACCTCCGGAAGCGCCGTTCCAAACGAAGTGAGGGGAATGCACGGCTTGCGCTCGGCAGTACAAGGTAAGAGAACTTTTTCGAAACAGCCCAAAAAAATTTGACAAAACACTCAATAGGAATTAAATTGTTCTTGGGGGGGTAGAAATGGAAAGAGACCGGTCTTTAACAAGTTGGGGAGTTAGGGTTGAAGAGATTCCTCCTAAAGGACTATCTGTTACCTTTGAAGAATTTTCTGACCTGGGAGAGGATATCGTTGTTAGTAAGCCTTTTTCTGGCTCTCTTTCTCTCAATAAACGGGGAATAGAAGTAAAGGTAGTCGGCACTCTCAAGGGAGCAATAGTTCTTACTTGTGATAGATGTTTAGCTAAGTATGAGTTTCCTATCGACCTATCCTTTAATCTTACTCTTTACCCAAAAAGTTCTCTTAACCTTGAAGAGACAAAAGAGCTCTCTATAGAGGAGCTTGATGTAAGTTTTTACGAGGATGATTTTATTGCTTTTGCTGAACTCCTCAGAGAGGAAATCATGCTTACTATTCCTTACAAAACCATTTGCCGAGAGGACTGCAAAGGTATCTGTCAAGTTTGCGGAAAAAATCTAAACGAAGGACCTTGTAGCTGTAAGGTCTTTAAAAAATCTTCTCCTTTTGCTATACTAAAGGACTTACTTTCAACGTCTAAGGAGATGGAAGGGGGTTAAAGCATGGCTGTTCCAAAGCGGAAAACTTCTCGTTCTCGCAGAGGGAAGAGGAGAGCACATCAGGCTCTAAGCATTCCATCGGGAAGCATCTGTCCAAAGTGTAAGTCTTTTAAGCTTCCTCATCGGGTTTGTCTAAGTTGCGGATACTACAAAGGGAAAGCCTTTTTAGAAAGCGAAGAGTAGCAAACTTTATAAATGGTTAGCGTTGTTCTTGACTTAATGGGGGGAGACTTTGCCCCCCATTCAACCTTAAAAGGGGTAAATTTAGCCCTTCGCGAGCTTCCTGATGTTGAGCTTTATCTTGTAGGTCCAAGCTCCATCTTAGAAAAGGCTCCTAAATCAGAAAGGGTCAAGCTTGTCGAAAGCGGCGATGAAGTGGTCACCATGGAAGACCAGCCTCATGAAGCTTTAAAAAGAAAGCGAAGGGCAAGCCTTTTTGTTGGTCTTGATCTGTTGGCTAAGGGTGAGGCTCAAGCCTTCGTTTCTGCAGGCAATTCTGGAGCGGTCGTTGCTGGCAGCATCTTTATCCTTGGAAGGCTTAAAGGGGTTCGCCGTCCAGCCATAGCCACCATGCTACCAACTTTGAAGCTTCCTATGGTTCTTATTGATGCGGGTGCAAACGTTGACAGCAAACCCTACGACCTTTATCAATTTGGTCTTATGGCAAGTCTTTTTTTAGAAAAGATTTGGCAGAGAGAAAAGCCAAGGATTGCCCTTCTTTCCATCGGAGAAGAACAAGGAAAAGGGAACCAGTTGGTTAAAAAGGCTCATCAGCTCTTTCTTAAATCTAAATTAAACTATGTGGGGAACATTGAGGGGAGAGACCTGTATTTAGGGGAGGTTGATGTTGTCGTCTGCGATGGGTTTATCGGAAATATTTGTCTCAAACTTTCTGAAGGGCTTGCTGAGACCATCATGACCATGCTTAAAGAGGAGGTGAAGAAGTCCTTTCGTTCCATCCTTGGGATGTATCTTGCTAAACCAGCTTTAGCGAGCTTCAAAAAAAAGTCAGACTGGAGGGAATACGGAGGGGCACCTCTCCTTGGGGTCAGAGGAAATGTCATCATCTCCCATGGAAAATCTGATGCTTTAGCCATAAAGAATGCTATCCATCAAGCGTATAAGTTTGCTAAGATCAATCTTTGGGAAAGGCTGGAATCGGCAATTTCTGAGTTTGCCGTTGAGGAGGAGGGAAGTGAGCTTTAAACCTTTAGCCTACATCCTCTCTACTGGGATGGCTGTCCCAAAGAAGGTTCTTACCAATCATGACCTTGAAAGGATGGTTGAGACAAGCGATGAATGGATCACTGAAAGAACAGGAATAAAAGAGAGGCACATTTTAGAGGATGGCGAGGTTATAAGCACCTACGCCATAGAGGCAGGAAAGGCTTGCCTTAGTTCAGCAGGTGTTGCTCCAGATGAGGTCGACCTTATCATCTGCGCAACCTTGACGCCTGACTTTCTGATGCCTTCCCTTGCAATCCTTGTTCAGAAGGGACTTAAGGCTGAAAGAGCTGGAGCTTATGACCTTTCAGCCACCTGCTCAGGCTTTCTTTATGCCCTTGCGATGGCTAACTGTTTAGTAGCCTTTAAGCCTTCTTCTAAGGTTTTGGTGATCGGGGCTGAGGCTTTAAGTAGAAAGACCAACTGGCAGGATAGGAGCACCTGTGTCCTCTTCGGGGATGGAGCTGGGGCTGTGCTTGTTGGAAGAGCTCAAGAAGGAATGAATTCTGGGATTATAGATTTTATTCTCGGGGCTGACGGGTCAAACTGGGAGCTTTTAACCCTTAAGGGCGGTGGCTCAGCCTTCCCCCCTTTTGACGAAAGGCTTCCTAAAGAAGACTATTACATCAAGATGCAGGGACGAGAAGTTTTCAAGATTGCTGTTCGGATGATGGAAAAGGTCGCCTTAGAGCTTCTTGAAAGAAACAACCTCAATCCTGAGGACATAGACCTTCTTATACCCCATCAGGCAAACTTAAGAATAATTGAATACCTAAGGGAAAGGTTGAACCTGCCTAAGGAAAAGGTGATGGTAAATATTCACAAGTATGGAAACACTTCGGCAGCAAGCATACCCATAGCCTTGCATGAGGCAATCCTTGAAGGAAGGCTAAAAAGAGGAGACCTTGTGCTAATGGTTTCCTTTGGGGGAGGATTTACCTTTGCTGGAGTGTTGATGCGCTGGTAAGATTAAGTCAAAAAAAGGGGAGGGGTTGTCCCTCCCCAGAATTAAGGCTTAACCTTTATCTCTTAAGGTTTATCAACTCTTCGAGCATGGTATCAGACACAGTGATTATCCTTGCGTCAGCCTGAAAGCCCCTCTGGAAGATGATCATCTTCACAAACTGCTCTCCAAGGTCAACGTTTGACTGTTCGAGAGAGTTGGGAGAGATGGTACCAAGCCCGTATGTTCCGGGCTTTCCGGTAACAGGTGGTCCAGAGTGAGTTGTTTCCCTGTAAAGATTGCCTCCCACCTTTTGGAGCCTTTCTGGGGCGTTAAAGTTAGCGAGAGCCACCATCCAAAGGGGTATGACCCTACCGTTAGAGTAAACACCGGTAATTCTACCTTCGTTATCCACGGTGATGATCTCTAAGGCTCCCGGTCCATAACCATTCTGGTCATAGAAGAGCGTGGCGTTTGAGGTGGCATACTGGGTGGTACGAACAGACTCGGAGCGCCAACTATCCTTGTAGAAATACCCAAAGTTGAGCTCTATCTTCTGAAGGTCGAGCCTTGCTGTGCCTTGATTTGGGTCGTTAGGGGGGTAAATGTCGAAGGGTAAATCGATGCCTAAGAAATCAACAATCAACAAGGGATAGCCGTTTGGTCCAATAGCACTGTATCTGTCTTCTGGTAAAGCTACAGGAGAGCCGTTCTGGTCAATTATCTGAACTAAGGCACCAGTGTTTGCATCAAGGCGATAAGTTTGATAGAACCTTTTTACATTTCCTTGATTGTCAAACTCAAGCCTCCCATAAGCAAGGACACCTCTCTTGGTTTGGGTAAAAAGCTTCCCCGAATTTATAGAAACCCTCTGAATGTATGCCCCTTCTTCATACTGCCATTGCATTGGGTTTTCATCCCGAACAAAATCTCTCTGGTCTTCCGTAGGGTTGATAGCTACAAGGAATTCCCAAACATTGTCTCTGGTAGTTGGGGAGTAGTAGACGGTTAGCTCGTGGGGTGTCCCGAGGGAGTCGTAGACAAAGAGGGTAGAACGGTAGGCATAAGCAGTGGAAGGAATGGGTATTTCCTGCCTTGCATCCCAGAAGTCAAAAAGAGTGTTTATTTCTTCTAATTTGTATATTTCTGCTTCAAAAGGAACGGTAGGAGTATCAGTGGCCCTTACGCGCGTCCAATCAAGATTAACCCTCTGGGTCGTCCCATCTAAGAAGAAGTAGATGTCTGTTTCGTTTGATAGGTCGCCTGAGACAAGAAGCACGCCGGTTTCGCCCGTTGGGTCTGCAGGAGCTGGAGTCGCAGGATTTTCGAATACCCTGTAGTTCCATCTGCTTGTTGTGGTGTCATAGTACAACCAAACTCTAAGGTTTCTCGTTGTTCCGTTTGCATCAACCAAAGATAAGTCGTGGTATGCCCAAGTATTAGCTTCTATTTCTCCGCTTAATTCCACCCTTCCGTCCCTTCCTGGAATAGTGATAGTGTTTGGTGCTGCGGAGTCATGGGTGATGTTGCCCCAGTCGATGTGAATCCTCTCACCTGTAGAAGGGAGGGTTATGGTCGTCCTCGTCATGGTTACATTCGTCCCTTGAGCCAGTATTTCTGAGGTGATCGCATTCCTTATGGTAAAGTTCCACTTCTGCGTGCTTGCGTCGTAAGCTAAATCAACTTGTATTATATTGTCCTTGCCGTCAATGTCTCTTATAACAAAGGTTGTGCTGACAGAGGTAGGACCAGGAGTAGCTGGGTCGTCGTATAAGTTTCCGCTCAGATTGACCACCTTTGACCTGGTCTCAGTTCTGGCATCAAGGTTAGTTATTAGGTCAATCTTGGTTGTCTGTACAGGAGGAGAGCTCCGGTCAATGCGGATGTCCGTTATGGCACCGAAGATATCGTAGGTGATCTCATCGATCCTCCAACCCTGCACCCTTAAGCCTTGAGGGTTTACTAAATAGCCCTCTTTATCGATCATGAACTGTCCATCCCTGGTGTAAAATACTGCACCTGTGGCTTTTGGATTTCTCACTATAAAAAAGCCGGAGCCAGCGATAGCCATGTCAGTAGGATTACCAGTGGACTCAAAAGCCCCTTGAACAAACTGCTGGAAAAGGGCTTGAATTGCTGCTCCCCTTCCGAGCTGACCTGTGCCTGCGGCGGTGTTGATGCTTTGTGCCATAATGTCGCTAAAGGTTATCCTTGCCCCTTTAAAGGCAGTGGTGTTAAGGTTTGCTACATTATCAGCGATTACGCTCATTCCATGCCCAAGGGCTCGAAGTCCACTTGTTCCTGTAAAAAGTGCGTCCGTCAACCCCATAATATCACCTCCTATTTTTTATTTTATCGGTTTAAACCCTTAAAATCTAAAACTTTCCTCTTACCTCAGTCTTAAAAAGTCTTCCAACATCTGGTCTGCGGTGGCAATCACCCGGGAGTTGCTCTGGAAAGCCCGCTGCAAAAGTATCAAATGCACCATTTCTTGAGCAAGGTCGGTGTTTGAGGTTTCAAGAGCGCCAGAAAGTATCCGAGCCCTTTCCCCAGCACCCGGAGCAAAAATAAAAGGAGTAACGTTTGCCTTGGCTCGAAATAGGTTGTTGCCTACCTTTTCTAAAGACTCTTCGTATCCGTTAAAATCAGCGAGAAAGAGCTTAGCCACAGGTAGGTCTTTGTTGTTTGTATACCAAGCCTTTATCAATCCCTCTTCAGTTATCACCTCGATCCTGTCAAAAACCCCTTCTTCATATCCGTCTTGAGAAAAATAGAGCTGGGCAAAGGGGGTTGCGGAAAGCCTTGTTGCGTAGCCTAGCCTGGTAATCGACCCATCAGGGTTTACTCTAAACCCAAGGTCTAAGGTTATCTCTTGCGTCCTTCCATCAACGGTTAAGGTAAACCTTGGTTGACCAAGGGTCGCAAGGTCAAGAGGGATTAAGGTCCCGGTCGGGTCTAAGATCTGGCTGAAATCGGCAGAAACCACCTCGCCCTTTCCGCCAAAGGTTATTGTTCCGTAAAGAAAAGCTCCTTTAAACTTTCCATCGCCACGAGTATCCTTGGCTGGGTCAGCAAGAGCTAAGAGGACTTCGTAAGTGTTAGGGTTGTCTCCTCGGTCAAAGTAGGCTTTAAGGGTAATCCTCTGCCCAAGTGGGTCGTAGATATCCCAGTCAAAGACCCAATCGTATTGACCATCTTGAAGGGGTTTCGTTGGGTCTGCAGTCCAGTCATACTTAGATAACAGGGTCTCTGCGTTCGTGGGTCTGTTTGCGTTAAGAAGAAGTTGAGCAGAAATTTTGCTTGTTGCCTTAGCTGGCATTACCTTCGGGATCAGATGGGGCTTAAGGTCAACAATGCCAGCTGTGATAGCGTCAGGGTCTGCTCCCAAAAGATACATTCCAAGGCTATTCTGGAGGGCAAAGTGTTTTTCGTCAGCCTCGTTGATCATGAATTGACCATCCCTGGTAAAGAAGATGTTTCCTTTACCATCTGACAGGACAAAAAAGCCTCTACCAGAGATAGCAAGGTCTGTTGGCAAATCCGTTGTTTGGATCCCCCCTTGAGAGAAAAGCCACCTCGTTGCCTTAGGAGTAACCCCATAACCAGCTCCTCTAGTAAAGACCTCACCCACTGCGTTCCTTATTACATCTCCAAACTCATACCTTCCAGCTTTAAAGCCTGTGGTGTTAAGATTTGCTATGTTGTAAGCAGAAACATTCATGGCCTGAGAATCGGTGAACAAACCCGAGTAGCTTATGTAAAGCGTGCCAAAGATGCCCATACCTCCTACCTCCAGACTATTTCTCTTAAGTCTTCAAGGTTGATCGTATGCTTATCATTTATCTTTAGCTTGGCTTTGCCGTCTTCAAACACAACCGAGGTAACCCTAGCTGTAATGACCGGGGTTATTGATTTTGCCTTATCACCCTTGCCCACAGTGATGCTGATTGTGTAATTTCCATCTGGCACCTGGTTTCCTGAATTATCCTTGGCATCCCAGTCAAGAGTATGAATTCCTTTGCTTAAATTTTGCAAGGTTATGGTTCTTACTATTTTGCCCGATGCATCTCTTATGGTAACAAGGGCTTGGTTTGCTGGCTCATCAAGCTCAAAGCTTGCTCCCAAGAAGCTTCCTCCTTCTACTCTCCCCACATTACCCCTCACCTTGACGAGTTTTCCCACCATGTTTCCGGCAAAGCCAAATTCTTGAGCCTTGACAAACTTGAGAAGATTTTCAAAGGATTCGTTTAACTTTGATAACAGGTCAACCTGGTTGAAGGCGGCAAGCTGGAGCGCCATCTCATGGTTTTCTATAGGCCTCATAGGGTTTTGATACTTAAGTTGGGTGATGAAGAGCTTAACAAAATCTTCTCTATCCAAAACCTTCTTCGGTATCCTCGTTAAGTTTGCTGGCCGGTCGACCTTCTCCTGAATCTTGTTAACCATAGTAAACGCCTCCTTTAGACAATGTAGTAGTATCTACCTTTAGCGTTGACCAAAGTTTCTTCTTTGGGAAGCCTTTGAGTCAGAAGCTTGCTGTTATTCTTTACCGATAGTCCGTCTCTATTCTCCCTTGGTTGTCTATCTCTATGGTAGAGGAGGTTCGCATCACCTGAAGTAAGGGTAAAGACTAGCTCTTTAACCTTTAGCCCAAGCTCCTCAAGGTGGGTCTTGATTACTGGAGCCTCTTTCAAGATATCTTGATAGGCTTGAGGATTTTCGAGCTTGCCAACCACCGAAACCTCTCCGTTTTCCACCCGAACCTCAATGTCTAACCGTCCAAGCTCGGGAGGAAAAAGCTCAAGCCTTGCTCTCTGCTCTCCCTGAGGGTGGACCTCAAACACAAGGTTGCGCACAAAATCTGGAAGTTCCTGTAGGGTTAGTTTATGTGTTAATAAGGACCGTGCTTGAGGTTTGTCAGCATTATGCATAGCTAAGGTTGAGGGAGCCTCTTCAGTTTGAGTAAGGAGGATAAAAAGGTTGTCTCTTTCTAAGCTTTTTGATTCAAAAGGCTTGGATTTTTCAACCAAAAATTCTTTTAAAAAGCTTTTTATGTCTTTATGTTCCTCTTCTCTTTCTAAAACATTTTTTAATATAGCTTTTACCTCCTGAAGGCTATTGTCACCCAACTTTTTATTCCACTCCGGTATATCATGTTGCCTGCTTTCAAGTATTTCATCCTTTTTATTGTTAGTATTAAGCTCTAGAACTTCAATAACCCCTATTTTCTTTTCTACATACAACTCTTGCATTTCATTAATATTACTAGTATTAACTTTAAGAATTTCATTAACTCCTATTTTCCTTTCTGGAGACGAACTTTGCATTTCATTTATTCCATTACTGTTTAAAGAATTTTTTAGATTATGATAAACATTACGACTCATTTTATTTTGATTAAAAATTGAATTAGCTAAAACTTCCTTTAGATATGCTTTTGCCTCTTCAGGTAAACCTTTCCAGTCAGTGTTGAGCTTAACAAAAAATTCTTTTTTTATAGACTGCGTGTTTATATTTATTTCCTCGCCCTTTTCCTTTAGCAGAGCTTTATACTCCTTCCAAGCTTTACTTATGAAGGCGGATAGGCTCTGCAGGGTATTATTAGATAGTAGTATAGGCTTAACGGGTTCAAGGCCTTTATCATCGGTCAAGCTTGAAGATTGGTTGAGCAAAAATGGAACTTTGGCATCCAAAGAAAACTTTTGGTCCTTTGATCCAATGTTTATCAAATTTAATTTAATTAGTTCTTTATTAGCTGTATTATTAAATTTTAAACTTAATGACACATCTTGCCATTTTACTTCTTTATCATAGACAAATTGAGAAAGCAAAAATACGAAGCTAATTGCTTGATTAAAGGTTTCTTTAAGAGAAGGATTATTTTCAATAAAGTGTAAAAACCTTTGATAGTTTGGTTTTGCATCTTGAGAATTTATTGCGTCTAAATCTGAGTTAGACATTTCGGAAGGATTGAAGATATCCAGGGCAGATTGAATAAGCTGAAGAAAAAGGACAAAAAGAAAGTCCATTGAGGCTTGGGTGTTATTGTTTTGCATCGGAAAGATGCTTGGGCTCACTTCACCTTGAGCGGTTATCTTCATCCTAAACCTCCTTACTTTCCTCAGCTTTCAAAAAACTTTATTCAAAATCCGTGCCAATTTGAGAAAACTGTTTAAGACCCTTTCAACAAGAAAATTTAACGGTTTGGTTCTGTTCTTATTCGCTAAAGGAGGCTTTAGCTAAAGTGAACAAAGTTTTCCTTTGGGAAAATTTTTCCCTGCTCGTCATATCGTAGGATCAAAATCTTCCTTGAGGTCGTTTCAAAGAAGTTTTTGAATGAAGCCTACGAAGTGAATGATTCCTCTTGTTTTTACTTTATGAAAGCCGTAGGGGCTATTTATTAAAAAATAAAAACTTCTTTTAAATTCAGTTCAAACCCTTCTAAGATTAAGGACCTTAAGACATCGCCAACCTTGTATTCTTGATAGAGTTTAAACCCCTCATCTGTCAAAGTATAGACCTCTATAGTTTTCCTTTCTGGGTCAACAATCCAATATTCTCTAACTCCGTGTCTTGCGTAAAGAGCTTTTTTATAAAACCTATCCTTTTTTTCTGTAGCCGGCGAAAGGATTTCTATCACAAGGTCTGGTGCTCCTCTTATCTCTTCTTCTTTGATTATGTCTAATCGGTCTTGGGAAATAAAGATAATGTCGGGCTGGACTACATCACAACCATGTTCGTCCCATAATACTACATCGATAGGGGCGTGGAGTATTTCTCCTTTTTTTGTTTTTTCTACATAGAGTGCAAGCTTAAATTCTATTCTCCAAGAAATTCTCTGATGGTAGGTAGTTGGTGCTGGGACCATGATGATATTTCCGTCAAGAAGTTCATACTGCTTATTCTCGGAAACGGGAAGGCTTTTATAGTCTTCGTAGGTGAATTTAATCTTTGATTTTGGGGCGACAACTGACATGGCTCAATCCTTTGAAAGAATGGGCTTAATTGTTATGTTTAATTCTTTTAAATCATTATAATTACTCAAATTTTTTGGGTCAAGATCTACTTTTTCCAAAAGGAGTAGATGCCAAGGATCCTGTCAATTAGAATTGAGCCTGCGCTGCGCACGGAGAGATGATTGTAGGTATCAAGGCGCCCCCAGATGGGTTCGAGAAAATAATCACATCGGTCAAATACCTCATCGCACAAGCCCCATGCTGTGCCAAGGATTAGGGCTATAGGCTTTTCCCAAAGAAGTTCCCTTAGCCTTTCGACCGTGATATAGCTTCTCTTAGGGCTCGCATCGGTTGCAATAAGCAAGGGCTTTTCCCCACACTCCCTTTCTACCTCAGCTATAGCAGAATCAAGCGTTTCAAAGAGCTTGACAAGCTTTATGGCTTCTTTTCTTGTGGGATTATACTTTGCTCCAAACCCCTCTGTCCAATGCCTGCAGATCCTTTCTGCAATCTCCCGCTGGTCTGAGAGTGGTTGAATTACAAAGACGCCCTTTAGTCCATAGGTTCTCCCAAGCCTTGAAAGGTCATGAAGGTCTAAGCTCGTGATGGCAGAGGCAATGGTTTTTCCTTCCTTGTTTTTTACTGGATAGTGAAGTAGAAAGAGATAAACCCTCTGCTTTTCAAGAAGGCTCCTCAAGAAAGCATAGTCTTCCTGAGAAAGATTTGCCGAATGAAGGAGCTCGGGTCTTCTCTTGAGGGTGATCTTTAGGGAGCTTTGTCTGCGGAAGCGTTCAATCTCTGCATGGTCTCCAGAAACTAAAACCTCGGGGACCTTATAGCCAAGAAATTCTCTTGGGCGAGTATAGCAGGGATACTTTAAAAGCCCTGAGGTAAAGGATTCCTTATCTACCGAGTCCTTTCTTCCGACAACCCCCGGAATTAGTCGAGATATAGCTTCTATCACCACGAGGCTTGCCACCTCACCCCCAAACACCACATAATCGCCGATGGAAACCTCATCGTCTACAAAATGAGCTCTAATCCGCTCATCTATTCCTTCATACCTTCCGCAGATAAAAAGGATAGATTTATGCCTAGCTAAAGATTCTGCAACCTTTTGATTAAAGAGCCTACCTTGAGGCGAGAGGTAGACTACATGGGTTTCTGGGTCCATTTCTTTGACCTTTTGAATAGCCTGGTAGAGAGGCTCAGGCTTAAACACCATGCCCTCTCCGCCACCAAAGGGCTCATCATCAACGGTGCGATGTTTATCCTGGGCAAAGTCCCTCAGGTTTAAAACCTCAACCTCGATTAAGCCCCTCTCAATCGCCTTTCCAAGGAGCCCAACCTTAAGGGGACTACTGAAATACTCGGGGAAGATGGTTAGAATGTAAAACTTCATTTTTTTCCAAGCTCAGCAAGGGCAGAAACATCTTTAACAACTATTTTCTGGTTTTCTAAATCGATTTCCTCTACGTATTCTGAAACTAAGGGGATGTAGAAATCAAACTCTTCAGATTCAACACGAAGAAGGCTATACTCGCCAAGGGGCATAACCTCAGAAACAACTCCCCAGGCACGTCCCTCGTTATCTTCAACCTTAAGTCCCTCAAGCTCATAGATGTAGACTTCATCTTCAGAAGAGGTAGGAAGCTCTTCTATTGGGAGGTATAAGGTAGATTTTATTAACCCTTGAGCGGATTGGAAATCCACATTTTTAAATTTTAAAAGAAAAACTCTCTCTCCTGGCCCAGGTCTTATGGACTCTACTTCAAGGGGATCTTGGGGGAAGGCTCGGAGGTAAAATCTTTTAGCCTTTAAAATAACCTCGTCGTTTGTAGTTAAGGGGAGGGCTTTAACTTCCCCTTTTAATCCGTGAGTTGATACAACCTTAAGGATTGGAAGAAGTTTTTTGGGTTCAGTCAATTATGATTATACTTATTCGATGATTTCAAGCACTACTCGTTTCTTAAGTTTGCTTCCTGCCGCTCCAAGGATTGTTCTCAAGGCTTTTGCAGTTCTTCCTTCCTTTCCTATAATCTTGCCAAGGTCTTCTTTGGCAACTTTAAGCTCAATGACGGTTGTTTGTTCTCCTTCTATTTCGTTAATCTGCACAGCCTCAGGTTTATCGACTAAAACCTTAGCGATCTGCTCCACAAGGTCTTTGAGTTTGCTCATCTCTTCCTCCCTAAGCTTGATAAGGATTAAACCTTTATCCCAGCTCGTCTAAGAAGGGCTCGAACAGTTTCCGTAGGTTCAGCACCTTTTGAAAGCCAATATTTAACCTTTTCTTCATCTATTTTAAACTCGTAGGGTTCCTTTAAGGGATCATAGTATCCAAGCTTATCGATGTATTTACCGTCTCTTGGAGCACGAGAATCAGCTACAACCACTCTGTAAAAGGGCCTATTCCTTCTTCCAAATCTCATCAATCTTATTCTAACTGGCACACCAATCCCCCCTCCTTTGTTTTATTGATTTGATTTTATAAAATATACCACAAGAATTCTCAGCATACAAGAGTAGCTCAGCCTTTGTTATCACTATTTTAAAATGTTTCTTTTATCAAGCATCCATTGATAAAGTATATGCTCCTTTTACTATCTTTGAAGGCTAAAATAGCAGTGATAAAATAACACCCTAAAAGAAAACAAACAAAGGTATTTCTAAGGGCGAATATGGGAGGAGTTTGCTTATGAGGCTATCCAAATACTTTTTGCCTACCCTTAGGGAGGATCCGTCTGAGGCTGAAATTGTAAGCCACAAGCTCCTTCTGCGGGCTGGGATGATCCGAAAAGTAGCCTCGGGGATCTATGACTTTCTTCCCCTTGGTTTAAAAGCCTTAAAAAACATAGAAAACATCGTTCGCCAGGAAATGAACCGCGCAGGAGCCTTAGAGGTTTTGCTTCCCTTGGTTCAGCCTGCTGAGCTCTGGCTGGAAACAGGAAGGTGGAACGCTTACGGAAAGGAGCTTCTCAGGTTTAAGGATAGGAAGGAGCATGACTTCTGCCTTGGACCAACCCACGAAGAGGTGATAACTGACCTTGTTAGACGAGATGTCAAGTCTTATCGGCAGCTACCCCTCATTCTTTATCAGATTGCTCCAAAATTTCGGGACGAAATTAGGCCAAGATTTGGTCTAATGCGAGCTCGAGAATTCATCATGAAGGACGCCTACTCTTTTGATGCAGACTATGAGGGGCTTGATAAGTCTTACCAGCTGATGTATGACACCTACAATCGTATATTTTCTGCCTGTGGGTTAAAGTTTAAGGCTGTTCGAGCACATACAGGGGCGATCGGTGGTGATGTCTCCCATGAGTTCATGGTCCTTGCGGAAACCGGGGAGGATACCATTGCGGTTTGTCCAAAGTGTGGTTTTGCTGAAAACGTGGAGATTGCTCCGGCTATCTCCTCTGAGGTTTACGAGCCTGAACCCTATCGTCCATTAGAAAAGGTCTATACCCCTAATGTTCGTTCCGCAAAGGATGTAGCAAACTATCTGGGTCTACCTCTTAAGAAGATCACAAAGACGCTTATTTACATCGTTGAGGAGAAAGAGCCTGTAGCTGTCTGCGTTAGGGGCGACCATGAGGTAAATGAGGTTAAGCTTGAGAAGGTCTTAGGTGGGAAGCCCTTTAGGATGGCAACGGAGGAGGAGATTTTAAAGATTGTGGGTGCCCATCCAGGGTTCATCGGCCCAAAGGGGCTTAAGATGAGAGTAATAGTAGACCGGTCTCTTGTAAATTTCCCCAACTTTGTGATCGGGGCAAACGAGGACGAGTATCACTTTGTTAACGCAAACCTATACGATACCTTTGTTCCTGATTTGGTTGCCGATGTCCGAAAGGCTGTAGAAGGGGACCTCTGTCCTGAATGCGGCGAACTTTTAACCTTTATGAAGGGCATCGAGGTTGGTCATATCTTTAAGCTTGGGACAAAGTACAGCGAACCCATGAAAGCAACCTTCCTTGATAAGGACGGCATGGAAAAACCTTTTATCATGGGATGCTACGGCATAGGAGTAAGCAGGGTGTTATCGGCAACGATCGAGCAAAATCACGATGAAAACGGCATTATCTTCCCTTGGTCGATTGCCCCTTTTAAGGTAGGAATAATCTCCCTTAAGGCTGATTTCCAAGAGAAGGCTGAAAAGCTTTATCAAGAGCTATCAGAACGTGTGGATACGCTACTTGATGACCGGGACGAAAGACCAGGTGTAAAGTTTAAAGATTTAGACCTTATAGGGGTTCCGCTACAGATAATCTACGGCAAGTCCTTTGAAGAGACGGGCAAAGTTGAGGTAAAGATAAGAAGAAGCGGAGAAAGGGTTTATTTACCAGAGGAAGAAATAAAGACTTTTGTGCTAAGCTTTGGCGAAAAGCAAGGTGAAGAGAGTTTATAAGCTTTCTCAGCTTGCAGAGCTTGTCTCAGGGCGTATAAAGGGCGAGGATATAGAAGTTTTAGGGATCAATGCCATCCCTTTAGCTAACGAGAAAGAGCTTATCTTCGTCGACAGCCTTTCCCGCTTAGAATCAGCAAAAAAATCAAAAGCTCAAGCTTTGGTTATTAAGGAAGGTTTAATCGAAGACCTTCCGGGAAAGAGTCTTCTTCTCGTTCCTGATGTTAGGTTAGCCATGGCAAAGATTAGCTTTCTGTTTGCTGAAAAAGGGTTTTTCTTTGGGATAAGCGATAAAGCCTATGTTGACCCCTCTGCTGAGGTTGAGGACGGAGTTTGCATCATGCCCTTTGCTTACATTGGTAAAGAAGTCAAGATTAAAAGAGGTGTTGTTATCCACCCCTTTTGCTACATCGGAGATGGTTGCGAGATTGGCGAAGACACAATTCTCTATCCTCATGTAGTTTTATACCCTGGAACAATCATCGGAAAAAGGTGTATCATTCATGCCGGAGTTGTGCTTGGTGCCTGCGGGTTTGGCTATGCTCAGGAGCCAAAGGAAGAAGGGTTTACTAATGTTAAAATTCATCATTTTGGTAGGGTAAGGGTTGAGGATGATGTAGAAATTGGAGCCAACTCCTGCGTTGACCGGGCAACCTTTGGCGAAACCTTAATCGGGACAAACACCAAGATAGACAACCTTGTGCAGGTAGGACATAATGTCAGAGTGGGAAGGTCTTGCATACTTGTTGCTCAGGTAGGCATAGGGGGAAGCGCAGAGATAGGTGATTACACGATGCTTGGCGGACAGGTTGGAATAGCCCCAGGGAGTAAAATTGGGAAATTTGTGAAGATTGCTGCAAAGTCTGGGGTTGTGGGCAAGATTGAAGACGGGGAAGAGGTCGCAGGAATACCTGCCATCAAGGCAAGCATCTGGAGAAAAGCTGTAGTAATCTTTTCAAAGCTTCCTGAGCTCTATCAAAGGCTTAAAAAATTGTGAAAGATTTCTCTAAGGGTAATCTTGACGATTTTAGTAAATAAATTTTAAAATAAGAAAAGTTAAAACAGAGGGGTAAACGATGAAGCCGATCCTTTTAGAGGTAATAGACCTTTGGGTTGAGGTAGAAGGGAGGCTTGTTCTTAAAGGGATATCTTTAAAGATTCCCGTTGGAGAAACCCATGTGATCTTTGGGAGAAACGGCTCTGGTAAGACAACCCTACTTATGACTATTATGGGCTTTCCTACTTATAAGGTGAAGCAGGGGAAAATTTACTTTAAAGGTGAGGATATAACGGAGCTTCCTCCTTATGAGCGAGCAAGGCGAGGGATTGGGATAATGTTCCAGAGGCCGCCAACGATCCGTGGGGTGAAGCTGAGGGACATTCTTAAGCTTTGTGCCAAAGAAAATGGGAAAAAGATTGAGGAGCTCGCAAGGGTGTTTAACTTTGAACCTTTTCTCGATAGGGAAGTGAACAAGGGGTTTTCTGGTGGTGAGCTAAAAAAAAGCGAGCTTTTGCAGCTACTTGTTCAGGACCCTGACCTTGTTCTTTTGGATGAGCCAGAATCTGGCGTTGATGTTGAAAATTTAAACCTTATTGGGCAGATGATAAAGAGACTTCTTCAGAAGGATACACCCCACAGACCAAGGACAAAAGGCGGGCTCATCATCACTCATACTGGTTTTATCCTTCAGCATGTAGCGGCTGACCTTGGATACGTGGTGATGGACGGAGAGATCTACTGCACTGGAAACCCAATAGAAATATTTGAAGGTATTCAAAAATTTGGGTATGAAGGTTGTAAAGAATGCTTGAAAAGAAAAGCAATGGAGGATCAGCCATGGCAAAAGCAAGCATTCTAAAAGAGTTTAAACCAGCCAAAGAAGGAAGAATTCCAAGGGACCTCTCTGAGCTAACTCAAGAGGAAAGGGAAAGGCTTAAGTTTTTGGGTGTAGATGAAAGTTTGCAGCGTGTGGGGGAGTTTGTCCAGGTTGATGCAAAGCCTGTTCTTTGCCGAAGAAAGGTTGAGGGGCTTGAGATCTTGCCCATCACCGAAGCTTTAAAGAAGTACGATTGGCTTTCTGATTACTACTGGAAGCTTCTTTCACCCGATAAGGATGAATTTACAAAGGCTACAGCAGAAGACCTTGACGATGGCTATTTTATTCGGGTCCTACCTGGGGTAAAGATAACCTACCCTGTGCAAACCTGTCTTTACATCAGAACTGAAAAGGTTGCCCAAAAGGTCCATAACATCGTGATTGTAGAGGAAGACGCTGAGCTAAACCTCATTACCTCTTGCACTGTCCATCCTCATGTGCAATCTGCCTTCCATATAGGTATTTCGGAGTTTTATGTTAAAAAGAGGGGGAAGCTTACTTTTAGCATGCTTCATGCCTGGGGCGAGCAAACGATGGTAAGACCGAGGACCGGAATTTTGGTAGAAGAAGGCGGACTTTATGTTTCTACTTATGTAAGCCTCTATCCAGTTAAGGATATCCAGACTTCGCCTATTTGCAGGCTTGTTGGGGAAGGGGCAAGGGCTTCCTTTGTGAGCATCATAGCCAATCATCCTGGTTCAAAGATTGACATCGGCGGAGAGGTATGGCTTGAAGCTGAAAACACAAGCACAGAGATAATCTCAAGAAACGTGGTTTACGGTGGGGAAAACATCGCCCGTGGGAAGATCGTTGCCAAATCACCAAAAGTTAAAGGTCATCTTGAATGTCAGGGGTTGATGCTCTCTGACGATGGAATCATGAGAGCAATCCCTGAGCTTGATAGTCATTTCTATGAGGTTGAGCTCACGCATGAAGCCGCAGTTGGAAAGATCGCAAGGGATGAAGTGGAGTATCTTATGGCAAGGGGTCTTTCCGAGGATGAGGCAACATCCCTTATCGTTAAAGGCTTCTTAACCGTTAAAGTAGAGGGTATCCCCCCAAGCTTACAGGCTCAGATCGATAAGGTCCTTGAGACCGCAAAATTAGGCTTTTAAAAGGTATCAGAATAAAAATACCCTCTTAAGGTGGTTGTTCAATAACCCCTAGGGTGGTTCTTAGAAATTTAAAATAGAAGTATTATTAAAATAAACAATATAAAAATAGTGCAAATAGAGGCAATCATGGCAAACAGGCTTATTCACTCAAGGAGCCCCTATTTGAAAAAGTCTGCTCATCAACCCGTTGATTGGTATGAATGGGGAGATGAAGCTTTTGAGAAGGCAAAAAGGGAAGACAAACCCATACTCCTTTCGATCGGTGGAGTATGGTGTCATTGGTGTCATGTTATGGCTCATGAATGCTTTGAAAATGAAGAAATTGCAAGAATAATCAACGAGAACTTTATTCCTATTAAGGTTGACCGGGACGAAAGACCCGATATTGATAGGCGGTATCAAGATTTTGTGTACGCTTTAACCGGCTCTGGTGGATGGCCACTTACAGTTTTTTTAACCCCTGATGGTAAACCTTTCTTTGGGGGGACCTATTTCCCACCTGAGGATAGATGGGGAAAACCAGGATTTAAAAATCTGCTTCTAAAGATAGCCAAGCTCTGGAAACAGGACAGAAAAAGGGTTTTAAATTACGCTCAGGACATCTTTCAACTTCTCGAAAGTCAAGAAAAGGTTGACCAAAAAGGGCAAATAAGCGAGCAACTTTTAGAGCGAGGGATAAATTATACCCTGCATCTTGTGGACAATATAAACGGTGGATTAGGGATGGCCCCTAAATTCCACCATGCTAAGGTCTGGGAGCTTTTGTTGTATAGACATTTTTTTACTAAAGATAAAAATCTGCTAACAGTGGTTGAGTTTTCCCTTGATGCCATGGCTAAGGGCGGAGTTTATGATCATCTTTTAGGAGGTTTTTTTAGATACTCTACCGATGATAGATGGATGATACCCCATTTTGAAAAAATGCTCTATGATAATGCAGAACTTTTACATCTTTACAGCCTTGCCTATCAAGTTATCCCTAAAAGGCTTTACAAAAGGGTAGCTAAAGGTATAGTTGAATACTACAGAAAAGAAGGAGCAGACCCTGAAGGTGGTTTTTATGCCTCTCAAGATGCTGATATAGGAATTTTAGATGAAGGTGGATACTATACTTTTTCTACGAAAGATTTTGAAAAGGTATTGTCAAAAGATGAGCTTGAAATTGCTAATCTCTACTTTGGTATTGCTAAAAAAGAAAAGAATGAAGAAAGAGGAATTCTTTTTATTAGAAATACTGAAGAAGAAATTTCTAAACAGCTTAACATACCGATAGAAAATGTTGAAATGGTTGTTGAGAGCATCAAAAACAAACTTTTAAAATACAGAGAAGAGACGAGAGAAAAACCTTTTATAGATAAAACTATTTATGCCAATTGGAATGGGTTAATGCTTGAAGGTCTAAGCACCTATTATAAAGTATTTCTTGACCCTTGGGCTAAGGAATTTGCAAATAAAACTGCTAATAGATTGATAGACAAGCTTTATAAAAATGGTGAGTTATACCATACTGATGGTGTTAAAGGTTTTGCTGAAGATTATGTCTTTTTAGCCAAAGGTTTATTAGCTTTGTTTGAAATAACCCAAGAGAATAAATGGTTAGCAATTTCTTTAGACTTAATGGAAAAAGCAATAGAAAAATTTTGGGACAAAGAGAAGGGAGGATTTTTTGATAGTGATAGAGAAGGAGAAGGTTTACTTAAGTTAAAGAAAAAGAGCATCGCCGATTCTCCTATTCAGTCAGTAAACGGTGCAGCCCCATATCTTTTGCTTCTATTAGCTAGTCTTTCCAATAAGACAAATTTTATAGATTTAGCTAAAGATAATCTTGAAGCTTTTGCTACGTACATAGAATATTTGCCTACTGCTTCAGCTTCTTACTTGATAAGTCTTTATGCTTTTTTAAAGGGAATTTTTAAAATTGAAACACGAGATTACTACGAAGAATCTTTACGTTTATTTAGACCTTTTAAATTTGTAATTTTGGGGGACATTGATGGAATACTAATATGTGAAGGAAGTTCTTGCCAGAAATTTGGCACCTTTAATGAGCTGATTTATTTTTTAAACAAATCTTATTAAAGGAGGTGTAAGATGGTAAGGACCGTATCTTTTCAGGGCTCACCGTTAACCCTTGTTGGTAATGAAGTAAAGGTTGGAGATAAAGCACCGGATTTCGTTGTGCTTGATAGCAATTTACAAGAAGTCAGGTTAAAAGATTTTTCGGGAAAGATTAAACTGATCAGCACTACCCCATCTCTTGATACCCCGGTTTGTGATATGCAGGCAAGACGTTTTAATCAATTAGCAGCTACTCTTCGTGATGATGTAGTGATAATGAATATCAGCATGGATTTACCCTTTGCCATAGGAAGGTTTTGCTCTACAGCCGGCATTGACCGAATAAGGGTCCTTTCTGACCATAGAGATGCTTCGTTTGGGATGGCTTATGGAATCCTTATAAAGGAGCTTCGCCTCCTTGCTCGAGCAGTATTTATAATAGATAAAGACGATGTTATTAGATACATCGAAATTGTGCCTGAAATAACAAACCATCCTGATTATGATAAAGCCCTTGAGGTAGTTAGAAGCCTACTCTAATGAATAGGAGGTTGGACTATAAAAAAGAACATGGGTACTTTGGACAGGACAGTAAGAATTTTAATAGCAATTATTTTGGGGATTTTAATTTTAACTGGGAAAATTTCTGGAACACTTGCTTGGGTCTTAGGCATAATCGCTGTGGTATTTTTGCTTACAAGCATCATTGGATGGTGCCCGCTCTATGTGCCTCTTGGTATATCTACTATAAAGAAAGAAGATAAACAGTAACATTGCCTTATTTTGGGATAGGCTAATTTCCTCCCCCACTTAACCAAGCTTTAAAAGATACTTCTTTAAAAGATACTGATTTTTGCTACCCCTTGCTTAAAGGCAAATTTTGGAAAAAAATAAACACAATCTCTTTCTATTCATTGAAACTGCGGGAGGTGTTCTGAGGATGCCCATCAGCACTATTGAAGAAGCCCTTGAAGACTTGAAAAAGGGCAAGATGGTGATCGTGGTTGACGATGAAGATAGGGAGAACGAAGGGGACCTTGTTTTGCCAGCAGAAAAAGTGACCCCTGAAGCTATAAACTTTATGGCTAAGTATGGAAGAGGGCTCATCTGCTTAGCCATAACTCAGGAAATAGCTCAGAGGCTAAACTTAACCCTTCAACCAAGAAGAGGTATAGACCCCTTCGGCACAGCTTTCACTGTATCCATAGATGCAAGGCATGGAATTACAACCGGTATATCTGCTTATGACCGGGCTCACACTATCAAACTTGCCATTGATGACAACAGCAAGCCTGAGGACTTTGTAACCCCTGGACATGTCTTTCCTATCATCGCAAGGAAAGGCGGAGTTTTAGTTCGGGCAGGTCATACAGAAGCTGCGGTTGATTTGGCAAGGCTTTGCGGTTTTAAGCCAGCAGGGGTCATCTGTGAGATCATGAAGGATGACGGGACGATGGCACGGCTCCCAGACCTTGAAGAATTTGCTAAACAATGGGGGCTAAAGATCATAACCATAAGGGACCTTATAGCCTATCGCCTTCGCACCGAGTCCTTAGTGAAAAGGGAAGTTGAAACCGTCCTTCCTACTCCTTACGGGACTTTTAAGCTTATTGCCTATTCAAACCTTATAGACCAGGCAACGCATGTAGCCTTAGTGATGGGAGAGATTGGGGATGAGCCTGTGTTAGTTAGGGTGCATTCTGAATGCCTGACAGGAGATGTCTTTGGCTCTTTGAGATGTGATTGTGGAGTTCAGCTTAAAAAGGCGATGGAGATGATAGCCAAAGAAGGAAAGGGTGTTCTTCTTTATCTTAGACAGGAAGGAAGGGGTATCGGGCTTTTGAACAAGCTTAAGGCTTACGCCCTTCAGGATGAGGGGCTTGATACTGTTGAGGCAAACCTTGCCCTTGGTTTTAAACCTGACCTTCGGGACTACGGCATAGGAGCTCAGATCCTTCGGGACCTTGGCGTAAAAAAGATGCGGCTTATGACCAACAATCCAAGAAAGATTGTCGGTCTTGAAGGCTATGGGATGAAAGTTGTGGAAAGGGTTCCCATAGAGGTTCCCCCTTCGGAAACAAACTATAACTACCTAAAGACTAAAAAAGAGAAGCTTGGGCATCTTCTTTCTTGCTTAAAGTGATCCCTACTTCATGGACCGATTCCAGAGGGACCTCAAAGAAAAAGATTTTATCTTTACCTTTGAGCTCGTCCCAGGAAGAAGCATTAGAACTCAACAGTTTAGCGCTATCCTGAAGTTTATTGAGGAGGCTCCAGAATATGAGTATTTTTCTGCCTTTAGCATAACGGACAACGCTGGGGGGCATCCTGCCCTCTCGCCGGTTGCCCTTGGACGGGTGATAAAATCCCTTGGGCTTTCAGCCATAATTCATCTTACTTGCAAAGACAAAAACCGAAATCAGCTTGAAAGCGAGCTTTTAGCCCTTGACCGAGAAAACCTACACAATCTTTTGGTGCTAACGGGTGATTATCCCTTCTACGGTTATCTTGGGAGAGCAAGGCCAGTTTTTGATTTAGATTCTGTGCTTCTTCTTCGGTTGATTACTGAAATGGAAAGAGGGATTGAAATTCCAAAAGGGGCACCAGGTGGTGGAAACAGGCTTCCCCCCATCCCCTTCTTCAAGGGTTGCGCTGTCTCTCCCTTTAAGCTAACGATTGAGGAGCTTTGGTGGCAGTATCTAAAGCTATACAGGAAGCTAAAGGCTGGTGCAAGGTTTATCATAACTCAAGTTGGCTTCTCTCCTTTAACCCTCTATCAGCTAAAGCTTATACTCAATGATGGGTTGACTAAATATTTTAGCGAAAGACTAAACGATAAAAGCCTCCATAAGCCGGAAGAGGATAGCCAATTTAAAAAAGTCCCCATCCTGCCGAGCATCCTCTACCTCCAAGAATCAGTAGTTAAGGCTTTATTAAAAGGGAGGGTTCCGGGTATACTCCTTGGGAGGCGAATTTGGAAAAGGTTTAAAGAAGTTGGCTTTTCTGAAGAGATGGCTTTAGAAGTTTGTGCAAAGCTTACCGCTATATATCAAAGAATGGGGTTCAAAGGAGTGCATCTTTGCGGTTTCCCACCAAACTGGGACCTTTTGAAGCGTTTTTTCGAACTCTATCAGCGTATATCTCAAGAAATCATAAATAAACAAGAGACCTACTACGAGCTATTGACCGAATTTGACGATTACATAGTTTACGAAGACAACGGAGAGCTTATAGAGAAAAACTTAGCCAACATTGATAAACCCTTGCCAAAGAAGAGCTTTTCCTTCTCTTACTTTATCAACAACCTTTTTCATAACCTCTTTTTCTCAAAAAGATCGCCGTTATATTCGACACTTTTGAAATTTTTTACCTGGGTTACGAAAAAAAAGTCCTTAGAGAAATTTTTTTCAACCTTGGAGTATGCTGTAAAAAGACCGCTTTTTTATTGTCAAGAATGCGGAGATTGCACGCTTTGGGATTTCAACTATATATGCCCTCAGAGCCAGTGCGCAAAATACATTCTTAACGGGGCTTGCGGAGGTAGTATAAACAGCTTCTGCGAGGTCTATCCTTACAAAAAGGTTTGCTTGTATGTGAGGGTTTTAAGACAGGGAGACCCAAAGGACACCATAAAACGCTACTTAGCCAAAGACCCACCGTATCTCCCACCAAGGGATTGGTCCTTATACCGCACCTCCTCATGGATAAACTTTTATCTGAAACGGGGACGTTTCAAGCATGAAAACTGAGGTTGTTGAGATTGAAAAGCTCATCTTTGGAGGGGTTGGTCTTGGGAGGCTTGCAAACGGAAAAATTGTGCTTGTGCCCTATGTATTACCCGGGGAGAAGGTAAAAATTCGTATAACTGCTGAGGCTAAAGATTACGCAGAGGCTGAACTTTTAGAGGTCATTTCGCAAGCAAAAGATAGGGTTGAGCCACCCTGTCCCTACTATGGGACCTGCGGAGGTTGTCAGCTTCAGCATGTTTCCTATGAAAGACAGGTTGAGCTTAAAAAAGAGATCCTTATCGAGATTTTTCAACGCCAAGCTGGGCTCAGCGATGTCCCATTGCTTGGCGTTTACCCCTCCTCTAAACCCTTTCACTACCGAAACAGGCTGAGGCTCCATGTTGAGGCCTCAAGCACGCTTGAACCTCCACCCTTTAAGCTTGGCTTCGTTAAGTGGAGAAGCCACAAGGTTTTAAGGATTGAAGAATGCCTTTTAGCTCACGAGAAGGTAAATTCTGTCTTAAAAAGCCTTTACTATCATCCCACTTTTATGGTGCTTTCACCCTATGTGAAAAGGGTTAGGATTGAGCATTCTCCGGCTGAAGACAAGGCAACCCTCATCTTTTGGACGATGATAAAGCCTCTTTCTCGTGATGTAGAGAGCTTGCTTACTATTCAAGATTTAAAGTGCGTCTTCTACATACTTCGCGGGGCAAGACCTGAGGGTCCCTTCCCCCAGGATGCCCCTTATGGTGGTAGACGTCTCTTTAATGCCCTTTTTGACCTTACCTATTATGTTCAACCTGGCGTCTTTGTGCAGACAAACTGGGAGATTAATCTCCTTATTCAGCAGAAGATGTTTGAGCTTGCTCAGGGATGTGAACGAGTGCTCGACCTTCACTCAGGGATGGGGAATTTTCTTTTACCGTTAGCCTTTAAGCTTTCTCGTGGGGTGGAGTTTCTTGGCGTTGACACCGACCCAAGAGCCATCGAGGATGGTCTATACACGGCAAAAAAGAACAATCTAAACGGCAGGCTTGACCTACGAACCATGAGTAGTCATGCCTGTCTTCATGAGCTGATAAAGGAAGGTCGCACCTTTGACCTTGTGCTTCTTGACCCACCAAGGGGTGGTTGCAAAGATATCCTGAAATATCTTCCTAATGTGGTAGAAAAATATATACTTTATCTCTCTTGCGACCCTCCAACCTTGGCAAGGGATGTTAAGATTCTGCTTAGCCTTGGTTTCGACCTTCAGGGGCTTTATCTTTTTGACATGTTCCCTCAGAGCTATCACCTTGAGGTGCTTGCTCATCTTGTGAGGAAAGCTTAAGCTCCTTGCCAAGCTTCCAGAGGAGCTGTCTGCAAAAGCCCATCATGATCTTTACTTCTCTTGAAGTCGGCTCCCTGCGAGTGAAAAACCTTCTTATATTGGTTAACCACAGCGTTGGGTTGTCATGGGGCATGTAGTCTATTTCCCTTAAGGTTATCTCGATCATCTTGAAGAGTAGCTCAAGTTCTTCATGAGTGGCTAAAGGTGGTCTTTCAGGATGGAATTCGCAGGCTGTTTGGAAGACCTCATACAGGACAACGATGACCGCCTGAGCAAGGTTGAGGGAAGCCTTTTCTGTCGTCGGAATAGTGATTACCTCATGGCAGAGCATTAGCTCCTCATTAGAAAGCCCAACCCGTTCGTTTCCGAAGACAAGCCCGATCTTGTTCATAAAAGAGAGCTCGCAGAGGTAAGGGGCAAACTCCCGCAGGGTGTGGAAGACAAGCCTTTTTTTTCCCAAACGCCCTGTTGTGCCGACTACAAAGTTGAGGTCTGCTAAAGCCTGCTCCAGGCTTGAGAAAATTTTCATTTTTCGCAGGACTTTTTCCCCTTGTTTGGTTGCCATTGCGGTCATGGGAAGTTCTTCAAGGCTTGCAGGATTGACTACGCGAAGGTCATCTACTCCGAAGTTAGCACAAGCTCGAGCTGAAGCGCCAATGTTTTCAGGATAAAGGGGGTTGACGAGGATAACTGAGAAGTTTTTTAAGTTTGCTTTTTTAGGGGTAGCTATGGGATAGACTTGCATGAAGGAGAAAGGTGCCGGGGCCCGGAATCGAACCAGGGACACGCGGATTTTCAGTCCGCTGCTCTACCAACTGAGCTACCCCGGCTTATTTTTAAATATAACCAAACTTCCCACTCTTGTCAAGCCCTAACAGGGGCTGTTCAAAAATTTTAATTAAGGATTAAATTATTAAACTATGAGGAGAAGTGTTTTGACTTTGAAGCATTTATATAGTTTTGTAAAGTCCTATTTTCAGAGGATTGAAAA
>JBMSAU010000048.1:0-3400 GCA_049414625.1 Thermodesulfobacteriaceae bacterium
TAGTAACAGAAAAGGGGCAAATCTTAAGGTGGTTGCAGAACCCGGAGTTTGTAATTCTATTAACTGAAATTCAGACATCTTCAAAACCAGTTAGGCCAAAGCCATTGCTTTATACTTCAGTAGGATTTATAGCAGGAGTATTCTTGGGTATATTTGTTGTGCTCTTTTGGGAAGCTATTAAAATTAAGAGAGCGAGTATTAACTACTCAGAAAGCTAAGAAAATAAATGTCGTGTAATTATTGGCAAAATGAGATTCTACTACATTTTTTAAAGATTTTTCTATACCAGATGAATAAAAATTTGATACCAAAGAAAGTATTCCAGCGATCGTAGATAAAATTAATGAATATTATAATATCATCAAAAGTATGCCTAAAAAGTTTTTGGAAAATTTAAAGAAAATTTTTGTAAAAGTTGAGAAATGATTTACCATAGCACCTTTAAGGTAAAGTTTAAGGAGCTGTGTTATAGCGTTTTGGTTATGAAGAACTACCTTACTTGCTTACATTTACGACTGCGCTGTAGATATGGAGGTAATTTCTCATCCAACGCGTAAGATTATGTTAAAATAAGAAATCGTGGACGAAACCAGATGTCCCATATGCTACATAAACGAAAGGAACTCCTGTAAATGGTAGAAGGGTTTTGGAGGAAAGAAAGATATGAGTAGAGATGAAGTGATTAAGGCTTCACAAAGGGTAAAAGCGTACAATGGTTTTAGCAATCACATAGGATTTTTATCAAATTTTATGTTTTGGACTACAGCACTTATTCTTATTCTGATTGCAGGTTTAAGACCTATTGGATTGGATAGGGATAGTATCGCTTATGCAAACGCTATCCAATCATATAAGGATGTTAACCTTGTAGCTTTAGAACCAGCTTTTTGGGTTATTAAATGGTTTAACGATATTTTTTTTAATGGAAATGTCCGAACATTCTTCTTGATTTACGCTATATTGGGTGTATCTATTAAATTTTTAGCTATAAAAAGACTATCAAAATTACCTTGGTTGAGTGTAGGTGCTTATCTATCTTCGTATTTCATTCTCCACGAAATGACACAAATAAGAGTTGGCGTTGCTGCTGGGCTTTTTTTATTGTCAATTCCTGACATACACAGCAGAAATTTTAGAAAATTCATCATAAAGGCTTTATTAGCTATCTCGTTTCATTATTCTGCAATAATAATGCTTCCTTTATATTTTCTGCATCCTAAGAAATTAAATATAGCATATTTTTTACTGCCAATAGTGGGTCTTATTTCGGTATATGTTGATCTATCAAAACCACTTCTTTCAAATTTAGCTAACTTAGCTCCTAATTTTTTAGCTTATAAGATTAACATCTATTTAACTTTGTTAGAGTTAGGAGAACATTCAGAAATAAATATTGTAAACTTCCACTATACTTCCTTATTACTTCTTACCTATTTTGGATTTTTTCTTTACATTATAAACAAAATTAAAAATGATTACGATGTCCTTTTTTTAAAAATTTTTGCGCTCAGCTTATTTAGTTTTTATTTCTTTTCAGATGTTCCTGTTTTTGCATATAGGATATCGCAGTTTTTAAATGTTGCTGCAGTAATTTTTGTACCAAATTTTATATTATACTTTAAACAAAAGGAACTTATTTTCCTTTTGGTAATTCTATTTTTACTTCTCACATTTTATAAATCATTAAGCTCATTAAATTTATGAACTTGATAAACATTTTTTCCTTATTTGTGGGAAGTGTTTCCAAATGCTTTGGTAGAAACTGGAGTACCTGTGGTATATTTTGACTATAGAAGGGTTCGAGGAAAATATTAGCACAAAACACGGATTTTGACTATCAAACCCAAAAGCCAGAATTTGCAAATTATGGAGTTTTGATGCCTGTCCTTGAGATAAAATACAAAAAACGAGTCCATTTTAGGATTGAAACGATAGTTCAAGAACGAAAGGAAATTTTTAGATGAGTACCCTCCTTAAAGGATTGAAAGCAGGCAAAGAAAAAATCTGCGTTGTGGGACTTGAGTATGTGAGCAAGTCAACTTTTCAGCTCCATGATAGTATAAATGACAATGAAGAAGGCGAACTATCCATAAATGGTCTCATACTTAGCATTTTCAGGAAACCTCTTGCTAACCATTAACCAGTCCAGTCAGTGAATGCCAAAAGTTGACATCTTCGTAAAAACTATAGGGGGCTTTTTCGTGCTATTATCTCCGACGTATGAATGTGGTATAATAAACATCACATAAGGATGTGAATTAAATGAGTAAAGTTTATGGTGTTGTAGTAACTTATAAGCCTAACGTTGAAATTTTAGAAAAATGTATTAACAGTTTAACAAATCAAGTGGCAAAATTAATTATTGTAGACAATACTCCGGGTAAATGTCAATTATTAGAAAATTTTAGAAAGATGCAAAATGTTGAAATCATTTATCTTAACGATAACTACGGTATAGCTTATGCTCAAAATGTAGGAATAAAAAAAGCATTAGAAGAAGGAGTAGATTTCATATTACTTTCTGATCAGGATACTATATATCCTTTAGATTACGTTGAAAAAATGCTTGAATGTTTTAAAGATGACAAGGTTGCAGCTGCAGGGCCTCTTTTCTATTCAGTAAACGAAAGAAAAACTCATCCATTTATCCAAAAAGGTTTTTTGGGTTTTAAAAAAATATACCCTAAAAATGGGAAGCATGAAGTATTCCAAATAATATCTTCAGGTATGGTAATAAAAGCAGAGTTTTTGCCTAATATAGGTTTTATGTGTGAAAGATTATTTATTGATTGGGTTGATTTAGAATGGTGTTGGAGGGCTGTTAAAAAAGGTTATAAGATAATAGGAAATGCTGATGTTATAATTAACCATAGATTAGGAAATGCATCTAAATCTATATTGTATAGATCAGTGACTTTAAGAAATCCATTACGACACTATTATATAACAAGAAATGCTTTTTATCTTGCACTTAGATCAGATAGTTTAGACTTTCTGCACAAGCTTGTTTTATTTTTTAAATCTTTTAGATATATCATAGGCTTTACTTTAATTTCGAAACCTCACTTTTTAAATCTCATATATACACTTAAAGGCTTCTATCATGGACTTATCGGTAAATTAGGAAAGCTCGATGAAGAGCATTAATGTATCAATCGTATTGTTTAAAAATGATCAAGATTTGGTTAAAAAAGCGATTTACTCGTGTATTAATTCAGTTTTAATTAATAGGATCTATCTTATTGACAATTCTCCCACAGATATGTTAAGCTGTTTAGCAAATCTTGATAGTAGAATAGAATACATCTTCAACAATACTAATCTTGGTTTTGGTAAAGCTCATAATATAGCCCTTAAAAGATCAATTGAAGAAAATATACCTTATCATCTTGTTTTGAAT
>JBMSAU010000049.1:0-52781 GCA_049414625.1 Thermodesulfobacteriaceae bacterium
CTAATAATATTAATTAATTTATATAATCCCGTGACCATATTTGTGGTCTCTAACACGCCATTAAACTCGAATCCACCCTTTTTGACATCCCGAGGCGTAAGACGATGGGTCTCCCCCTGGAGACGCCGTCCCGAACGAAGTGAGGGATGCATGGCTTGCGCTCGGAAGGAAAGAGTAGGGAATTTTTTTGAACAGCCTCCCTATGGGTTTATCAAAGGCCTACAAAGATTTATAATAACTATATGGCGCATAAGTTTGATCCCTCAATGCTTGAAAAATTAGAGGACCCTTCAAGGCTTGAAATATTTAACCCAGAAGCAGTTCTAAATAAATTTGGTCTAAAAGAAGGAATGGTGGTTCTTGATGTAGGGACAGGCACAGGCTTTTACCTCCCTTATCTTTCAAAACTTGTTGGTGAAAAAGGAAAGGTCTATGCGGTAGACATTGAACCGAAGCTCCTTGATTATGCCAAGAAAAGGGTTGAAGATTTAAGGCTGAGAAATGTTGAGGTCCTGAAGTCAGAGGAGAATTCTATACCGCTGCCTGAAAGCTCCATAGATTTCATCTTCATGGCCTTCGTTTTTCATGAGCTTAAAGAACCGCTAAGGTATCTTGAAGAGATAAAAAGGGTTGCAAAACTGGACGCAACCCTTTTGATCATAGATTGGACAAAGATAGATAGAGACAAAGGTCCTCCTCTCTCAGAAGTGTATTCTGAGGATGAGGTCAAGAATTATTTAAGAAGGGCTGGAATAGAGGTCAAGAGTATTGAGATGTTTAACAAATATGCTTATGGTATTGCAGGTAAAATAAATAAGAACAAAATAAATAAGAATTAACCGTAGGGTAAAGGATAAGGGTTAAAAATCGTCTTGTCATGTGCACAAATTCTAAGTATACTTAATTAAGGAGGTTTCATGAGCTTTCTTTCCGAAAGGGTAAGAGGTCTTAAACCTTCCGCAACCTTAGCCATAGACGCTAAAGCTAAGGCTCTTAAAGAGCAAGGTGAAGACATCTTAAATCTTTCGGCAGGTGAGCCCGATTTTGATACTCCTGAACACATAAAAAAAGCCTGCATCAAAGCCCTTGAAGAGGGCTTTACCAAGTATGTGGCTACCCAAGGAATTCTGAGCTTAAGAAAAGCCATCTGTCAACGAATAAAAGAGGATTATGGGCTTGATTACAGCCCTGAAGAGGTAATTGTTACGTCCGGTGCAAAGCAAGCCATATTTAATCTCCTTTTAGCCCTTGTGAACCCTGGAGATGAGGTCTTAATACTTTCTCCCTACTGGGTTTCTTATCCTCCGATGGTGGAGATAGCTGGAGGTATCCCAAAGATTGTTTCTTCAAGCTTTGAGAAGCGGTTTGAGCCAGACTTAACCGATGTTGAAGCATCCATTACCCAAAGGACAAAGGGGATAATATTAAACAGCCCCTCCAATCCTACGGGGCTTATTTATAGCCGGGAATTTTATCTTGGGCTTTCTGAGATTATCAAAAAGCATGATCTTTGGGTTATAAGCGATGATATTTACGACCGTTTAAGGTTTGACGGAAAGGGGCCGGAAAACATATTAACCTTTGCAAAGGAGCTGAAGGATAGGGTCTTTTTAGTGAACGGTGTTTCAAAGACTTACGCCATGACGGGTTGGAGGATAGGCTGGGCAGTTGGACCAAAAGTGGTGATTAAAGCCTGCTCGAACCTTCAAGGGCAAAGCACATCCCATGCTACATCCTTTGCCCAGAAAGGGGCTGAAGCGGCGCTCACTGGACCGCAAGAGCCTGTCAAGGTTATGGTTGAAGCCTTCGCAAATAGGGCTAAGGTCTTGTGCCAGGCTCTAAGAGAAATACCCGGGCTTAGGTTTCATGAACCTCAAGGTGCCTTCTATGTTTTCGTTGACTTTTCGGCTTACTATGGCAAAAAAACCGAAGCTGGGACAGAAATTCAAAGCTCCCTCGATATGGCAGATTATCTTCTTGAACAAGCAAAGGTTGCCTTGGTTCCAGGGGTAGCCTTTGGGGATGATGCCTTTTTAAGAGTATCCTTTGCCACCTCAGAGGAAGTGTTAAAGTTAGCGGTTGAGAGAATTAAGACGGCTTTGAAAAGGTTAAAATAAATACTTAAAATACTTAGAAGGAATGTGAATGAGAAGAAGCTCGCTCATTTCTCGGATTCTTTTTATTGTAATAAATAATGATTGTCATTCTTGGGGTGATCACCTTTGCCATCCAGAGCTACAACACCTACTCTCAGTTCAAAAAAACCTTGATAATCGGAGCAGAGGGGATCCTCTTGCAAGGTGAAAACATCAGAAAAAACTTTGGAAGGCTTCATGAAGCAGGCGTCTTTAAAGAGCTTATGGTTAGCCTTAAAGAAAGAGCCCTTTCTGCTCAGGCAAGGGGAGATGAGGCAGAATACAAAAAAGTGGTTGCCGAATTTTTAAACATCGTGCCTGTTGTTCAGTCAATGGTGACCTTAAAGATGGGAGAAAAAGAGGGGGGATATCTCTTTAGAGCTCCCAAGGAGCATCCGCGGAACCCTGCTAACACACCGGATGATGTTGAAAAGGTTGTGCTGAAGATGTACCAGGAGGGGAAGATTAAGGGGACCTATGTGGTTGAAGGTAAATATAAAGACCCAGCTTCAGGAAAGGAGAGAAAGGCTGTTAGGGTTTTTCGTCCTGTTGTCTTGACTGAAGACTGCCTTATTTGCCATGGCGACCCAGCAAAATCCTATGAACTTTGGGGGAACAAAGAGGGTAAGGACCTGACAGGCGGTCGGATGGAAGGCTGGAAGGCAGGAGAAATTCACGGAGCCTTTGAGATCATTTACTTCCTTGACACGCATTTGAACAGGCTTTATCTGGTTATAGGCATCTCAGCTCTTATTACCCTCACCTTACTTTTGATTGCGGGCCTGGTTATTCATCGCTTCATGAGGGAAAACCTGCAAAAACCCTTGAGCAAGGTGATGGAGGTAGCAGAAGAGCTAGCTCAAGGAAACCTCTCCGTTAGGTTTAGCTATAATAAAGACGATGAAATAGGAAGGCTTATTTCCACCCTTGAAAGGATGAGAGGTGGGTTAGTTGAGCTTATTCAAAGGCTTGTTGAGTCTATCAAGAGTGTTTTACCAATCAGCGCAAACCTTCAGCATAAATCTCAAGATGTAG
The DNA here is from genome assembly GCA_049414625.1 of Thermodesulfobacteriaceae bacterium. GTDB lineage: Bacteria > Desulfobacterota > Thermodesulfobacteria > Thermodesulfobacteriales > Thermodesulfobacteriaceae > WYEG01. The sequence continues at coordinate 3,171 of JBMSAU010000049.1, forward strand.
ACCTTTCAGCAAACAACTTAGCTACAGTGACTGAGGTGGTGAACCAGAAGATCGTAGAGATAAACACGAGTCTTTCTGAGGTAGCCCACTCCTTTGAACAGATGAACCTTGCCATTCAGGAGATCACAAAAAGCGTCCTTAAGACTACAAACATGACAAAGGACGCAAAGGAAAGGACCGAGATGGCTCATCAGATTGTGGAAAAGCTTCTTGAGAACAGCGAAAAGATCGGAGAAATCATTACCCTTATCAACAACATCGCCGAGGCAACTAATCTCTTGGCTCTCAATGCCTCGATTGAGGCGGCAAGAGCAGGTGAAGCAGGAAAGGGCTTTGCGGTTGTGGCAAACGAGGTTAAAGAGCTTGCAAGACAGACGCAGCAAGCTACCAAAACCATAGAAGACATGATCAAAACCATTCAAGAAAATGTTAAAGAAACTATCAGTGCTATTGAAGGCATAAAAGAGAGCGTGGCTCAAATAAACGATGCGGCAAATGTCATAGCAAGCGCAACAGAAGAGCAGACTATCACCATCGGGGAGATGAACAACTACTTGCAAGAGAGCTCAAGGTCAACCGCTGAGATCAGTCAAACCACGGATGAACTCGTCCAGGCGGTAGAAAAACTAAGGTCCTTAGCTTCAGAAAATAGCGAAATAGCTAAAACCTTAGAAGAAATCATTAGAAAACTAAAGGAGGTAGCAGATAGATTTAAGTTTGCTTAAGGATAAATCATGGGGCTAATCTCGAAGGTTCGGGAAACTAAAGAGACTCGCGTTGAGCTTACCCTTGACCTGAGAGGAGAGTTCCTTGAAGAAACTCGGGTTCAAACAGGAATAGGTTTTTTCGACCACATGCTTGAAACTCTGAGCTTTCATTCCGGCATACTCTTTGATCTTAAGGCTGAGGGGGACCTTGAGGTAGACTATCATCATACCGTTGAGGATGTGGGCATTGTTCTTGGTTTAGCCTTTGATGAAGCCTTGGAGGATAGAAAGGGAATTTCCCGTTTTGGGGAGGCAACCATACCCATGGATGATGCCCTAAGCCAAGCAGTGGTTGACCTTGTTCGGCGCCCTTATTTTTATTATTCTGCTAAGTTTCCTGTATCTCATATAGGAAGCTTCGATGTAGAGTTGATAGAAGAATTCTTCAGAGCCTTTGCCCTAAACGGGATGTTTACCCTCCATATAAGGAATTTTTACGGCAAAAATTCTCATCATATCGCCGAGAGCCTTTTTAAAGCAGTAGCTCATGCTTTAAGGAGGGCTTTACTGCCAGCCGAGGAGGCTATCTTCTCTGTGAAAGGCTCACTTTAGATTAGGTCGAAGCTCCCGAGGAAGCTCATAGAGCTTCCTCGTTTTCTGGATAAACTCTACGAAGTCCTTAGGTAAAAACCCTTTCATCATGTTCAAAGTCCTGCTAACCAAAGGATAGGTTAAGGAGCGTTCCAAGGTTGCCTTTTCGCTCGGCATCGCAAGCAAGAACAAAAGATACAAAAAGGTGATAAGCAGAGTCCCTTTAACGAAGCCAAGAAGAGCCCCAAGGATCCTATCAGCGATGGTTAGATTTAAGTTCTTTAGCATAGTAAAGAGGAGAAAACCAGCTAACACAAAGGTAAAGTAGATGATGAAAAAGGCTAAAAAGAGGCTCAAAAAGAATTGAGCCTTTGGATGGTATACAAACTTAGCTACAAATCCTTGTAGCTTTAGGGCGAACCATCCCGAATACAGAAAAGCAACAATCATTCCTACCAAAGGAAAAAGGGCTCGCAGGAGACCACGGAAAAAACCTCGAATGACAAAGTAAAAAAGAACGGCAAGGCTTATAAAATCAAACCAAGTCATTCTACATACCAGAAGGTTTCATCCTTAAAGTCTTTTAGCACGACTCCGTAAGCCTTAAGCTCCTCTCTAAGGCTATCGGCAAGGGCAAAGTTTTTTTCTTTTCTTGCTAAAAACCTCCTTTGGATTAGCTCCTCAACCTGCTTGACGGAGACACCCTGAAGGCTAAGCTTCCTTTCCCTTTCTTTTTTAAAGAATTCTATCGGGTCCTCTTCAGCAAGACCAAGAAGTCGCCCTACAAGCTCCCGTAGCTCCTTTATCATTTGTCTAAGCTCAACCAAGTCCTTTTTGACTAACTTTTGGCTTGCTTTGGTCACAAGTTCATAGAGCTTTGATTCCAAGGAGTATAGATGCCCAAGGGCTAAAGCGGTGTTCAAGTCGTTTAGCAAAGCTGAGAGAAAGTTTTGCTTAAAGCTAACAAAGTGCTCTTTTAGCTCTAAAAATTCCTTTGAGCTTTCTCCTTCTTTATCTGTCTTAAGCTTTAAGGCGAGGTATAAGGTTTCGTATAGATGATACACAGCCTTTTCTGTGTCCTTTAGAGCCTTTTCGCTGTAGTCAAGGGGTGAGGAGTAGTTTTGCGAAAGAAGGAAGGCTCTGATTACCTCAGGGTGATAGTTTTCAAGGAGGAACCGTGTGGTGACAAAGTTGCCAAGGCTTTTACTCATCTTTTCGCCGTCTACGGTGATCAAACCATGATGTATGAAGTAGCGGACAAAAGGTTTTCCTGTTGCCGCCTCGCTTTGAGCAATCTCATTTTCATGATGAGGGAACTTTAGGTCCATACCTCCGCCGTGGATGTCTATCGTCTCTCCGAGGTATTTCATACTCATGGCGGAGCACTCAATGTGCCATCCCGGTCTACCCGGTCCCCAGGGACTATGCCAAAAGGGCTCGCCAGGCTTTGCCGACTTCCAAAGGGCAAAGTCAAGGGGATGCCTCTTCTTTTCAGAAGGGTCAATCCTCACTCCAGCTATCAGGTCTTCTATCTTCCTTCCTGAAAGCTTTCCGTAGGAGGGAAATTTTTCTACCGCAAAGTAAACATCACCATCGCTAACATAGGCATAACCAAGCTCTATAAGACGTTCTATGAGAGAAATCATCTCTGGAATATGGTCGCTTGCTCTGGGCTCAAATGTAGGGGGAAGAACCTTTAGCTCCTTCAACTCCTCTTGGTATTCTTTAGTATATTTTTCTGTCAGGTCCTTCCAAAAGATGCCTTCTCTGTTTGCTCGATTTATGATCTTATCGTCGATGTCAGTTATGTTCCGAACATAGATAACCTCATAGCCAAGGTAAAGAAGAAGGCGATAGAGGACATCGAAGATCACAGCCGACCTGACATGCCCAAGATGGCTGGAATCATAGGCGGTGATCCCGCATACATACATTGTGACCTTTGGAGGGTTTAAGGGAGTAAACTCTTCTACTTTTCGGGTCAGGCTGTTATAGATTCTTAGTTTCATTTTGTTTCATTTTAGATTTAGTCTTTCCCAAGTTTCATAGGCTTTTTCTTTCAGAAGGGAGTTTTGCCAGGAAAAAACGGGCGTCCTTGAGACCTCATATTTTAAAACCACAGGGTCTTCCGGTAAAAAGGCTAAGAGTTTTAGCCCAAATTTTTCGCAAACCTCCTTAGCATAGGATGAGAGCTCTTCAGGGACAGGCATAGAGGAACGGTTGACTATACACCAAAGGTGTTCTACCTTTATCTGCAAGGTCTTAAGAAGGTCAGCGATCCTTCCTGCGGTCATTATCCCCCTCATGCTGGCATCTGAGACGACGATAAGGTGCTCCATCTCAAGAAGGTTTAAACGGGAAAGATGCTCCATCCCTGCTTCGTTGTCTATCACTAAATAGCGGTAGGATTTCATAAGCTTTTCAATGGCTTGAGACAAGAAGGAATGAGCAGCGCAGTAACAGCCTGGACCCTCAGGCTGCCCCATCACTATTAAGTCATAGCCGTTTCCTTCGATTATAGCTTGATGAAGCCTCATCTCTACATAGTCATACCTTGCCATAGAGTCTGGAACGCTTTTTCTTAGCTCCTCTTTTATCTCGCCAAGGGTAATGTGCACCTCCTCTCCCAAAAGTTCGTTAAGGTTTGCGTTTGGGTCTGCGTCAACCGCAAGGATAGGCTTTAGTCCCTTATCAACTAAGTAGTTTATGAGGAGTGCTGAAAGAGTGCTCTTTCCTGTTCCACCCTTGCCAGCAAAGGAGACCCTTATTGGCATCTTTAAATCCCTTTTTTCTTTTTATCAAGGAAGAGCTTATAGGTGTAAGAGTCAACGAGGGCTTGACAGCTTGCCTCAAGGATGTCTGTTGAGACTCCTACAGTCCCCCATTTTCTATCCTTACTCTTTGAAAGGATGAAAACCCTGACCTTTGAAGCGGTTCCTGGAAGACCTGGCAAGACCCTAACCTTGTAGTCCTCAAGCTCCATCTCTTTTATCTGAGGGTAAAACCGAACTAAGGCTTTCCTTAGGGCGTTGTCAAGGGCGTTTACTGGACCGTTACCAAGCGAGGCGGTGTGCTCCACCTCTCCAACCCCAGGCGGAACCCGCACGATGACCGTAGCCTCAGCTTGCCCAGTCTTGTTAAAATGACTATCGATAACCCGGTAGCTTAGGAGCTCAAAGTATTGTTTGGGCTCGCCAAGAAGCTTGTAGATCAAGAGCTCAAGCGAGGCCTCAGCTGCCTCAAACTCAAACCCCTCAGCCTCAAGCTTTTTAATCTCTTCCACTATCTTGGGAAGAAGAGGATTGTCAGGCTCAAGCTCTATCCCAAACTCCTTTGCCTTGTAGATGATGTTACTTTTACCTGAAAGGTCGCTAACAAGGACCCTTCTTTCATTTCCAACGAGCGAGGGGTCTATGTGTTCATAGGTCCTTGGATGCTTGAGCACCGCCGAGACATGCACTCCACCTTTATGGGCAAAGGCAGACCTTCCCACATAGGGAAGTCTTGAAGGATGAGGAAGGTTAGCTATCTCGAACACAAAACGCGAAACCTCGGTGAGCTTATGCAAAACATCCTTTGATGAGGTTTCATAACCCATCTTTAGGATTAGGTTTGGGATGATGGAGCAGAGGTTAGCGTTTCCGCAGCGCTCGCCTATTCCGTTTATTGTCCCCTGCACCTGCCTTGCCCCAAGTAAAACCGCCGTCAAGGAGTTTGCTACCGCACACTCGCTATCGTTGTGGGCATGTATTCCGAAGGGAAAGTCTTCTCCAAGAACTTGCTTAACTCGGTTGATGATTTCTGCCACTTCATGGGGCAAAGTGCCGCCGTTTGTATCGCAAAGAATGATGCAATCAGCCCCAGCCTGCCAAGCCCTTCTTATCGTCTCCAGAGCATAATCAGGGTCCTCTTTGAAGCCGTCAAAAAAGTGCTCAGCATCATAAAAAACTAACGGCACCCTATCCTTGAGGTAGCGGACGGAGTTGGAAATGATCTCAAGGTTGTGCTCAAGGGTGGTGTTTAAGGCTGATTTAACATGGATAGTCCAGGTTTTGCCGAAAATGGTCACACCATCAGCCCGAACTCGGAGCAAACTCTGAAAGATCTCATCCCTCTCAGGATCCTTCTTTGGATGATGGGTGCTCCCAAAGGCAATCAGCTTGGAATGCTTTAGCTGATAGTTGGCAATCTCTTTAAAAAATTGAAAATCCTTAGGGTTTGAGCCCGGCCATCCCCCTTCGATGTAGTCGATCTTAAATTCATCAAGCTTTAAGGCGATGCGAACCTTATCCTCTACAGAAAAATTTACTTCTTCAGCCTGGGCTCCATCTCTTAAGGTGGTGTCATAGATTTCAACCTTTTTCATTTTTCCTCCTTCACCTCCCTTTTTTATCTTTCCTCCTTCACCTCCCCTTCAAGCTGGAAGGCTTCATGCAAGGCTCTTACAGCAAGCTCGGTAAACTTTTCATCAATTACGCAGGAAATCTTTATCTCCGAAGTAGAGATCATCATGATGTTTATACCGTGCTTAGCTAAGGTTTCAAACATCTTCGTTGCCACTCCTGGATGGGTTCTCATGCCAGCTCCTATTATGGATACCTTGGCGATGCTGTCGTCTCCTTCTACTCTTTCAGCCTTAAGCTCTTCTGCAACCTTTTTGACTATCTCCATAGCCTGTTTAAAATCGGAGCGCGGGACAGTAAAGGTGAGGTCTGCCTTGCCGTCTGGTCTTGCCGTCTGAATGATCATGTCAACGATGATGCCAGCATCCCCTATGGGACCAAAGATCTTTGCCGCAACGCCTGGCACATCAGGCACACCGTATATGCTTATCCTTGCCTCGTTCCGGTTGTATGTTATTCCTGAAACCAAGACCTTTTCCATCTCCTCATCCTCCTCGGTAATAAGTGTCCCGTTAGCCCTACTAAAGCTTGAACGAACAACCAAGGGCACCTTATAGATCATAGCAAGCTCAACGGAGCGCATCTCAAGGACCTTAGCCCCAGAGCTTGCCATCTCAAGCATCTCCTCATAGGACAATTTATCTAATTTTCTTGCTTTTGGAACGATGCGAGGGTCTGCAGTGTAGACGCCTTCAACATCGGTATAAATTTCGCAAAGGTCAGCCTTTAAAGCTGCGGCTAAGGCAACCGCGGTTGTGTCAGACCCACCCCTCCCAAGGGTGGTAATGTCTCCCTCTTCGGTTACTCCCTGAAAGCCAGCAACAACCACTATCTCACCCCGGGCAAGAGCCGATTTTATAGTATCTACCTTTATCTCCTTGATACGAGCCTTGGTAAAAAGGTCAGTAGTATAGATGGGGATTTGGTAGCCAAGAAAGGCTCTTGCTTTATACCCCATTGCGTGAAGGGTTATAGCAAGCAAGGCTGATGTGACTTGCTCACCCGTTGAGATAAGCATGTCAAGCTCACGAGGGGGTGGGTTGTCAGTGATAGATTTTGCAAGGTTTATGAGCCTATCTGTCTCTCCAGCCATAGCTGAGACTACAACAACCAAGTCATGCCCAGCCCGTTTGTATTCTGCCACCCTCTCAGCAACGTTCCTTATACGCTCAAGGTTAGCAACAGAGGTTCCGCCATACTTTTGAACGATAAGCATCTTTAGCCTCTTCTTTTCTTTTCACTATCGGAGAACTTTCCCCAAATTGGGTCCTCGCCAAAGTGTTGGAACCAAAAGTCTACCGGGTCAAAGGTATTATCAATGGGCTTTATCTCAATGGGGTAGTTATCGCAAAAGGAAATTAGGAGCTGATAAGCCTCGTTTATCTCTTTCATTTTTTCGGCATCTCCACCATGGTCGGGATGATAGCGCTTTGCAAGCTGATGGTAGCGCTCAACGATTTCTTTTCTTGTAGTTCTTGCAGGCAAACCAAAGAGCTTCCTTGCCCTCTCTAATTTCTTCCACTTTTCTTCTGCTGGGTTCATGTTAGAAATGTTATCTTAAACCGATTTTAAATTCTTTACAAGCATAAGAGAAGTCTTAACCTCATCTTGTAACATTGACAACTTATCGATTTTCTTTTAGACTTTAGCAAATGAAATGCAAAATCCCTTTAGAATACGCAAGCCAAATCTTAGAATCCCTCTCCAAATCTAACCATGTGGTTATCCTTTTTGACTATGAGCTAAAAGTCCTTTGTTTTAACGAAGGAGCCAAAGGGTTCTTTGAAGGTTATTCCCTTGAAGAAAAAAGCCTTTTTGACCTCTTTCCAAACCTTGATGAAACCACCGTTAAATATTACTTTGTAAATGACCTTATTTATCAAACCATCTATGAGGTTACACTATCCTTCAAAGAAGGTGGTCCCTTTTTAGGAAGGAACAAATATTTAATATTTGAACTCATTCCCGTCGAAACTGAAGGTGGGAAATTTGCTCTTCTTCTTGCCCATGAAATCACCCCCTATGTTGAAATCATTGAAGCTCTTGAACAATTCTTGAGATTTGACAGATTAACCGGTCTTTTAAACCTTTCTTCTTTCCTTGAAGAAACTCAGAGAGCCCTGTTAGCCAAACCTCGGTATGCCGGCATGCTTGTGCTTGACCTTTATAATTTTTCTGCCATAAACGACCTCTACGGGCTTGAAGCTGGAGATGAGGTCTTGAAAGAGGTAGCAGAAAGACTAAAGAAAGCTTTTGAAGCATCAGTCGTCATAGGGAGGACATCGGCTGATGAGTTTGCCATCTTTATCCCTCGCTTAGAACATCGTAAAACCATTCTACAATACCTTAACCATATAAACCTTATCTTTGAAATCCCCTTCACCCAGGAGGGAGAAATCTTTACGCTTGACTACAATCTTGGTGTTGCCCTCTATCCCCTCGATGGCACTTCATCTGAAACCCTTTATCGGCACGCTCAGGCTGCTTGTTCACTTGCTAAGAAAAGTGGTCGAAACAAGGTCCAATTTTTTGACCCTCAGATTTCAGACTATCTTAAGAACGAGATATCGGCAGAAAGGATTATCCGCGAAGCCCTAAGCAACGATTGGTTTACCTTTTTTATTCAACCCTATTTTTATGCCGATACCCTTAGCCTTGCTGGTGGTGAGACCTTAGTTAGGATGGTCAAACCAAACGGTGAGGTTGTCCCTCCGGGGGTGTTTATTCAAACTCTTGAAAGGTCTATCTACCTTGAAAGCTTTGAAAAATGGGCTTTTAAAACCGTTGTCCATTTAATCAATACTTTTAAAATTTCCCTTGGTTTGAACCTCCATCCCGCAACCTTCTACGATAAAAATTTTTTCCTGGAAAGGGAAGAGGAGCTACGATCGCTTTCTGCACCTCTTGTGTTGGAGATCACGGAACGAGCAACCATTGATGACCCGCAAAGGGCAAAAGAGGTTTGGGAATTTTTAAAAAACTTCCCCATGGTTCGGATAGCCCTTGACGACTTTGGAACAGGCTATAGCAACCTCTCCTACCTTAAAGACCTACCGCTTGATGTCGTAAAAATCGACATCTCCTTTGTTAGAGCCTTAAAGAACGGTGAACCAAAGAGTAAACAATTGGTTAAAACTATCATAGACCTTGCCCACAGTCTTGGCGCTAAGGCTTTAGCCGAGGGGGTAGAGACTGAAGAGCAAGCGGAAATCCTAACTCAGTTTGGTTGCGACTATCTTCAAGGCTTCTACTTTGAGAAGCCCTTGCCCATCTCCGAATTTGAGAAAAAATACCTAAGTGAAGCCAAGACCAAGGCTTAAAAAGAGGTTTGGTCAGCATCTTCTCGTCTCATCTGGGGTCTTATCTAAAATAGTCGAGTTTGCTGAAATTTCTTCTGCAGACCCTATCGTTGAAATCGGTCCTGGCACGGGAAATCTGACCGAAGAGATTTTAAAAAGAAATCCAAAAAGAGTTTATCTCCTTGAGATAGACTATGAGATGGTTGCTTATCTTAAAGAAAGGTTTAAAGACGAAATTCAAGAGGAGAAAGTTATCCTTTATAAGGCTGATGCCGGAAAGTTTGATTATTCTTTGATCCTTGAGGCGGAATTTAAGGTTCTTGGCAACCTTCCTTACAACCGAGCAAGCCTCATCGTAGAGAGGATGGTTTATTATTTTCAGAAGGTTCCTTTGGCGGTTTTTATGGTGCAGAAGGAGGTTGCGGAAAGATGGATGGAAGTTGAAAGCTGGCTCTCCGTCTTTATTCAAACCTTTTATGACATAGAGTATATGATGACCGTTCCACCAAGGTTCTTTGTCCCACAACCTAAGGTTGATTCTGCAGTCATAAGGCTAAAGCGTAAGCCAAAGGTTGAAGCCTTTGACCTTAAGGATTATAAAGCTTTTTTAGTCAAGCTTTTTGCTAACCGAAGGAAAGCCCTAAGGTCAAAGCTTCCTTCAGACCTTTTGGAGCGGGCAAACATCTCCCCTTTAGCGAGAGCCGAAGAGCTACTCGTAGAAGATTTTATAAGATTGTATAAACTTTTACTGACTTAAGGCACTGTTCACCTATTTCTTATAGCAAAAGCCGATGTCCCTTTTTTCTCTTTTAGAAAAAATCATTATGTTGAGTGGAAGGGGAATTAAACCTTTCTTAACCGGACTGCGGTGAAGCCATCAAGATTGTGTCTATGAGGGTAGGTCTTTAAGTAGTCTCCTTCAACTATCTCAGCCACGGCTTCCCCGCAGTATTTTCTTAACACCTTTTCCGGATTTTCTATCACAAATTCTGGATGTTCTTTTAAGAACGCCTCGATCACCTCTTCGTTCTCTTCAGGCTCAAGGCTACAGGTTGCGTAGACTAAAACGCCACCTTTCTTGAGATAGGGGGCTAAGCCCTTAAGGAGCCTAAGCTGTCTTTGGGGAACTTCAACAAGGTCTTTTTCTGTTCTTACCCATTTGATGTCAGGATGCCTCCGGATAATCCCAGTCCCGGTGCAGGGGGCATCAATAAGGATCCTGTCAAAGGGGCGAGGCTTAAGCTTTTCCATATGCTCAACGACATCACCTTCAAACACCTGGGGTAGCTTTAGTCTAAGCCGAAGGCAGTTTTCTTCAAGCTTCTTTAAACGGAAGGCATAGAGGTCAACCGCCCAGACTTCAGCTCTATTTTCGCAGAGCTCAAGGATATGTGTAGTTTTTCCACCCACTCCAGCGCAGGCATCAAGGATTCTTTCTCCGGGCTTTGGTTCTAAAAGGTAGGTGACAAGTTGGCTTGCCGGATCTTGAACGCTTATCCAACCAAAGTGAAAGGGCTTAAGGTCTGTTACCTTTCCGTTAAAGCCTTTCAAGAATATCCCTGCAGGAGAATATTTGCAGGCTTCTGCCTCAGGAACCTGGTCTTTTCTAAGGTATTCCAGCAGACTATCTCGTGTGACTTTTAGAAGGTTTGCTCTGATGAATAGGGGTGGTCTTTCATTGCCTGCACTAAGTAGCCTCTCTGTTTCTTCCAGCCCAAACCTTTTCAGCCATCTCTTGACAAGCCAATCGGGGTAGGAATACTTAACCGCCAAGTAAAGCTCAGGGACCTCTTTTGGTGGCTCTGGCAGGTTGTTTTTAGATTCGGCTATCCTGTGCAAAACCGCGTTGACAAAGTCCCTGACAAACTTACCCCGTCCTCTTCTTAAAAGAAGCTTTAGCGTTTCCGCAAGGGCTGCCCAGGGTGGAATTCGCGTAAAAAGGAGCTGATAGATGCCAAGTCTAAGAACGTTCTTGACTTCAAGGTCAAGCTTATCTAAGGGTTCTTCAGAGAAGCGGGAGATTAAAAAGTCGATGTATCTAAGGTGTCTGATGACTCCTACGACAAGCTCAGTTGCTAAAGCTCGGTCTCTTTCTTGAGGGAGAACGCTTTTTGTTAGAACCTCGCTTATCAGCTCATCAACTGGTGGTTTATGCTTTTCCCAGATGAGAAGGGTTCGTAGGGCAACTGCCCTCGGGTTAGTTTTTGGAAGCTTAGGCAAGGTCTACTCCCATTCAAGAAGAAGTTGGCGAAGGGAAAATAGCCTGTCTCTGAGCTCAGCTGCCCTTTCAAACTCAAACCTCTTTGCACATTCCTTCATCTCCTTCTCCACCCTCTCTATTTCAGCTTTAAGCTCCTCTATGGAGGAAAATTTTTCATCAAGACGGACAAGCTTTTCTAAGTCGACATAATCCGCGGATATCATCTGCATCAGCGGGTCGTCGAGGGATTTTATCACCGTTTGAGGAACTATGCCATGGATCCGGTTGTATTCTTCTTGAATACGCCTTCTCCTCTCCGTCTCTTCAATAGCTCTTTTCATAGAACGAGTGATGGTGTTTGCGTAAAGGATGGCTTTACCGTTAACATTTCGGGCTGCTCGCCCAATCATCTGGATTAAGCTCCTTTCAGACCGGAGAAAGCCCTCTTTGTCGGCATCAAGGATGGCAATGAGAGAGACTTCAGGAAGGTCTAAACCCTCGCGTAGGAGATTTATCCCTATTAAACAATCGTAAACTCCCCTTCGCAGGTCCCTGATGATCCTTGCCCTCTCTAAAGTTTTCAGGTCCGAATGAAGATAGCATGCCTTTAGACCAAGCTCCTTGTAGTAATCTGTGAGCTCTTCAGCCATTCTTTTAGTCAAGGTGCAGACAAGCGTCCTTTCTCCCCTTTCTGCCCTCTTCTTTATTTCGAAGTATAGGTCGTCAACTTGATTATCAAGGGGGCGGACTTCAACCTCGGGGTCAAGAAGACCTGTAGGTCTTATGATCTGTTCAATTATTCTCCCTTCAGAGCGAGATATCTCGTAATCCCCAGGGGTTGCTGAGACATAAATCACCTGATTTACCCTTTCTTCAAACTCTTCAAAGGTGAGGGGTCTATTGTCCAAGGCTGAAGGCAAGCGAAAACCGTAATCAACTAAGGTTTGTTTTCTCGACCTATCGCCTCGATACATCCCCCTAAGCTGGGGTATGGTGATGTGGCTTTCGTCGATGAAGATCAGATAGTCCTCAGGGAAGTAATCAAGGAGGGTGTAAGGTGGCTCTCCAGGGCGCCTTCCGTCAAGATACCGGCTATAGTTTTCTATCCCCTTGCAGTAGCCTACCTCTTCCAAAAGCTCAAGGTCGTGAAGCGTCCTTTTTTCCAAACGCTCAGCGTAGAGGTGAAGCCCCTGAGAACGAAACCAGGCAACCCGTTCTCTGAGCTCCTTCTTAATCTCTTCGATGGCTACCCTAAGCCTATCCTCGGAGGTTACATAGTGCGTTGCTGGGAAAATAAGGTAGTCTTCAACCTCCCCTAAGGTCTTCCCTCTGAAAGGGTCGATAAGCTTTAGGGCTTCGATTTCGTCTCCCCAAAGAGAGACTCTTAGGGCTCGTTTTTCTTCGTTTGCCGGAAAGATGTCTATCACATCCCCCCTCACCCTGAAGGTGCCTCGGGTAAAGTCTGTCTCAACCCGCTCATAGTGCATCTTTACCAAGGAGAGGATCAGCTTATCCCTCGTAATCTTGTCGTTTCTTCTTAGATAAAGGTGCTTTGCGAAGTATTCATGAGGAGCGCCAAGACCGTAGATACAGGAAACGCTGGCAACGACAATGACATCCCGCCTGGTAAGCACCGCAGTAGTTGCCGAATGCCTAAGTCTGTCTATGATCTCGTTTATCGAGGCGTCCTTTTCAATGTAGGTGTCCGTTGCTGGCACATAAGCTTCTGGCTGGTAGTAATCGTAGTAGGAGACAAAGTATTCAACAGCGTTCTCTGGGAAGAGCTTCTTAAACTCGTTGTAAAGCTGGGCAGCTAAGGTCTTGTTGGGAGCGATGACCAAGGTTGGTTTGTTGATCCTTGCGATGACATTGGCCATGGTAAAGGTTTTTCCAGAACCAGTAACCCCAAGCAAAACCTGGTGCTCATACCCCTTTTTAAGCCCAGAAACAAGCTCCTCTATGGCTTTAGGCTGGTCCCCCTTAGGAGCAACCGCAGAATGAAGCTTAAATTCTTTTTCCAGCTTTTTTATCAAGACTGGTGTTTCCTTTTTCCTACTTCTCGTAAGGTCTCCCATCGCAAAGCTCATTATTTCTATTAGATTCTTGGCTTTTATAATATAATACTCGATCAGGGGGGTAACCAATTTGCCAACCTCTTTTGGTTGCCAAAGACTTTGAAAGAGCCTACGCCATTTTAGAATGTTATGGGAAGTTAAGAAAGTTTATCCTTGGTAAAAGAAAGGCTTAAGGCTTGCGCCAAGCTCATTAGGGTAAGGCTTGCTGTCTCAGCCCTCAAGATGTAAGGGGAAAGGCAAAGAGTTTTAAACCCAGCTTCAAAAAGCAGAGATAGCTCCTCCTCCGAAAACCCTCCCTCAGGACCAGAAATTAAATAAACCTCAGCGAGGTCTTCTCTTTTAAAAAGACTAAGCAAATCTTCAAGATTTAGTTTGCCCTCAGGATGGGCTAAGACTTTAAGAGAATTAGCTGGAATAGCTTCTACCAGGGTTTTTAGGTCGGCTGGTTCGCAGACCTCTGGAAGTATTAGCCTTCCTGATTGTTTTAAGGCTGAGATGGCTTTTGCCCTAAGCCTTGGAGTAAGGTTTTTCTTTGGTTTAACAACCGTATGTCTGCTAAAAAAAGGAATAAAACGCCAAACTCCAAGTTCAGTCCCCTTCTCAACCAAAAACTCTGTCAAGTCGCCTTTTAGGATGGGAATGAGGGCTGTTATCTTTATTCTTGGTGGAAACTCTTTACGAACGAGCTCTAGGATTTCAACCCGAGCTTGTTCCCCTTCCTTGGTTCTTTCTATAGCTAAAACTCTAGCTTGAAATTCCTGCCCAAGACCATCGATGAGAAGGATTTGGTCTCCAGGTTTATGTCTTAAAACACGAGCTAAATGGCGAGTTTCTTCTGGGGAAAGAAGGTTTGTTGATGGGTCAAAAAAGAAACGATTTCCAGCCTTGAAGTGGGGCATAAAAGGAGAGAGCCGGCGGAGGGGCTTGAACCCTCAACCTTGGGATTACAAATCCCACGCTCTGCCAGTTGAGCTACGCCGGCAAGCTTCTATATCTCAAACGGAGGAGGCGGGATTCGAACCCGCGGCACGGGCTTTTAACCCGTGCACTCGCTTAGCAGGCGAGCGCCTTCGACCACTCGGCCACTCCTCCAAGCTTTCACATTAAAATGGTTCCGGGGCCTGGATTCGAACCAGGATCCTGGGATCCAAAGTCCCATGTCTTGCCAGTTAGACGACCCCGGATAAATAAAATTATATACTAAAGTTCAAGCAATTCAAGAGGGGCCTCAGAGTAGACAACACCTCTTCCATCCTCAACAAAAACGATGTTTTCAAGCCTTATCCCAAACTTTCCCGGAAAGTATAAACCCGGCTCAATGGTAAAAACCATGCCTTCTTCTATCTTAATCTCCTCTTTAAGCTTGTAGTAAAGCCTTGGCGGCTCATGAACTTCAATCCCAACTCCATGTCCGGTCGAATGGGTAAAATGGCTAAGCACTCCCTTTTCCTTGAAGTACTTCCTTACCGCAAGGTCAACCTCCCTGACATCCCGCCCAACCTTAACCATTTCCAGGGCTTTAAAGTAGGCCTCTTTTACCAATTGATAAGCCCTCTTAAACTCCTCGTCAGCCCTGCCAAGGTAAACCGTTCTCGTAAAATCGCTCATATAGCCCTGATAGACTACCCCCATATCAAAAAGAAGAGCCCCCTTTCCGTCAATCTTAGCGCTTGAGCTTTCCCAGTGGGGTATGGCTGAATGTTCCCGAAAGGCAACAATGGCTGGAAAAGATTCCCCGGTTGAGCCTAAAGTGAAAGCTTTGTTGACTATCTTTCCTCTTAGGCTAAGTTCAGTCTCCCCGCTTAGAGGCTCATCTAAAAGCTCCTTAAATATTCTATCCGTAAGATTTATCGCTTTCTTTATGAGCTCTCGCTCTGTTTTATCCTTTTTTAGGCGGAGCTTTTTTAAGGGTGAGAGCAAAGGAATGAGCTTATAAAATCTTGAGCGAAGGGCGGATTTAACCGCAAGGGTTACATAATCTCCTTCTATTCCAACGGAAGAAACACCAAGGGAGCGGAGGAATTTTTTCAGGGTTTGCAGGGGGTTTTCAAGGATAAGGTGCACCTCAAGAAGGTCATGGGCTAAGGGCTTTGCCCTTTCAAAGTATCTACCATCTGTAAGGAGGAAGGCTTTTTCTTTCGTGATCACCAAATAGGCAAGGCTTGCTTTAAGACCTGAAAGGTAAAAAACATTTGCCGAACTCATTAAAAGAAGAGCTGATACCCTATACTCCTCAAGGAGTTCCTGAGCCAACCTTATCCTTTCAACCATTCCTTGACCTCCTCGGTGTAATCTCCCTTTCTTTCCTTGTAGATAAAAAGCGGTGGAAGGACTATAACCTCCTCTCCTGCAGATTTTTGGGCACAGATTAGAACGAGCCTTGCTCTGTCTCCTGGGTAAGAGTGGACAAACCTTACGACCTTTGGAGTCAAGCCATGCTGATATAAGAGGTTTATGAGCTCGGTTGTGCGATAGGCAGTGAAGATAAGATAGAGCCTTCCTTTGGTTTTTAGAATAGCCTTTGCCCCTTGAAGGAGCTCCTTAAGGCTTAAAGCCTCATCCCTTCTTGCCACCTCTTTTAAGGCGTTTGGGCTCCTTCTTCCCCTTCCAACCTCAAAGTAAGGAGGGTTGGCAAAGACCACATCAAGGCTATTCGGTTTAAAGCAATTTTGCTTGAAGTCTCCAAGCACAGGGAAAATCTTATTCTGGAAGGCGTTTGCTTCAATTCCCTTTTGCAAACATTCCATGTAAAGCCTTTCTTTTTCTAAGGCAAAGACCTTGGCATAAGGACAGCGTAAGGCAAGGATGAAGCTTACAATGCCTTGACAAGCCCCAACCTCTAAAGCCACCTCCCCTTTCCTTAGCTCTACAAAGTTTGCAAGAAGAACAGAGTCTATCCCAAACCGATAGCCTTTATCTGGCTGAAAAACTAAAAGCTTGCCTTGAAGAAATGGCGTCTCTTTTATGATCATGCTAATTAAGAACTAAGTTATCTCCTTGATTTAGCTTTTATGAGTAATTAATATTTTAAAATAAAATGGCAAAAAGGGGTGGTTGGTTATGGAGCTTAAAAAACTGATAAGAGTTAGCGAGTATGAATGGGAAATACCTAAGAGTGGAAGCATGCGAGTTCCGGGGAAGATATTTGCTACGCAAGAGCTGATAGAAGAGATGGATGAGAAGGTTTATGAGCAGTTGAGCAATGTGGCTGAGCTTCCGGGCATTGTGAAGGCAGCGATAGCCATGCCCGATGCTCATTGGGGCTATGGTTTTCCTATTGGAGGAGTTGCTGCCTTTGACCCGGATGCAGGTGGCGTCATCTCCGTTGGCGGTGTTGGCTATGATATCTCTTGCGGGGTTAGAACCCTTCTCTCACCTTTGACCAAAAAAGATGTTGAGCCCTACCTTGAAAAGTTGGTTCTAGAGCTTTTTGAGACCGTTCCTGCTGGGGTTGGATCAGAGGGTGAGATAAAGCTTTCGCCCTCTCAGCTTGATGAGGTTTTGGTTGGCGGGGCAAAATGGGCGGTTGAAAAGGGGTATGGTGAGCCTGAGGATCTTGAATACATAGAAGAAAAGGGATGCATGCCAGGTGCCGACCCATCTTATGTCTCCATGGAGGCAAAGAAAAGACAGCATAGACAGGTTGGCACTCTTGGCTCGGGAAACCATTACCTTGAGGTTCAGTATGTGGCTGAGGTCTACGATAGGGATGTGGCTAACGCCTTTGGTCTGTTTGAAGGGCAGGTTGTGGTTAGCATCCATTGTGGTTCAAGGGCTTTAGGTCATCAGATCGCGACAGACTACCTCCCCATCCTAGCCAAGGCGGCAAAAAAATACGGCATTCCCATCAAGGAAAAAGAGCTTGTTTGTGCTCCCATCAATTCCGAAGAGGGGCAAAGCTACTTTAAAGCCATGTGCTGCGGTATAAACTGTGCTTTAGCTAACAGACAGGTGATCACCCATCTGGTAAGAGAGGTCTTTAAACGCTTTTTCCCTGGAGTGCATCTTCCTCTTCTTTATGATGTCAGCCACAACACTTGCAAAGTAGAATACCACGAAGTTAACGGAAGAAGAATGAAGCTATATGTGCATCGGAAAGGGGCAACCAGGGCGTGGGGTCCAGGTAGAAAGGAGCTTCCAGAGAAGTATCGAAATGTTGGTCAACCGGTGATCATAGGTGGGTCCATGGGGACTGCCTCTTACATTCTTGTAGGCACAAAGGAAGGAGAAGAGAAAGCCTTTGGGTCTTGTTGTCATGGAGCAGGAAGGACGATGAGCAGAAACCAAGCCCTTAAGAGTTTCAGGGCTGACGAGATCGTTGAACGGTTAAGAAAGAAGGGTATAATTGTTATGGCTAAGTCTAAAAAAGGGCTTGCTGAGGAGGCACCAGAGGCTTACAAGGATGTTTCCGAAGTGATCGAAGCAACCTGCAAAGCAGGCTTAACCAAAAAGGTGGCAAAGCTCCTCCCCCTTGGTTGCATAAAGGGGTAAAATATAATAAAAAACACATGGAGGTGAGCTATGAAGAGAGGTTTAAAGCTTGTTGGGTTGCTCTCTGGTTTAGCTATGCTCTATGCTTGTCAATGTCCAGCACCACAGGTAGCAGAGAGGGCAGCTGCTCAACCAGCACCAGCACCAGCTCCAGCTCCAGCTGAGCCTGATTGCTGCAAAAGACTTGAAAACGAGCTTTCCGCTTTGAAGATGGAGGTTAATGCTCTTAAAAGGCAGCTTGATGCGGTAAAGGTAGAAGCAACCGCGGCAAAGGAGGCAGCTGATAAGGCTATAGCCGCAGCAAACCGCGCTGAAGAGGCGGCAAAGAGGGCTGAAACAGCCGCTCAAAAGGCAGAGCGTATCTTCGAAAGAGGTTTAAAAAAGAAATAAAAAAATGATCTAAGAGTGCAAAAACCATTCCTCAAGCTTGGAAAGGTTTTTGGTGTTAAGCCTTCTCAGGAGTGCTTTCTTCCTGAGAAGGCTATCTCTCTTAAGTTTGATAGCTGGGAAGCCCTACGCAGAGAGGTCAAGCCTTTAACGGATAAAAACCTCGTTTTTTCTGAACCTCCAAAGGTGGCAAAGGTTGTGAAGGAGGTCTTAAGCAAGCGAAGAGAAGAGGAGCGTTCAACCTGGCCTCCCAGACCTTTAGAAGTTTATCTACCTCTCACCTCAGAATACATTGAAGGCAAAAAAGAATGTGTAAGCCATGAAACCCTAAGAAAGCTTAGGGATGGGAAATTTTCAGTTAAAGCAGTCTTGAACTTAAGAGGGCTTACCGCTGTAGAGGCTCTTTTAGCCCTTGAAAATTTCTTCAAAAGGGCTATTGAGCTTGGGTATTCTTGCGTGCTTGTCGTTCATGGGAGAGGGCTATCCTCCCCAAACGGAGAGCCAGTGCTTAAGCCCCTTTTTAGAAGCTGGCTTGAAAGGGGTCCATACCGGAGGCATGTTCTTGCCTACGCTTCAGCTCGTCCTTGCGATGGCGGTCTCGGTGCAACCTATGTGCTCCTTAGTCAAAGACCGGTCAAAAAGTAGATGCGTCTTTTTAGCTTCCGAAAAGGACTCTTAATAACAGGTAATCCCCGTGCTGGGAAAACCACTCTCATTAAGTATTTGGAAGACATCTTAGAGAAGACCTTCCCAGAGGTTAAGTTTTTTGGCTTCATTACCGAGGAGGTAAGAGAAGCCAAAGGCAAAAGGGATAGGATAGGATTTGACCTTGTTCCGGTCGGGGAGACGAAAAAAGTTCTTCCTTCATCATTACCCTTAGCTCGGAAGCATCTTACAGAAAAAGACCTACCTAAGGTTGGTAGTTACACTGTCCTTGTTGAAAATTTGGAAAGAGTGCTTTCTATCTTAGAGCATGAACTTTCGGAAAAAAGAGATGCTGTTCTTATCCTTGATGAGGTCGGGAAGATGGAGCTAAAATCTCCCAAGTTCATTTCCTTTTTTGAGAAGGTTTTAGAGAGAAACATCCCCTTTATTGCTACCGTTGGTAAGGGAGACCATCCTTTTTTACAGCGGGTAAGGAATTTAGAAAAGGTTCTATTGTGTGAAGTAACCCTGGAGAATAGGGATTTTTTACGAGAGAGGCTTTTGCTTGAATTTTTAAGACCGGGGATTTTGGTCGTCTTTGAGGGGATTGACGGGGTAGGGAAAACCACAGTGCATAAAGCCTTGGCGGAAAGGCTAAAAAATAATCCTAACATTGTTTTTTCCTATGAGCCTACAAACGGAGCCTACGGAAAAAAATTAAGAGAAGCTTTAAAAAATGGGAATTTTCCTAAGGAGGAGAGGCTTTCCCTTTTTATCAAGGATCGCCTTGAGCATGTTAAAAGCCTTATCATCCCTTCTTTAAGGGAAGGAAAGCTTGTCATCCTTGACCGCTACTATCCATCAACCATAGCCTACCAAGGTGCAGAAGGCTTTGATTTTAAAGAGCTTTTAACTCTTAATGAGACCATTGCCCCAACTCCTGACCTGGTGATTTACTTTGACCTACCGGTAGAAGTGGCTGTAAACAGATTAAAGGAGAGAGGCAACGAATTTTCTATCTTTGAAAAAGGGGAAAAGCTTGTAAGGATTGCCGAAAACTACGGGAAGCTCTTTCCACTCTTTAAGGTGCATAGGATCGATGCTTTGCAGTCTGTTGATAAGCTGATTGAAGAAGTTTTAACTAATGTTGACTTATTTAAAAAGTTGTATAAAAATATGTTCAAATGAGATCGATTATTTTCCCTCTTTTTTTGTTTATATTATTTTTATTTCAAACACCATCAAGCTATACTCAAACTGTAGCTCAAACTATTTCTCTTAGAGAGGCTCTCCGGCTTGCCAAGGAAAGGAATTTAGAGCTAAAAGCTCAAGAGCGTTTTGTTCAATCTTTAAAGCTTGAAAAAGAATCAGTAAAAGGTGCCTATTTCCCTGTGTTTAGATTTGAGGAAACTTATGCCAAAACCGACCTCCCAGCTAATGTCTTCTTCTACAAGCTAAACCAAGGGAAGATGGAGGCAAAGGATTTTGAGGTTAAACGCCTAACTTCGCCTTCAAGCTATGAAAATTTTGAGACAAAATTTGTCCTTGAGCTTCCCATCTGGCTTGGAGGAAGGATCCAGGCTCTAAACAAGCTATCAGAGCTTAGGCTTCTTTCTGCCGAAAGCTTAAAGCTTAGAAAAACCGACGAAATCCTCTTTGAGACCTACTTAGCCTATGTTTGGATTTTCTTGAACAAACAAGCGGTTAAGGTTGCAGAAACCTCTATAGCTGAGGCTGAGGAACATCTTCGAGTGGCTCAGGCAAGGTTTAGAGCGGGTTTAGCTCTTGAGGCAGATGTCTATCGAGCAGAGGTTTATCTTGCTAAAGCTAAGGAAAGTAGGGAAGTAGCGGTAAATAATCTTAACCTTGCCAAAAGAAGGCTTGAAGTTCTCGTCAACACTAAACTTTCTCCCTTTGACATTGAGGAGTTACAAGCCTGTCCAACCATCGAAGAGGAAAAGTATCTGCAAATTGCCTTGAAGAAAAGACCAGACCTAAAAGCCTTAGCTTACGAGATTAAAGCCCTTGACGAGCAGAGAAAAGTTGTTCTTTCAGACAATCTTCCGCAAATTTTTGGATTTGCCGAATACAGTATGTATGGCAGAAACTATCCTTTTGAAAATCAAGGAGATGGATACACTGCAGGTATAAAGTTTGTATGGCGCTTTGACACAGGGCTTACGGTGCTAAAGAAGGCTTCCGCGATCGTTGAGCAAAAATCTGCCCTTCTTGAAAGGTATAAATACCTACAGGACAACATCGCGCTTGAGGTGGAGAGTGCTATCAGCGACTACCGGAACGCTTTAGCTAAGCTTAGAAGTGCTGAAGAAAGGGTGAAGCATGCTAAGGAAGTGGTTAGAGTGATGCAGACAAGGTATAGCGCTGGTCTTGTTCGGATGGTAGACCTTCTTGATGCTCAGACCCAGCTTGACCTTGCAAGGTTTGAAAGGATAGAAGCCATAAAAGCTTGTCATGAAGCCTTTGCCAAGCTTTTGTTCGCAAGTAGCTCCTTTGAGGAGTTGCTATGAAAGAAAGCTTCATGAAGGGCTACGGAAAGTATATTCTTTTTGTGGTAGTGATCGGTATTATTCTCCTTTGGCTTTGGGGATTTTTTACTCCGAAGATTAAAAGCGGGGAAATAAAGCCTCAACCAAAAAAGGTCTCTGGGCTGAAGGTTGCTGAAGTGGAAGTTGTTGAGGTTATACAGACACCTTATTTTGGTTTAGTCCAGCCTGATGACCGGGCGGAAATTGCAAGCAGGGTCTTTGGGAGGGTGGAGAGGGTTTTTGTAAAGGAGGGCGATGCAGTGTCTAGTGGAAAGGTCCTTGCGATAATCGATGCTGAAGATATTAAGGCTAACATTTTTGCAGTTGAGGCTCAGATTAAGGCTGCAGAGGCAGCATTACGGGCAGCAAAAGCCCAGTATGAGGCAGAACGAAGGACCTTTGAGCGGTATGAAAAGCTTTTACATGAGAAAGCTATCACCCCTCAAGAATACGATGAGGTCAAAGCTCGGTATGAGTCCGCAAAGGAACGAGTAAAAGAGGCTGAGCAAACTCTCAAAGCCTTAATCTATCAGAAAAGTAGCCTAAGTTCACAGCTTAACTACACAACCCTTAGAGCCCCTTTTAGCGGAACGATAGTTGAGAAACGCGTTGATGTTGGCGACCTGGCAACGCCCGGTCAGACCCTTTTTGTCTTAGAAAGAGGACCTTTTAAAGTAGAGGTTGAGGTTCCAGAAAAATTTTGGGACTATTTAACCTTAAACAGGGAGGTTGATGTTCAGCTTGACGAGGAAGGAAAGGAGATCATAAAGGGAAGGGTTGTTGAGCGCTCATCTGCTATTAATCCAGTCAGCCGCACTTTTAGGGTTAAGGTTTTACTTTCCAAGCAAACAGGGGTCAAATCAGGTCAAGCAGTAAGGATACTTTTACCAGAGAAAGGGAAGTTTGTCCTGATTCCGCAGAAGAGCCTTTATCAGAGGAACGATTTTACAGGCGTCTTTGTGGTCCGACCTGATGGAACCTTAGAACTCAGGTTTGTCAAACTTGGTATTCAGAGAGGAGACAAAGTTGAAGTAATTTCTGGGCTTAACCCACATGAGAAGATCGTAGTTGAGGGCGTTGAGAAAGCCTGCGACGGTTGCCTATTAGAAAAATAAGCCTTTCAAAGTTCTCCTATGAAGAATGAAGAGCATCTTGGGCTAACAGCTAAAATTGTAAGCTACTTTATAGATTCTAAGCTTACCTTTATTCTCATTCTTGTTTCTATTTCTTTAGGTTTTTTTGCCATTCTTAAGACGCCAAAGGATGAGGAGCCTCAGATCGTTGTCCCAATGATTGACATCATCATTCAGTATCCTGGGGCAGAGCCAGCTGAGGTTGAAAAAAGGATCATTTTCCCCTTAGAGAAAAAGCTTTGGGAGCTTAAAGATATTGAATACATTTACTCGGTTGCGAAGGAAGGGGTTGCGGTTGTTACCGCAAGGTTCTATGTGGGGACAGACCCGGTTAAGGCACTCGTTGAACTAAATTCCAAATGGATGTCTGCTTTAGATCTCGCTCCACCAGGGGTTATCCTTCCACCTCTTATCAAACCAAAATCTATAGATGATGTTCCCATCCTTAGTCTAACCCTTTGGAGTAAGGATTATGATTGGTACAGCTTAAGAAAGATGGCTTTAGCTTTAGAAGAGGAGATAAAGAAGATCCCAGATGTTGCGGAGACAACCGTCATAGGTGGGCGCCCAAGGGAGCTCCAGGTCCTACTTGATCCTATAAAACTTTCGGCCTATCGCATTTCGCCCTTACAGATTGCTCAGGTCCTTAAAAACGCCAACGCTCAATGCGTGAGCGGAAAGGTCAAACAAGGAAACCTTGAGTATGTGGTTAAAACTGGCGAATTTTTAAAGAGTAGGGCAGATGTGGAAAACATCGTCGTAGGTTTCTATGGTGGCAAACCCGTCTATCTTCGGGATGTAGCAAGGATAGTTGATGGTCCAAGCGAGATTAAAGATTATGTCCTCTTTGGGGTAGGTCCGAGTGCCAAGGAAAAGGGGATAAAAGTCGAAAATTCTACCGAAAGGCTATTTCCTGCTGTAACCATAGCTATCTCTAAAAGAAAGGGGACGAATGCAGTCGAGGTAGCAGAAAGGGTTGTAAAGTTTGTTGAAGAGGTTCGAGGGAAGTATCTTCCAAGTAATGTAAACATCACGATTACCAGAAACTACGGAGAGACGGCTAAAGAGAAGGCAAACGAGCTTCTTGAGCATCTTTTCATAGCTACCTTCGCGGTCATTCTTTTAATAGGCGTTGTCCTTGGAGTGAGGGAGGCTTTTGTCGTTGGCATTGCTGTGCCGGTTACCTTGGCTATGGCCTTATTCTTCAGCATGATATTTGGGTTTACCTTAAACAGAGTTACCCTTTTTGCTCTTATCTTTTGCATAGGTATCCTGGTTGACGACCCGATAGTTGATGTGGAAAACATCCATCGTTGGTTTGAAACAAAGGTCGGCTTGGATAAAAGAAGGTTAATCATAGGAGCTATAAACGAGGTCCGTGCCCCTATCATCCTTGCTACCTTTACGGTTATCGCAGCGCTTATGCCCATGGCTTTTGTTACTGGTCTTATGGGACCATACATGCGTCCCATTCCGATCAACGCCTCAGTTGCCATGCTCTTTTCTTTGCTCGTAGCTTTAATCATAACCCCCTGGGCAGCCTACCGATTTTTAAAGCAAGAGCAGGCACATGGTGAACTATCTACCAAAGAAAAAGACATTAAACATACTAAAATTTTCAGATTTTATGCTAAGTTAATGACACCTTTTCTTCTGAGCAGAAAGAAAAGAGCCCTTCTTTATTTAGGAGTAGTAGTTTTACTTCTTCTCTGTTTTTCTCTTTTTTATTTCAAGCTTGTTCTGGTTAAGATGCTTCCTTATGACAACAAGAGCGAAGTTCAGATTGTGGTTGACATGCCTGAAGGCACCCCTGTAGAAAGAACGCTTGAAGTTTTAAAGGCTATAGCTGATTACTTATCAAGGGAGAGGATTGTTACGGATTATCAGATCTACGCTGGAACCTCAGCACCTTACAACTTTAACGGTTTGATAAGACATTATTACTTGAGGCAAGACAGCCATTTAGGAGATATTCAAGTGAACCTCGTGGGGAAGCATTATCGAGATGAGCAATCTCATGATTTTGCAAAGAGGATAAGACCAAAAGTTGCTGAGATTGCTAAAGCCTATGGAGCAAAGTATGTGGCGGTGGTTGAGGTTCCACCAGGACCTCCGGTTTTATCCCCCGTTGTGGCTGAAGTCTATGCCCCGGAGCTGAACGTTCAGCAGAACTTTGCCTTGGCTGTGTTTGAGCTTTTCAAAAGAACGCCTGAGCTTTCTGATGTCGGCATCTACCTCGAGAGCGATGCTCCTATGGTTAAGATCATCCCCAAAGAGGATAAGCTTAAATTAGTTGGCTTAACAAAAGAAGAATTGGTAGAAACCATTAGAGCCCTTTGTCAAGGTTTGCAGGTAGGCATTTTACAGACAACGGATGCCGAGCATGTGCCTATCATCATCAAGCTTGACGAACCATACCGGACCTTAGATTTTCTCAAAAATCTAAAAATCCCAACCAGGCAAGGCAACCTTGTCCCGCTATCAGAAATAGCCGAACTTAAAGTAGAGACCATTCCAAAGAGCATCTATCGCAAGAACATGAGACGGGTAAACTATGTCATCGCTGATGTTACAGGAAAATACGAAGCCCCTGTTTATGGGATCTTCGCGGTCCGAGATAAGATTAAGGACCTTCCTAATCCTTACGGTAAAGTTTCTGAATACTGGCTTACCCATCCCATACCCATCGATGAGGTTGCGATAAAATGGGACGGAGAAATGCACATCACTTTGGAGGTTTTCAGAGACCTTGGGCTGGCCTTTGTTGCCGCAATCTTTGTGATGTATGTTCTTATCCTTGCTTGGTTCAAAGATTTTAGGATACCGGGTGTGATCATGGCTCCTATTCCGCTCACCTTAATTGGCATCATCCCCGGGCATTTACTCTTAAATTCATTCTTTACCGCAACCTCTATGATAGGCTTCATTGCCCTTGCTGGCATCATAGTTAGAAATTCTATCATCGTCGTTGATTTTGCCGAAAATTTGGTAAAAAACGGCGTTCCTCTTCCGCTTGCTGTAGTTCAGGCAGCTGCTGTTCGAACAAGACCCATTATGCTTACCGCGGTTGGTGTAATCGTGGGCGCCTTTGTGATTCTTCTTGACCCAATCTTTAACGGACTTGCCATCTCCCTAATATTCGGAACCATCGGTTCAACAACCCTTTCTCTACTGCTTATCCCCCTTCTTTACTACGGACATAAGCTAAAGAAAGGTTATAAACAACCGACTAAAGAAGAAGTGGCAAGGCTTTTAACCTAATGAAGGTCTTTGACGAGTATGCTCAAAAGTATGATGAGTGGTATGAAAAGCCTTTTGGTCGCTCTGCTTTTAGGCTCGAATTAGAATGTCTAAGGAGTTGATGAGCCTCAGGATGAAAAGGAGGTTAGGTGTCAGGAAGTAAGAGAGGGTTTTCATAGGGAAGGGGGCTTTTTCTGCCTTTTAGCCTCAAAAGCCTTTTGATTTTCTAAAAACTTCAGTGAAATAAAATACTGCTATCCCAAAAGCAACAGCAACGTTTAAAGATTCCTTCTTCCCATAAAGGGGGATTTTAATAACTTTATCTGCAAGGGTTAAAGCATCTTGGGAGACGCCGTCTACTTCGTTTCCTACGATGAGGGCAATGGGATTTTCTACCTCTTTCAAATCTTGAATAGGAATGCTTTTATCGGTTAGCTCAAGGGCAAAGATAAGATAGCCTTCAGATTTTAATTTTTCAACTAAGGGTAGGGTAGCTTCCCATTTTTCCCAGGGGATCATTGAGGTTGCGCCAAGGGCAGTTTTTTCAACCCCTGGATGAGGGGGCGTTGCGGTGATCCCGACAAGATAAACCTTTTCAAGGTTGAAGCAAGCTGAAGTTCGGAACATTGAGCCTACGTTGTAAGCGCTTCTTATGTTTTCAAGGATGGCGCTTATGGGAAAGGGCTTAGAGAGCATTTAGTTGAAAGTGAGGATGGTCAAGATATGCGCGCCCGGCAGGACTCGAACCTGCAACCTTTGGATTCGTAGTCCAATGCTCTGTCCAGTTGAGCTACGGGCGCACTTGCTATTTGAATATTTTAAAACTAAACGAAAGATTTTCAAGTAAATCGGGGCGAGAGGATTTGAACCTCCGACACTCGGCTCCCGAAGCCGACGCTCTCCCAGGCTGAGCTACGCCCCGGTTTTATAAAAAATTTAGTCTTTTCTTCGCCTTTGTCAACAGGAAAGACTGTGGTAAAATTCTTAAAAAAAAGATGCGAAAAATTCCCCTTCTTTGTATATTTTTTCTCCTTTTTTTAGCATCTAATCTTAATGCTTTTAAGCTCTCCATACCTTATGTGCAAAAGGAAGAGCAGGGTTTTATTTTTTTAGTTAACTATAAAGATTTCCCCTTACAGGAGGTAATTTTAAGCCTCAAAGAACAGAAAGAAGATGTCTTACTCATTCTGGAAGTTAGTCTTTTTGAGAGGCGCTTCTTATTGCCAGACCTTTTCATTAAAAAGCTCGTCTATTTTAAAAAGGCTTATTTTGATCCTGAAGACAACGCTTACAGAGTGGATACCGAAAGGACCACATTAACATTTAACTCAGCAGAAGATGCTGCCCTATTTTTATTAAGGTCGGAATCTTATTATTTCCTCTTTTCAGAATTGCTTCATGAAAGACACTTTGTTGTGTTCAAAGCAACGCTTACTTACAAAACCCATCTAAATCCTAAATTACGATATACCTCAAAGCTAAACACTTATGTTAAAAAGGCTGAAGCAGTTTATAAATTTTCTAAAGATTAAGCCTAGACGTTTTTTCTTTTTATTCCTTTTCATTCTTTTCTTGATAGCCGAGTATCTTTTGTTTAAGTTTAATCTATTAAATTATTCTCATAGGTATTTCTATCTTTTTTTGCTCTTTCAAATTAATTTAATTCTTATCCTTTTTCTTATTTATCAAATTTTTAGGTATATTTTTTATACCTTTCTTGAGATAAAAATTCAAAGATTTTCAAAGAGTTTAAGAGTAAAATTGTTGCTTATATATCTTTTTTCAATGGTCTTTGCATCAACTTTATTGATAATTGTTGGTTTCTTCTTTTTTAAAAAAACATTAGACCTTTGGTTTAAAGAATACTCAGCTGATCAACTATACCTAACTGTTTTTGGGGATGAAGATATCTTCAGGTCTCTGGAATCCCAATTAATCGCCAAAGCCAATCTTATAGAAAAAGATTATATTACTAAAACAGAAGTAATTAGAAGTAAAGAGCTACGAGAAAGGTATAGGTATTTTCTTAATATTGACGCTATTGAGGTTTATACTCTTGATGGGGATTTATACAAAAAAACTTACTCAAATGATGAGTTGAAGAAGTATGGCATACCACCTTCTATTCTTGAAGAACTCTTAAAGGATAAAACTCCGAAAAGACAAATAATCAATTTAGGTGGAAAGTATTATGTCCGGGTTTTCACTTATGTTGAAACCAAGGTTGGTCATCCTTATATTCTTGTTGTAGGTAAAGTTTTAGATTCCTCTGAAATTTTTAAGACTGAAGATCTGCCTTGGGATAAGATACTTCGTCTATCTATTTTTTTATTCTTCATACTTCTTTTTTTACTTGTTTTGTTTATCGGAGTCTGGGTTGGGAACAAGCTTGGTAAGCATTTATCTGAACCATTAAGAATGTTAAGCGAAGCAACAGAGAAGATATCACATCAAGATTATAATATTAATTTACCAAATGTTTTTTACCAAGACGATGAAATTGGATTGTTGATTAAGAGAT
The DNA here is from genome assembly GCA_049414625.1 of Thermodesulfobacteriaceae bacterium. GTDB lineage: Bacteria > Desulfobacterota > Thermodesulfobacteria > Thermodesulfobacteriales > Thermodesulfobacteriaceae > WYEG01. The sequence continues at coordinate 31,409 of JBMSAU010000049.1, forward strand.
TTAACGAGATGGTGAAAAGATTAAAAGATTTTGAAGAAGAAAGAAAAAAATATATAGAATCTTTAAAAGCTATTTTAGATCAACTTCCAATTGGTATACTTTTATTAACCAAGGATTTTCAACCAATCTTTCAAAATCGATTTATACTTGACTTTTTAAACGATATTGGTTTAAAGGATAGTAATGAACTGTGCCATCAAATAAAACTTTTTGATCTTTTATCATCAATTGACATTGCTAACGGTTTTTATAAAATTTATGAATTTACAACTGAAAAAGGAATTTTTAATTTAGGAATTTCAGTTTTTCTATTTGAGTTAGCAGGTCAATTGCATTATCTGATCATTATAGAAAACCTCACCGAAAAAGAAGTTTTAAAAAGATTGTCTATATGGAAAGAAGTTGCAGTAAGAATAGCACACGAAATAAAAAATCCACTAACTCCAATTAAGTTATCAATTGAAAGATTAAGAAGAAAATTATCTGATAGTTTATCAGATGAGGATAAAAACCTTTTAAACCAAACGGTAGATGTAGTGCTAAAGTCTATTGAAGAGATGCAAAAGTTGTCCCACGATTTGTATGTGTTAACTAAAAAGCCTATCTTGGATAAAGCGGAAGGAAGTTTAATAGAAAATATAAAAGAAGTGATCAATCTTTACAAGTTGGCTTATCCTAATATCACTATCAAGCTTAATGCTGATAAGGATGTGGTTTTTCATTTTGACCCGTTAGTAATGAAAAGGTTATGGATAAACCTTTTTGAAAATTCTATCAAATCCATGAAGGAGGAAGGAAGCATAACCATTGATGTTTTGACTAACTCAGATGAAGTGATGATTGTTTTTACCGATACAGGGGAGGGGCTTCCGGATGAGGTAATTTCTACCTTTAACAGTGGTCAATGGGAAAGCCTAAAAAAATTCGGCACAGGTCTTATAGTCATTCAAACTGTTGTCCATTTACATAACGGCAGGATAGTGTGTGAAAGAGCACATCCCCGAGGCTCAAGATTTATCATAGAGTTTCCTCTTGCTAAAAAATGACCTTACTTCAATCCCAAAAGTTTTTTAAGACTTTCTAACTCTTCTTGAGACAAAGGCAATGCTTCAGCTGGCTTTAGGTCTCCTAAACAAACAGGACCTATGGCTATTCTTTTTAAGGATAAGACTTGGTAGCCAAGCTTGCCAAACATCCTTTTTATCAGATGATACCGCCCTTCTCTCACTGCTACTTCTAAGAGTTTTCTATCCTCGGCTAAGACCTTTATCCTTGCTGGCCGGGTTTTGCCTTCTTTAAGCTCAATCCCTTCTTCAAGCTTTTTTATGTCCTCATCGGTTATAGGTTTATCGAGGAGCACCTCATAGCGTTTTTCAAGCTTCCATTTTGGATGCATGATCCTATGGGCAAGCTCGCCGTCGGTTGTAAGGATCAAAAGTCCTTCTGCATCCTTGTCAAGCCTTCCAGCAGGAAAAAGCCTCTTAAAACCCGGTAAATCCGTAGGTAGAAGCTCGATTATGGTTGGTTCTTTGTCCTTGGTTGAGGTAATGTATCCTTTGGGCTTGTAGAACTTATAGTAGAAGTGTTCTTGGAAAGAGATTTTTCGGAAACCTTCAACCTCTACCACATCTTCCTCTGGGTTTACCTTAAAAGCAGGGTCAAAGACCTTTTTGCTGTTTACTTTGACTTTCCCGGCTTTGATGAGCTTTACCGCTTCTCTTCGAGAGCTAACCCCAATATGGGTTAAGTATTTATCAAGCCTTATTGTTCCTTGCAATCTGCCCAGGACCTCCCGTAGGCAAAGTTTACTTTAATCGGAACAGAAAGCCGAATGGGTAAAGAAAGCCTGGGGAAGGGCTCTTCCATGACTTCAATAGCCAAGCTTCGGACAACCTCTAATTCTTCTTCCGGAACCTCAAGGAGAAGCTCATCGTGAACCTGAAGGAGTATCTTGCTTTTAAGCCCTCTTTGTTTCATCTCTTTAGCTAAAGCAACCATTGCGGACTTCATAAGATCTGCCGCTGACCCTTGGATAGGAGTGTTTATAGCTATCCGAAAGCCAAGGTCTCTTAAGTTTTTGTTTGGGCTAAAAATCTCAGGGATGTATCTTTTTCTACCGGAAATGGTCTTAACATACCCTGTTTCTTGGGCAAACTTTATGACCTCGTCTATGTATGATTTTACCTGAGGGTATCTCTCGAAATACCTTTTAATGTAAAGCTCCGCCGAGTGTCTATCTATGTTTAGCTCCTTTGCCAGTCCAAAGGAGCTCATCCCGTAGGCAATACCAAAGTTGATGACCTTAGCAACGCGCCTCATCTCTTGGCTTACATCCTCAGGTTTTACCCCGAAGACCTCGCAAGCGGTTTTTGTATGAATGTCCTCGCCTCTAAGGAAAGAGGAGATAAGGTTTTCATCCTGAGAAAAATGGGCTAAGATACGAAGCTCAATCTGAGAATAATCAAGGCTACAAAGATAATACCCCTCCTCGGCGATAAAAGCCCGTCTTATCTTTAGACCTTCTTCTCCTTTAACCGGAATGTTTTGCAGGTTTGGGTTCTGCGAGCTGAGCCTTCCTGTTGCTGTACCAGTCTGATTGTAAGTAGTCCTAAGCCTGTGGTCCTTAAGACTTGTTTGCTTCAAAAAAGCATCAAGGTAGGTGCTCTTTAGCTTGTAGAGGGTTCGGTATTGTAAGAGATACTCAACTATGGGATGTTGTCCCTTTAGCTCTTCTAGGACTTCAACATCCGTTGAGGGCTGGTCTCCTTTAGGTGTACTCTTAACCTTAGGAAGCTTTAGCCTATCAAAAAGGACCTTAGCAACCTCCTGCGGAGAACGGGGATTAAAGCGAAAGCCTGCTAACTCATAGAGCTTTTCTTCGATGGCTTTTAACCTCTCGCTAAACTCTTGGCTTAGCTCTTTAACATAGGAAAGGTCAATCTTTACGCCTGCATCCTCCATCTCAAAAAGGACATAGCTTAACGGAACCTCTACGCTTTGATACCACTCCTTTAGCCCTTCCTTTGAAACCTCATCCCTTAAGGCTCTACCAAGGCGTCTAACTACGATAGCCTTTTTACAGGGTTCATCCATCTCTTTAAGGTTGACATCAAGGTAGTGAAAGGCTAATTCTGAAAGCTCGTAGCTTTTTTTGCCCGGATCTAAAAGATAAGCCATAAGTTTTATATCATCAAAATTTGAGAGAGCTTCAAAAAAAGGCTCAACTTTAGAGGTCTTCTTCAATTCATGAAGGCTCTCTTTTAGGTCAAAAAAACAGAGGCGCTTCTGAGTTAGACGGGATAAGGTTTGCTCATTTATAGGAAGAGATAAGCATTCCTTGTCCGATGGGGCTAAAAAGACCTCTTTATCTAAGCCCAGATTAAAAAGCTTTGTTCCTTCTTTTTTTAAGCTAAAACCAATTAACTCGGATTTTTCTAAATTTTCTAAATGTCTATCGAGGCTTTCCTCATCAACCTTTAAGAGGCTATACTCTATTTCTTCTGAGGGGAAGTTGAACTCCTTTAAAAACTTTTTGAATTCAAGCTCTTTGAAGAGGCTTTTAAGGGTTAAAAGGTCTGGCTCACGCCTTTGATAAAAGTTTAGGTCGTGAGAAGGAAGCTCGACATCAATTCTTAGTCTCATTAAGCTTAAGTTTTCAAAGACCCTTTCTTTATTCTTTGCTAGAGCCTCACGAAGCTTAAGAGGGGTCACCTTGGGTAAATTTTCAAAGAGTTCTTCAAGGCTTTTAAAGCGAAGTATTAGCTCTTTTGCTGTTTTTTCCCCAACTCCTGGCACCCCTTTTATGTTATCGCTTGGGTCTCCGACCAAAGCCCGGAACTCAGGGAACCTCTCGGGCGGAAAGCCAAACTTTTTCAGAAATTCTTCTTTGTCTATGAAGGTTTCTCTTACCGGGTCGTAGAGGATGGTTCTTTCAGAGACTAAGGCGTAAAGGTCTTTGTCCGGGGCTACGATGATAGATTTGACAGGAAATCTGTGAACAAAGGCAGAGATCAGGTCATCAGCCTCAAAGCCTTCCTTAGAGACAAAGGGTATGCCTAAAGCAAGGACGATTTTTTTTATGTAGGGGATTTGAACTTTTAAGTCATCTGGCATTCCTGGTCTTTGCGCCTTGTATTCTGCGTAGGCAAGATGTCTAAAGGTCGGTCCCTTCTCATCGGCAAACCAAACGATGGTCTGAGGCTCAAATTCCCTTAAGATTTTGATAAGCATCTGGGTGACACCAAAGATGGCTTTGGTTGGGAACCCCCTTGAGGTTGAGAGATGACCTTGAATGGCAAAGTAAGCACGGTAGATAAATGAGCTCCCATCTATAAGGATTGCCCAATCTTTTAGCTCCTCTTTTTTGACCATAGCCTCTATTCCTGACGAAAGAGGAGGTATATTCCGCCCAATATGAGGAGGGTGCCTATGATTTTTTGAAAGGTTATAGGTTCACGGAGGATAAATATGGCAAAGAGGGTAGTGATCAGCGGATAGGTTGAAGTGAGGGGGACGACCTGGGAAGCCTGGTTGTGCTTTAACAATTGGAAGTAAAAATACATACCTAAGAAGCCGCCCGTTATTCCGCTTAAGCTAAGTATGGAAACATCCCTTAGGCTTAACTCTTTAAGGCTTTGCGAATAAAAGATTAAAACGATGAAAAATATGCCAACTAAAGCGGAGATCGTTCTCACAAACAAACCCGCTAAGGGGTCAACGTTCCTTAACGCAGCCTTCTCTATGATAGGGGTAATACCCCAGAAAAAAATGGTTGCTAGCCAAAGGGCAAGGGTTTTTCCATCCATAGTTAATAGTAAAATATACCAGCCTTTCGGTGACAATCCACTTTTTCGTATTATAATTTTTCTAAAACTCATTCCAGGAGGAGGATATGGCGCTTTTGAAAGAGAAAGGTTTCCTGTTAGACCAGCAAGATAAGCGGGTTAGGGAACAACTTTCCAAGATTAAGCATAAAATCATGGTGATGTCTGGCAAGGGTGGTGTAGGAAAAAGCACGGTTGCGGTAAACTTAGCCGTTGGTTTATCTTTGCAGGACTTCATGGTAGGGCTTCTTGATGTAGACCTCCACGGTCCAAGCATTCCTAAGATGCTCGGAGCAAGGGACCTCAAGCTAACAAGGCGCCCTGACGGTAAGCTTGGAGCCATCAAGTATTCTCCAAACCTAAAATTCCTCTCCATCGAGCCCCTTCTTCCTTCGGAAGATTCTGCAGTAATATGGAGAGGGCCGATAAAGATCTCGGCCATAAGGCAGTTCATTGGAGACATAGACTGGGGGGAGCTTGACTATCTTGTCATCGATGCCCCTCCTGGAACAGGTGATGAGCCTCTGACGATAGCTAAAACCATCCCAGATGCTTATGCCTTGATCGTCACCACTCCGCAAGAGGTTTCGCTGATAGATGTAAAGAAAGCCATCCGCTTTTGTCAAAAGGTAAAGCTCAGGATCCTTGGTATCGTTGAGAACATGAGCGGGTTCATATGTCCTCACTGCGGAAAAGCTATTGACCTCTTTAAGAGGGGTGGAGGGCAAAAGCTTGCCGAGGAGATGGGTGTGAGGTTCTTGGGAAGGATCCCTGTTGACCCAAGGGTTGTTGATACTGGCGATGCGGGAAGACCTATTGTTGGTAGCTACCCAGAATCCATCACCGCTAAAGCTTTTGAAGAACTGATAAGGAAGGTTGTTTCGGCAACAGAAGAGATGAGAAGAGAGGTCCTTGAGGAAGCCTTCATGCGGATTGCCATCCCAATTTCTACACCAACAAAGATAGAGAAGGACATAAACCAAGCGGTGCTTTTTGCTCTTTATGATGTAGAAAAGGGGAAAATCATAGTTAAAGATGTAGTTAGAAAGCCAGATGACCAGGATTTGAACGAGTTCCTAAAAGAGCAGGTGGCAACCCACATCGTCCTCTTTGAGCCAACCCCAGAGCTTGCGGAACGGTTTAACCTTCTTGGTCTAAGGGTCTTAGTAACTGATGAAGAAAAGGCAAATCCTGATGACTTAGTTAAAGAATACATCGAACAGGTTGAGAGGAGAAGGGCCGAATAGATAGAGTTTTTTTGTAAAGCCTGCGGGGAAAAGGCAGAGCTTTTCGGAACTTGAGCTAACGCCAAGGTAAGGTGCCTTACCTGCGGAGCTGAATTCAGCGCAAAAGACTATGAGGAAGACATAGAAAAAGCAAAAGAAAAGATATGGCAAGATTTTCTTAAAAGCTACTGCACCCTGGGAGTTGATGATGGACATACTCAAGGAATTGATAAAAAAGAACGAGGCTAAGATTGTTCTTATAGTGCTTGATGGGGTAGGAGACCTTCCCGGCAAAGACGGAAAGACCCCTCTTGAGTATGCAAAAACACCAAACCTTGATTCCTTAGCCAAGGAGAGCGCAACTGGGCTTCACATTCCTGTTGACCTTGGCATAACTCCTGGAAGTGGTCCTGGTCATCTTGGTCTTTTTGGCTATGACCCAAAGGAAATAGTCATCGGAAGAGGAGTGCTTGAAGCTCTTGGCGTAGGGTTAACCCTTACAGATAAGGACATAGCAGCAAGAGGAAACTTTGCCACCGTGCGCTATGAAGGAGATACCCCTATTGTCGTTGATAGGAGGGCAGGGCGTATCCCAACGGAGGAAAACCAAAGGCTCATCGAGAAGCTAAAAAAGGAGATTAGAGAGATAGATGGGGTTGAAGTTATTCTGAAATCTGGGCTTGAGCATAGGTTTTCTGTGGTGTTTAGGTTCCCGGATGAGGTTTCTGAAGAGTCAGCCCAGATTAACGACACAGACCCTCAGGTGGTAAACCTTCCGCCTTTGCCCCCAAAGGGCGAGAATGAGCCCGCAGAAAGGGTGGCTAGGGTTGCGCAAAGGTTTATTGAGCTTTGTGCAAAGGTCTTGAGGGATGAGGAGCGGGCAAATTATGTGCTCCTAAGAGGCTTCTCAGTAAAGCCAAAGCTTGTCCCATTTTCTGAGAGGTTTGGAGTTAGAGCCCTCTGCATAGCCTATTATCCCATGTATAGAGGGCTTGCAAGCCTTGTTGGAATGACGCTTTTAGATGATGTTGGTGGAACCATTGAGTCTGCCTTTTTAGCTTTGAAAGAACATTTTTCAGACTACGACTTTTTCTTTGTGCATATAAAGAAGACGGATTCTTACGGAGAGGATGGAAACTTTGAAGGCAAGGTCAAGGTGATAGAGGAATTTGATAGAGAGCTACCTAGAGTTTTGGAGCTAAAGCCAGATGTGCTCTGCATCACTGGAGACCATTCCACGCCTTGTAAGATGAAGGGGCATTCTTGGCATCCTGTGCCAGTGCTCATTCATTCTCCCTATGTTCTTGGGGGGTTATCTCAAAGGTTTACTGAAAGGGAATGTTTGAAAGGTGAGCTTGGGATATTCCCAGCAGTAAAGCTTATGCCTCTCCTTCTTGCCCATGCTGGGAAACTAAAAAAATTTGGCGCATGAGTTTGACAGACCTTAAGTCTTTGTCCGAGGGGTTAGATCTAAAACTTTTTGTAGTCAAGAATCTGCGTGTTATTCCCAAGTCGTCGGTAGCTTATTTCATTAATATCTAATAAGACAAATAACTTGTTGATAGGTTTATAAAAATGCAAAAAATAAAGAAATTATTTTTTTGATTTAGAAAAAAAAAAAAAAAAAAAGGAAATCTCTCATATTTTAAAAAAAAGGAGATTTGACAATTTATGATTTATATTTTATAAAAACTTTAATAAATTTAAACAAAAGGCAACTTCGGAGGGGCTTATGAACGAGGATATTCTTCTTACGATGCAAAAGGATTTAGAGAGGGTGATTAGGCAAAAGAAGAAAAAGTATGAGTGGGTAATGATCATTGACCTAAGGAAGTGTGTGGGATGTCATGCCTGCACAGTTGGCTGTATGGCAGAAAATGTTCTACCGCCAGGTATTATCTATCGCCCTGTTTTTGATGAAGAACAAGGCACTTACCCCAAGCTTAAAAGGCGCTTTATTCCAAGACCTTGTCTGCAATGCGACAATCCACCCTGCGTTCCCGTTTGTCCTGTAAAGGGGAAGGCAACCTGGAAGAGTAAGGAGGGGATTTCTTCAACGATAGTGATGATAGATTACAAGGAATGTATTGGATGTGGAATGTGCGTTGAAGCTTGTCCATATAAAGCTAGAGATCTAGATTTAGGGCAGTTCCATTCAGAAAATGCCCCCTTTATTCCTGAGTATGAGAAGAGACCTAACTTTGAATACCTGAAACAGTGGGCAAGGACGAAGGATGAGGACCCTATTGGCAAGGCAAGAAAGTGTCATTTCTGTTTGCATAGGATTGCTCTAGGGATGCTTCCCATGTGCGTTACAACCTGCATAGGTAGAGCAAACTATTTTGGCGACCTTTCTGACAAGAAGAGTTTGATATACAAGATTTATCAAGAGAATAAAAGGAATTTGAAAACCTTGGTGAAAGTTCCTGACCCAACGCCAATATACGGTAAGGCAGTGTTTGGTAAATCCAAAACCAAGCCAAGAGTTTTTTATATAGATATAGTTTAAGGTGTTAATAAGAATGAAAAATAAAAAAGGAGGGATAGTATGGAGGGTATAAAGGTTGATAGAAGAGAGTTTTTAAAATGTTCAGCATTGCTTGGTGGTAGCCTTTTAGCTACTCAGCTTGAGTGGGCTCAAGATTTAATAAAGAGAGCAGAGGCTGGGCAATTAACTCCTGAAGAGCTTTATCAGCTATCGAAGGCAGAAAATCAGCTCTACACCGTATGCTTACAGTGTAACACCGGTTGTGGTATTAAGGTGAAACTTTTTAGGAGGGGTAAGCAGGCGATTGCGGTAAAGATTGATGGGAACCCCTATAATCCCTGGAACACCTTACCTTGGGTGCCTATGAACACAAATCCAAAAGAGGTGGCAAAGGTTGATACAGCAATCTGTCCAAGGGGGCAGGCGGGTATTCAGACCGTATACGACCCTTACAGGATAACCAAGGTGTTGAAAAGGGCGGGTAGAAGAGGGGAGAATAAATGGATTACCATCCCCTTCGAGCAGGCAATCGATGAAATAGTAAACGGTGGATATCTCTTTAAGCATGTTCCCGGTGAAGAGAACCGTTATGTAAAGGGCTTAAAGGATTACTATGTTCTAAGAGACCCAAAGCTTGCTAAGGAGATGGCTGATGCAGTAAAAAAGATCTGGGCAGCAAAGGATAAAAAGAAGGCTGTCGAGGAATTTAAAGCGAAGTTTAAGGACCACTTGCATGTTCTTATCGACCCAGACCACCCCGATTTAGGACCTAAGAATAATCAGATTATCTACTTTTGGGGGAGACAGAAGGGAGGTAGATCTCATTTTGTTCGTAGGTTCTTTGAACGATATCTTGGCACTGTAAACGCTCATGGACACACTACTGTATGCCAAGGGAGCCTTTATTATGCCTGCCAAGCGATGAGTGAACAATACGAATACAATAAATTTGGTGGAGGAAGGAAATTTTATTGGCAAGCAGACCAAGAAAATTCTAAATTTATTCTTTTCATTGGTGCAAACCTCTTTGACGGTAACTATGGACCAACCAACAGAACCGTGAGAATTACTGAAAGGTTGGCTAAAGGTGAGTTAACCATCGCGGTTGCTGACCCAAGGTTTAGTAAGCTTGCTTCAAAGGCTAAGTATTACCTTCCAGTAAAGCCTGGCACAGACGGTGCCCTTTGTATGGCCATAATTCAATGGATCATCAAAAATAAGAAGTATGATGCAAAGTATTTGAGCTGTGCTAATAAGGCTGCCGCCAAAGAAGCGGGAGAGCCTACTTGGTGCAACGCAACTTGGCTTGTTAAAATCGACAAGGATGGCAATCCTACCACGTTTTTAAGGGCTCATGAGGTCGGACTTGCTGAGCCAAAGAAGGTTGTAGATAAGGACGGAAAAGAACACACTCTTGAATTTCTTGTAGTGATGAAGGATGGGAAACCTATCCCCTTCGACCCAAACGATGATAAGAACCCAGTATACGGCGACCTATTCGTTGATACCGAGATCAAGGGGATTAGGGTTAAGAGTGCTTTACAGATCCTTAAAGAAAGCGCTGAGAAGCATACCTTTGAGGAATGGGCAAAGATTTGTGATGTTGACCCAAAACTTATAGAAGCAGTTGCCAATGAGCTTACAAAATACGGTAAGAAGGCTGCAGTTGATGTTCATCGTGGAATAGCTCAGCATACAAACGGTTTCTACGGTTGTACTGCGGCTATGAACATTAACCTTCTTCTTGGTAATTTTGACTGGAAGGGCGGGGTGATCGCTGGTGCTACCTACGCGGTCGATGGTAGCAGGAAGGGGCAACCCTTTGATTTCAGGAAAATGATGCCTAATGCGCTAACCCCATTTGGTATAAGCATAATCAGACACAAAGTTAAGTATGAAGACACCACCTTGTTCGAAGGCTATCCTGCCAAGAGGAATTGGTATCCCCTTGCCTCTGATATTTATCAAGAGATAATCACATCCATTGGCGATGCCTATCCTTATCCTTGTGGCGTGCTTTTCTCCTACATGGCAGCTCCTACTTATGCTTTGCCTGCTGGACACACTAATATTGAAATCCTTGCCGATGTCAATAAAGTGCCTCTTCATATTGCCTGCGATATTATTATTGGCACAACATCTATGTATGCCGACTATATCTTTCCTGATCTGAGCTATCTTGAAAGATGGGAATTTCACGGCACTCATTTCAACATGCCAGCAAAGGTCCAACCTGTGCGTCAACCGGTTGTGGCTCCAATTACAGAAACTGTGAAGGTTTTTGGAGAGGAGATGCCAATTTGCTGGGAATCCCTTCTCCTTGCGATAGCGGAAAAGCTAAATCTTCCTGGTTATGGAGAGAACGGTTTTGGACCGGGTATACCCTTCAAACACATGGATGACATGTATATCAGGATGGTTGCTAACATAGCCATGGAGGAGCCAGCAGTCCCAGATGCTTCAGATGAGGAGGTTGAACTCTTCATTAAGGCTAGAGAACATCTTCCCAAATCAGTTTTTGACGTTGAGAGATGGAAAAGAATTGCGGGTCCATACTTTAAAAAGGTTGTTTATATCTTAAACCGTGGCGGAAGGTTCCAAGACTACAAAGAGGTCTATCAAGGAGAACAAGTTGCGAACAAATACGGAAGGCTTGTCAATATGTACCAGGAAAAGACGGCAGGAACAAAAAATTCTATTACCGGAAAGCCAAATCCCGGCTATGCTACCTACATTCCTATAATGGCAGTCAATGGTAAGACACCAGAGGAATTGGGCTTAACCGAAGGCTATGACTTGTATCTTATCACCCAAAGGGATATTACTCAGACAAAGACGCGCACCATTCCAAACTACTGGCTCTTAGAAGTATATCCAGAAAACTTTATCTTGATTAATCCCGTTGATGCAAAGCGTTTGGGGCTTAAGGATGGAGATAAAGTTAAGGTTGTTTCTGCAACCAACCCAGAGGGAGTATGGGACTTAAAGAACGGTATCAAGAAGCCCATGGAAGGAAAGGTTAAGATAACTGAAACCATCAGACCAGGTGTCATAACCTTTACCCTCGGGCATGGACACTGGGCAACAGGAGCATCCGATTTCTACATTGACGGAAAGCTCATCAAAGGTGACCCCAAGAGGGCAACAGGGATTAATGCTAACGCCGCCATGTGGATTGACCCATACCTAAAGAACACCTGCTTCTTTGACCCAGTCGGTGGCTCCGTTAGCTTCTACGACACTAAAGTTAAACTTGTAAAAGTATAAGGCTATTCTTATCTTAGAATAGGGGGCTTTTAGCCCCCTTTTTTTTATTTGCCTTATCTAATAAACTGGCAAGCTTAGGTCTACTTCCTTAGCTCAGGCGTTGATCCCTCCTTTTTAGATCCTTAAGACCGGCAGAGAGCAAAAGCTCAAGGGCAGAAAGGCTCATTTGTCCCACCTTGCAGACAACGACATACTCCTTTGTTGGGTCAAGGGATGAAAGCTTATGAGGAAGCTTTGCTAAGGGGATAAACAGGCTACCTTCGATGGCTGATATTTCCCGTTCATGCGGATCCCTAACATCTAAGATGACTGTGTTGCTATTTAGGTTAGAACTTCATCATTCTCTGTGTCGATGACCGCTACAAACCCCTCACCCCATAAGGCAAAGATGGGCGTAGGTTTTCCTTTGGCAAAGGAAAGCCCGTTGTAGCAGGTAGCATAAACAGCCCCAAAACCCGCAAGCTTCAAAAGGTCCCTTATTGTCATCATAGCTTACCTTATAAATTTTTTGTTTTTAATCAATAAAATATTTTTTAACTTAAATTATAAATTATAAACCATAAAATAAAAAAAATGCAAGATGAATTTTAATCGGTTTTGATGAAAGGGGCGAATGGGTGACCTAATGCATTCTTTTTTTAAACTCTTTACAATTTGAAGAATGATGAGAAAATTACACAAAAGGAGGTTTGCTGATGAGGGGAAAAAGAGACCTCTTGAGGGTTGTTGACCTTACTAAGGATGAAATCTTGGCTCTTTGGGATTCTGCTCTGCGTCTTAAGTCTTTAAAGAGGCTTCCAAGCTCCCTTAAAGGCAAAGTTATGGCTTTAATCTTTGAAAAGCCTTCAACGAGAACCCGGGTCTCTTTTGAATCGGCGATGCTAAAGCTTGGCGGGTCAACCATTTTTCTATCGACAAAGGACCTTCAACTTTCCCGGGGGGAACCTATAAAAGATACCGCAAGAGTTCTTTCAAGGTATGTTGATGTGGCTGTGCTTAGGACCTACAAGCAAGAAACCATCGAAGAGTTTGCAAGCTACGCCACAATCCCAGTAATAAACGGTCTTTCGGATAAGCATCATCCCTGCCAAGCGCTCTCTGATTTTTTGACCCTGTATGAACTTTGTAGACTTAGCCCTGAAGAGAAGATTGTTTGGATTGGAGACGGGAACAACGTTGCTCACTCCTGGCTAGAAGTATGCGCTATCTTTGGGCTACCTATAACTGTCTGCTGTCCTGAAGGGTTTGACCCTGATGAAAATCTTCTCGCGGAGCTTAAGGCAAAGTATCAAGCAAGGATTGAGATAGTAAGAGACCCAAAATCTGCTATAGAAGGAGCAACCATTGTTAGCACCGATGTTTGGGCTTCAATGGGGCAGGAAGAGGAAGCTGAAAGGAGAAAAGAGGTCTTTAAACCCTATCAACTGAATTCCGAGCTTTTAAGCCTTGCTAAAAGCAATGTTTTGGTCTTACATTGTCTTCCTGCCCATCGGAATGAGGAGATAACTGAGGAGGTGCTAGAAGGGAAAAATTCGATCGTTTGGCTTCAGGCAGAGAACAAGATGTGGCTTCACATGGCTTTGTTAGAATTTTTGTTGCTTTAAAAACCAAAAGGAGGGGGGTTATGGAGATTAAACAGGATACCTATGTTCAGTTGAAGTATAGCATGGAAATCATTGGGGATAAGACCCCTGAATGGTTTGGTAGACCGATAGAGGTCTCCTTTGTCTACGGCAGAGAGCCAATTCCAACCCTCATTGAGAGAGCCATACTTGGAAAAAAAGAGGGCGATGTGGTTGAGGTTGAGCTTCCTCCAGAGTCTGCTTTTGGTCCCCATCTACCTTACCTTGTAAAGGAGGTAGAGATTTCCTCTTTAAAACATCCTGAGAAGGTGAAGGAAGGAGAATGGTATGAGGAGATTACCCCTTATGGTTCTCGTCGTTTTTTTAAGGTGCTTCAGGTAAAGGGTGATAAAGTAATCGCAGACTTTAATCATCCAGCGGCTGGAAAGAGTATCCTTATGCGGATTGAGATAATAAACGTTAGGCAGGCAACAGCCTATGAAATAATGTCTGCTGAGCTTAGAGCCTGCGGTGGCGGCTGAAGATAGAATTTAGGGGAAGTTTTCCCCTTTTAATTCTTAATTCATGGAAATTCTTAGAGTAGAGGGGCTTACTGTCAGGAATAGAAAGGATAACGCCATCCTTTTAAAGGATGTATCCTTTTCTCTTAATCAAGGCGAAATTCTTGGAATTCTTGGCGAAAGTGGATCAGGCAAAAGTTTGACTAGCCTTGCCATCCTTGGGCTTTTACCCCCGGGTTTAAAAATAGAGAGTGGAGCCATCTACTATAAAGGAAAAAATTTGCTTTCCCTTTCTCCTAAGGAATGGGAAGATATCAGAGGAAAGGAGATTTCTATCATCCTTCAAGACCCTTTGACCAGTCTAAATCCGGTTTTGCCTATTGGTGAGCAGATAATCGAGGTTTTAGAAGCTCATCTTGGAATGGACAAGCGTTCAGCCTGGAAAAGGGCTATTGAGCTTCTTTCCGAGGTTGGGATACCTGAGCCAGAGCTTAGGATGAAGAGCTATCCTCACCAGCTTTCTGGCGGGATGAGGCAAAGGGCGATGATTGCAATAGCCCTTGCCTGTAATCCTACGGTTCTCATTGCCGATGAGCCAACAACCGCCCTTGACCCAACCCTCCAACTTCAGGTTTTAGAGCTCTTAAAAGAACTAAACCAAAAAAGGGGCTTAAGCATAATCTTCATCACCCATGAGCTTGGGGTCATGCGCTACATTGCAGATAGAATAGTGGTTTATTATAAGGGTGAGGTGGTAGAAGTAGGAGAAACAGAAAAGGTCTTCAGCAAGCCCACCCATCCTTACACTTTAAGCCTCCTTCTCTCCTATCCAGGAAGCCCTGTGAGCTTTGCTAATGGATAAAGAGCTGAGTTCTCAAGAGGTCATCGCTGAGGTTAAAGATGTTTGGAAAAAGTTTGAGCTTAGGGTAGGGATTTTTTCTAAAAGGACTATTTATGCCTTAAGAGGGGTTAGCTTAAAGGTATTCAAGGGAGAGACCTTAGCCATTCTTGGAGAAAGCGGATGCGGGAAGACAACTCTTGGACGAATTTTTCTTGGGCTTGAAGAACCCTCAAAGGGAGAGGTTTACTGGTTTGGTCAGAACATAAAAACTCTATCCAAAAGGGAATTCAAGAGCCTAAGACCAAAAGTTCAAGCAGTTTTTCAGGACCCAACCTCATCCCTTAACCCCAAGATGAGGATAAAAGACATCCTCTTTGAGCCTTTAAGCACAAATTTTAAGATAACTAAGGATGAGGGGCTAAGTCAAATAGAAGAAGTTTTAAAAAAAGTGGGGCTTTCAGACAAGGTGCTTTATTGCTATCCTCATGAGTTGTCTGGGGGGCAGAGGCAGAGGGTAGCTTTAGCAAGGGCACTCATTTTACAGCCAAAGCTTATAGTCCTCGATGAGCCAACCTCAGCCCTTGACATGACTATCCAGAAGCAAATTCTTGATTTGCTAAAAGAACTGAGACTAAGCTTTCAGATTAGCTACATATTTATCACCCATTCCATAAACACGGCAAAGTATTTAGCTACCCGCATTGCAGTCATGTATCTTGGTAAAATTGTAGAGATACTCCCTGCACAAGCCTTAGGAGAGGTTCCTCACCACCCTTACACTGAGCTTCTTCTTTCTGTAAACCTTGATCCTTTTAACCCAGTAAAACCCAGCCTTTCAGCCCTAAAGGTAGAGCCTTCATCATCCTTTGATGAGGTTAAGGGCTGCCCCTTTTATCCTCGGTGTCAATACAAAAAAACAAATTGCCAAACTCTAAGTCCTGAACTTGTAGAGGTCTCACCAGGGCATTTTGTTTCTTGCTTCGAAAGGATTTAAAAAACCCCTTCGAATCTTGTCATATTTTTGAAATTAGAAAATTAAAGAAAAGATTAAAAAGACTTAAAATGATAAAGCCCTCTCTGGCTTCTTAAGTAATTTCACTAACTTCGATTGTCCAAAACACTTTATCTCCTGACAATGGTAAAGGTTTACCATTTATAATTTTCTTGAAATTATGTCCTTTTTTAAACAGGGATTGTAGGTTCTTTTTTTCTTCTAAAGATTTCTCCTTAACTTTGAAAAGGAAGGGAAGATGGTGTAAGCTTTTATTAACAGTTTAGAAGAAAAAAACAAGTTCTTTAAACGGTCTTAATTGGCACTAAATCATTAAAAGTTTAGTTATTCTTCGTACCAAACGGGAGGGGATTGAAGGTGGGGAGAGGTCTTTCTAATTTAGAGGATGCTTTTAAAGGGGCTTTAAAAGAGAGGCTTCCGGAAGCGGTCTACAGGGTTTGGTTTTCAGAGGTCGGCGTAAATGTAAAAGACAGAAAATTAATCCTTGAAGTAGCAAACGAGTTTGCCAAAAATTGGATTAAGGAGAACTATCAAGAGCTTATTTCGGCTGTTGCTCAAGATTTTGGATTTCATGAATGGGATTTTCAAGTTGTCCCGAGGGGAAAACCAGAGCAATTGGTCATTCCCTATTCTCCTCTTGAGGTTATTGGAAGAAGACTTAGCCCCAGGTATACCTTTGAGGACTTCGTAGTTGGCAAATGTAATGAGCTTGCATACAAGGTAAGCCTTAGGTTTGTTGAGGAGCCCCCTAAAGGGGGGTTAATCTACTTTTGTGGCAACTTTGGGCTGGGGAAGACCCATCTTTCTCAAGCGATAGCAAACGTCCTCTATAAAAAGGGTTTTCATCGAGTTTTTTATTTTACAGGTCAAGATTTTTTAACCTACCTTATGAAGTATCTCAAATCAGGAAGCCTTGATGTTTTTAAGACAAAAATTCAAGAGGGATGCGACCTCTTGATCATCGACGGCGTTCATTTTCTTTCTGGAAAAGAGTTTACGCAAGTTGAACTTGCTTTCCTTTTAGACTATCTTCTTGACTACGGCAAAAATGTCATCTTTACCTCTCTTAAGCTCCCGAAAGACATGGTAGACTTTGATAGCACTTTAAAGTCCCGCCTTAACGCAGGGCTAATTGTAAAATTACATCAACCAGATTTTGAAACCAGGAAAAGGATTATCCGTTTTAAAGCTAAAAAGCTCGGATATAACTTTCCTTATGATGTAGTAGAGTATTTAGCAAGGATGGTTCGAGGAGACATAAGGCAGATTGAAAGCATTGTGAACGGGCTTATAGCCAGGGCAAAGCTTTTAAACGAACCTATAACCGTTCTCCTTGCAAAGGAGCTCCTAAGCGAGGTCTCTGAAGCTAATGAAGAAGCTCAGGACCTTGAAGTCTTTGTGGAAAGGGTCTGCAAGTTCTTCGGAATTGAAAGAAGCTCTCTTTTTTCCAACTCCAGAAAGAGAGAGTTGATGCTTGCAAGGCAGGTTTTAATCTATCTTCTGAAAAAGTACACTCAAAGGTCCCTCAAAGAATTAGCCGAGATATTCAAAAAAGAACATTCAACCATCATCTATCACTTGAAAAGCATAGAAAAAAAGCTCTCAGAGGATAGGGCTTTAAAGTTTAAAGTAGAACTTCTTACGCGCGAAATTCTTGAGGAATACCAAGGAATATCTTTTGAAAATGCCTCAGGTGAAGAAGATTTAAACCGGGAATCCTATGCTTGATAGGCTTTTTAAGGAGCTTGAGAAACTTCTCCCTGGTAAGGTTCTCACCAAGGAAGATGCGCTTTTAGCCTATTCTTTCGACGCAAGCTCCCTTCGGGGTAGACCTTGGGCAGTCCTTCTTCCAGACACTAAAGAGGAGGTGCTTGAGGTTTTAAAGCTTGCAAACCAATATAAATGCCCTATCATTACCCGTGGTTCAGGGACTTCAACAACCGGAAGCTCTGTCCCCGTGGAGGGCGGTATTGTTTTATCTCTTACTCGGCTAAACAGGATCCTTGATTTTAACGAAGAGGAAAGAGTTGTCCATTGCGAGCCCGGAGTAATCACCGGAGATCTTAAGCGCTTTGTGGAAAAGTATAACCTCTTTTATCCCCCAGACCCCTCAAGCTACGCCTTCTCAACCATAGGAGGAAACATCGCAACCGGTGCAGGCGGACCAAAGGGTTTAAAGTATGGGACAACCAAAGACTATGTGCTGGCTTTAGAGGTAGGATTGCCAGGCGGAAGGCTTATCCGCACCGGTCCAAAAACCTTAAAACAGTCTTCTCACTACAACCTTACCCCTCTATTTATAGGCTCAGAAGGAACCTTAGGAGTGATACTTTCGGCTTGGCTTAGGCTAATTCCCTTGCCTGAAAAACGAGCCCTCTTTTTGGTTCGCTCAAAGGATGAGGCTAAGCTTTTAGGTTTTATAAATCAGGTTTTAAGGATGGGTATAACTCCTTCTTCTGCTGAGTTTATAGACCAAACCTCACTCTTAGCCTTAAAGCTTTCTAATCATCCTTTGGTTAAGCCTGAAGATAAGGCGCTTCTTCTTCTTGAGGTCGACGGCAAAGCTTGCTGCGTTGAGAAAGAGGCTCAAGCTATAGAGAAGGCTTTAAGAGAGTTTGGGTTTTCCTTTGAGTTTTCTTCGGACGCCTCGGAGATGGAAAGGCTCTGGGAGGTTAGGCGATCTTTGAGCCCAAGCCTAAAAATACTTGGAAGTAAGAAGCTTTCAGATGACCTAACCATCCCACGAAGATATAATGTAGAGTTTTTGAGCTATCTGCGCACTCATGAAGAAGGCTCAGGAATTCGTATCACCGCCTTTGGGCATGTGGGAGATGGCAACTTTCATGTGAACATCTACTTTGAAGAGGGAAATGAGGAAAAAGCAAAGAAGATAAGGGAAAGTTTGATCAAGAAGGTGTTAGAACTTTCAGGCACGGTGTCAGGAGAGCATGGCATAGGCTTTACTAAAAAAGCCTACTTTGCCCTGGAGCTATCCGAGGAAGAGCTTAATCTAATGCGAAGCCTAAAAGCCCTTTTTGACCCTTACGGCATCCTTAATCCTGGAGTCAAAATACCCTGATGCTTTTGAAGTATTTTAAGTCATAAAGTTTCGTTACCTTTTAAATAACAATTTTTTTAAATGCCAGAATTTTTTCCAAAATAAAACTACAAGTTTACATTCCTTTGATTGTAGAATAAAATGCTGAAATAAAGTTATTAAGAAATAAACTTATAAGGAAAGTTTATGGGGGACAAAGAAGAGAGGCAAGGAAAATACGAAGAGCTTTGCATCGCTTGGAATGACAGCGCAGAAGAAAGCGAAAAATTGAGGATAGCTCAGGAGCTTGTGGATAAGGGAAATTCAGCTTGGGTCAAGGGACAAATTCTTGATGCTATTCAAAGCTTTGAATCTGCTCTTGAAATTTATTCAGAGCTTGGGCGCATGGAAGAGATGGCAAACGTTCTTGAAAAGCTTGGAGATATTTACTACTTAAGGCGAAATTTTGAGAAAGCCTTAAGGGCTTACAAAGCCTGTCTTGATATCTGTGAGAACTTTGAGGACGAAATCAGCACCTGCATCATTGCCGAAAAGATCGCTTATGTTTTACGGGATAAGGGGGAGTATGAAAGATGCTTGCCTTACTTTTACAGGATCCTTGAGATTGCAGAAAAGTATAGAGACCCACATCGAGCAGGCAGAGCTCTTGCTGGCATTGGAGAATGTTGCCTAAAGCTTAACCGGTTTGAGCAGGCAAAGGATGCCCTTCAGTTAGCTTTAAAGATCTTTAGGGGCATGGGAGCTATTGAGCAAACTAAGGTCTTAGAAGCTTCTCTTGAAAGGTTAGAAAAAGGTCTCTATAATCCTCCCCTTGATAGTGAATAGCCTTCATTCCAAGCTTTAGTGCAGGCTCAATATCATCCTTTAAGCTATCGCCTATCATGACTGCTTCTTCTGGCTTTACTTTAAAATCAGAAAGCACATGAAGAAAGCTTGCAAGGTTTGGTTTTAGGTAGCCGATTTCACAACCTGTGTAGACCCTATCAAAAAGCTTATCTAGCCCTAAGCCAGAAAGGACAGAATGAAGCCTCCCATCCCAGTTTGAAAGCACGCAAAGCTTTAGTCCTTTAGCTCGAAGTGATTTGGCAAACTCTGGGAAACCTGGTATAGGTATCACACAATCTTTGCTTCCAAAATGGGCATAAGCCTTTTCGAAAAGGCTATCAAACCAGGGTTCAAACCGATAGTCCTTAAAAAGGATTTCAAAGAAGGAACGCCAGGCTTTAAAACATAGCGCTTCGTTCCAGCGATGATCAGCTTTATTCTCGTGGAAAACCAACCGATAAACCTCCTTAACCCTTGATTGAAGTTCAACCGGATCTAAATTGATCCCTACTTCCCTGAAAAGTTGAGCGTAGTATTCTCCGACTGGTGGATGAATCTTGATGAAAGTCCCCTCAGCATCAAAGATCACAAGCTTGACGGTAGGTTTCATGAGAGCTTTATCTTTTATACCCAGGTAATTCTAAATGGGAGCAAGTGCCTGTTGGGCAGGTATACGTTTCAGCAAGCCGAGGCTTATCGCTTGAGGCAGGACCTCCGGCATCACCCTTGATGATAGAGTTGACAACACTCATTAAGCGCTCAACTTTTCCTCCGCAAAACTTGCATTTAACAGAATTTGCTTCCTCTCTATTCTTAAGAAGAATCTCGAACTCCTGTCCACACTCAAGGCACTTAAACTCAAATATCGGCATGCTTTTCCCCCCTTTCTATAGAGATTAAAATAACACCTTTTTTAATTTTTTTCAAAAGTTAATACCTCTGGTGAGAAGTTCAGGAAAGCTGGAAAAAATCCTTTGAAGAACAGCCCTTGTTGGGCAGTAGTTTTTAACCAACAAGCCCTTTTGTCCATCATCTGTTTAATCTTGCTAAAATCCTTGAGTTGCAAAGAGGTATCAAAAGAGTTTATGGTTTTGGAGCTTGCGGACAGCTCTTGTATTATGGTTGATAGAGGGCATATAGGTTTGGAATATGTGTATGTATGCGAAGATAAACCAGAAAACTTTACTTTACTACCTTTAGGGTTATACTATTAGGTAGAGGTTTTTAGAAAGTCTTGGTTGAATAATTTTTCAGCCGAGGTACAAACTTAAAATAAAAAAGTTAAAAATTTTCTCTACCATGCGAGTGGTTTTGAGTGCCCAAGATATACCGAAGAAATGGTTTAACATTGTGCCCTACCTGCCAAAGCCTTTGGAGCCTCCCTTGGACCCAAGGACTATGGAGCCGGTGGATCCCTCAGCCCTCCTTGCAATATTTCCAGAACCCATAGTGGAGCAGGAGGTCTCACAGCAGGAGTGGATAGAAATTCCCCAAGAGGTTCTTGATGTGTATTCTCTATGGAGACCAACGCCGCTTCACAGGGCTAAAAGGCTTGAGGAGTATTTGGGCACGCCAGCAAAGATATACTACAAAAACGAGAGCGTATCACCACCGGGTAGCCATAAGCCAAATACTGCGGTAGCCCAAGCTTATTACAACAAGATCTCCGGTGTGAAGAGGTTGACTACAGAAACTGGAGCTGGTCAGTGGGGAAGTTCCTTAGCCTTTGCCTGCCAGTTCTTTGGTTTGG